>CAMUYT010000105.1 GCA_947164955.1 uncultured Bacteroidales bacterium | reverse complement strand
GGCGTGTATTTCCCGATCTAATGACATTTACCAACACCGTGTCGATTATGGACAAATCGTTGCTGTCTATTTATTAGCGACATCACTTTGCAGCGGGTTGAAGGGATTGTCCCAACGGGACTTCGGCATCCTGACAACCCGAAAACAAGTCAATCAAGTATAATCAGAGGTCCCATAAACATTAATCATTGAATATGAGAAAGATATCGTTGTTTATTTTGCTTTTAATTGTTTCTGCCCCATTGTTCTCGCAAGACAAAGCAGAAGACCAAGTTTTTAGCTCGCTCAGGTGGGAAGTCCGACAGCTTTCGGAAATGGCGGCGGTAGATACAGTCATACCCATCACTCCGTTGATTGTCAGTGAATATGGTAGGGCAAAGGCTATGTATCGAAAGGGCGTAATTGAGAAAGACATTGGCTGGGGATTGTTTGCAGCAGCTCCTGCGACTCTCGTAATAGGATGGTTAGTGAAACCGCGCGATATGTATTGGCAATTCAAGGCGGTTGCTGGTATCTTTGCCGCTTCAAGTTGCGTACTTATACCTGTTGGGTACGTTCACAGGGCCAAAGGACAAAAGAAAATGAACACCATCGTAGAGCATTATTATGCGCAGATGCCGCAGGCAAATCAAACGACTTTGCGAATCTCGCCATCGCTGATGCCTTATGACGCACCAAGCGGTGCGAATGGTATGGCTTTAGGAATGTCTTTGAGTGTTGAGTTTTAGGGTGTTTCCCCCGTTCTCCCAACTTGGGAGAACGGGAGTATCATCTTGCCACGAAAACGAAAAGCGATCTAACAGGATGCTCTACCTATTTCACTTCCACGAGGTCCAACTCAATCATCAACGGCGAATAGGGAGGCAAGGTTTCACCCAAATCAAACTCCCCAAAAGCCAATGAAGAAGGCGTCAGCAACGTGACCTTCGCACCAGGTGCCATGGTCATCACAGCCTCCTCGATGGCAGGAATCATCTCGCCCCGGCCAATGACAAACGACATCGGTCGGCCATAGTCGTAACTCGACTCCAACTGTTCGCCCTTCAGGTTACGCATCACATAGTGGACCGATACTTCCTCGCCCCATTGCGCCAAGTCACCTTCCCCCTCTTCCTGACGGAAAATGTAGAGGCCCGACTCAGTGGGCGCATCAGTAATGGCGTTAGCCTTAAGGTAATCGTCGATAGCCCTCTGCTCCTTAGCCTCCATCCTAATCTTTTCGGCCTCTGCAGCGGCTTCCTTGGCAGCCACCTTCTTTTCATAGGCAGCCTTGTCCATCACGCTGTTCATCTTCATCACGACGACCATGGGCGTGTAAGGCTTAATGAACTGCTCATAGCCCACGCTGTCGAATGCCAACGACGACGGCACCACAAAACGCATCATGCCACCCTCGGGCACCATCCCGATGGCTTCTGTGATACCCTTGCAGATGAACTCCTCGCCATACTGCATCTCAACGGGCTCCACACCAAACGAGTTCATGATGGTGTCGCCCTTCGGTCCACACATTGTGAAGTCGAAGTCGACATATTCTCCCATCTTGGCCAAACGTCCTTTACCGACGGTTTCCATGACGATGATACCCGATTCGGTCAAGGTGTTATTGGCATCGTCACGCAAAGCCTGCAAGAAGGCGTTCTCTTCGGCTTTCAGACTGTCCGACACCACCTTACGTTCAGCCTCCAAGGTCTCGAAAGGCTTCACGGAAAGCAGTTTCAGGTCGTAATAGATGGGCTTGCCTACATATTCCTCAGGCACCTCTTCCATCTGCAACATGGTGGTGAACACCGAATCGGCCAACACCATCAGACGGGCCGAGTCGCCCACATGCATCATCAGCAGGCCATCCACCACGTCGCCGACAAAGTCAGCCTTCGTCAGCACGATGCTCATCGGCGCCTCGCCAGCCGTGGTAAACAGCAATGAGTCGTTGAAATACTGAGCCATCTCGAAGGTGGCCTCGTCGTTCAGGCGAGGCATCACCCCCGAGTGGTCCTTATTGTAAAACTTCATGTAGGCGCCACTCTCCATCTTTTTGAAACCGGCATAAACGGAGTCATCGTTACACGATGCCATCATCACCGCAAAAAGTAGAGGTAACGCCAAAACGAAGGATCTCTTCATCTTATTCGAAATCAACCAGTTCGACTTCAAACATCAAGTTGGAGAAAGGAACGATCTTTTCGCCAGCCTGTCTTTCGCCATAGGCCAGATAATAAGGGATATAAAGCACACCCTTCTCGCCTTTCGACATCAGCTGAATGCCCTCGTCCCAGCCAGGGATGACCTGACCGACACCAAGCGGGAAGCTGATAGGCTCGCCTCTTTCGATGGAGGAATCAAAAACGGTGCCATCAAGCAGTTTGCCAGTGTAGTGTACCTTGACCATCTGTCCCACTTCAGGCTTCTCACCGTTGCCCTCAGAGAGCATCACATAGTAAAGGCCCGACTCGGTTGGTTCAGCCACAACCTTGTTCTTGGCCAGGAAACCAGTCAGTTGCTGAGCGGCAGTAGCGGTCTCCTCGGGGTGATCGGCCTTCATCTTGGCGATACGCTCGTCGGCAGCTTGCTTTACCTTCACAGCCATGCGTTTGGCATACTCGCTCTCGGGATAGAAATCCTTCAGGCGGACATTGAAACGCATCACATCAGAAGACGTGAATCCTTCGGGCAACTGCGGCTGACCCATCAGTTTCCTGAAAGTGGAGTCGATGTTGACAATGAATGAGGCGGAGTCGCCTTTGTGCATCATGGCAAAACCCTCGAAGAGGTCGCCGGCAAACTGCGATTCCTGCAGCTGCATGATGTTTTCCATTGCAGGGATGACGACACTGGTGTCGTTCACCATGCAACTCAGATTCACTTCCATCAAGTCGCCATTTTGGGGTTGGGCACTTTCGTTCTTTTCGATGAATTGATAATACAATCCATTCTGTGACTTTTCGAATCCCGGATAAGGATTCTTTTCACCGCAAGCGCACATTACGCCTGCCAGCAGCATGGCCATAGCAGCCATAGACAAGATACTTTTTTTCATTTTGTGATAATTAATGTGTTGATTATTTGTTATTTACTTATTTACAACATCGAGCAACTCCACGTCGAAAATGAGGTTGGAATAGGCCGGGATGTTGCCATAGGCCTCGCTACCGTATGCCAACGTATAGGGCAAGATGAAACGAGCCTTCTCTCCCACTCGCATCAAACCAATGCCTTCCTCCAAACCCTTCAACACGCCGCCTTTGCCATATTCGACTTCATAATACTCACCCAACTGGTCGGAATTGCCCAAAGGCGTACCATCGAGATAGCTTGCCACAAACTTGATACGCGCCGTCTGACCCGATTGAGGTTGAGCGCCATCCGTGGTCAACGTTTTGCTATAAAACAAACCCGAAGGGGTGTATTCTGTGATATTGTTGTCTTTCAGATACTTCAAAAAGGCCTCCTCCGACTTCGCCTTTTGAATTTGCTTGGCCTTCTCGGCCTCCGCTTGCAGCTCGGCCTCCGTTGTGATACCCAGCAATTTGATGTCGTACACCAGATTGGCATAAGCCGGTATCGAACCTACAGCATGTTCGCCATAAGCCAGCTCGAATGGGATGATGGCTCTCACGCGCTCGCCAAGATGCATCTTTGGCACGATCTCCTCCCATCCACGGATGGTATAGCCTTCGCCCAATACGAATGAGAACTTCTCGGGGCTATCGAAAGTGGAACCCACCGACTGCCCATTCAGCAGATAGGCCGCAAAATCAAGCTCGACCTTCTCGCCTTTCACAGGGCAACGTCCCTTTCCCGCCTCTATGGGAATAATGTAAACGCCCGAGCTTTCAGGAGTTACCGTGATTCCGTTTTCCGCGATGTAATTGTCCAAAGCCTTCCTCGATTCCATCATCATCGTCTCCTTCATCTTCTCGATGTTGGCCATAAACTCTTGCTCCGATTTCACTTCAACCAATTTCACCTCATAGCGGAAGTAGTCCTCGGGCTTCAAACCCACAGCGACAGGATCTTGGTCGTAATACAATGCGGCCACCGAGTCGGCTTTCACATAGAACGACGCAGAGTCGCCCACATGCATCATGGAATAAGCTTCCTGCAAATCGCCAGAAAACATCGGCGAGGTCAGCTGCGAATACACTTCGCTTGTCGACCCACTCCAGTCATAATACAAAGAGTCGTGCAGATAACATGCCATGTTGACTTTCAAGAAATCCGACTGCTTGGGTTGGTCTGCAGTGGGATTATGCGCATAAAACTTATAATACAACCCATTTTGCGTTTTCTTGTATCCCGGAAACTTTTGGGTACAAGCCGTAAACATCACTATTGCCATCAGGCAAACCGATGTAACCAGTAAACAATTTCTCTTCATAAACTATTGATTATCTGTTATTTTAATCGTATAAACCAAAGTAGCGTATTCAGGAATGCCACGATCGTCGCCATGCAATCCATAGCCCAGATGGAAAGGAATGATGAGTTTGGCGACATCGCCATAATGGAGATAGCCCATCGCCTCATCGAGCCCCGACTCAACCGAGCCATCACCAACGACGAAAACCTTAGGGCCTTCATTCTGTGAAGAATAAATCAAGTCGCCAGCAATAGAATGCAGCTCATACTCCAACACCACTTTGTCGCCTTTTTCCACTTGCCGTTCCGAGCCATGCTTCATGATCTGATATCTCAATCCAGTGCCCGTCGAAACCATCGTCAAGCCATGACGTCTCACGTAATTGTCGATGTCCTCCTCTTCTTCGTTAAGCAGATACCGGTTTGCCTTCTCCATGCTGCTTTTCATCTCGCTTTTCGTGAGATTCTCGATGGGCTTTCTCGGTTTCTCCTCACATGAAAGCAGAGCAAGCAACATCATCATTGCCAAATATTTACAGCTACTTCTCATTCTGTCATGTTTAACATTTCCTGATACTCGGGCAAAACAGATTTCAGCTTCTCAACTGCTTCTTCAAACGAGCAGGTCAGCGTACCGCCAGCCGCATTGGTGTGACCACCACCCTTGAAATGCTTGTTGGCCAACTCATGCACTGAGAAATTCCCTTTCGACCTGAACGAAAGCCTGATTTGGTCTTGACGCTCGGTCACCAAAACCGACATCTTGATCTTTTTCATCGATAAGGGGAAATTGACGACGCCCTCGGTATCGCCGACTTGATAGTCAAAACGTTCCAAATCGCTTTTATTCAAAGCGATAATTGCGGTTGAATAGGCATCCAGCACTTCCATCCTGTCGTTGATGGCAAAGCCCAGCAAACGAAGCCGATTCTCCGACATCGTGTCATAAACCAACTGATGGATATAGCCGAAAGGCATGGATTTTTCGACCAACAAGCTGACCAATTCGAAAGTCCTGGGATGATATATGGAATGCGCAAACGAGCCCGTATCCGTCATGATTCCCACCAAGAGATTCGTCGAACAACGCTCTGTCAGATTGCTTTTGCCGTAATGCAACAATATTTCCGTGACTAGCTCCGAAGTACTTGACACACAAGTGTCTGACCACATACAATAGAACTGGCTCTCGTCGGGATCACGATGATGGTCGATAAGCACACGGGGACAACGCGTCTTCCCAATTTCGTTATGAAGGATGCCGCTACGTGACAAGTTGTTGAAATCCAACATCATGATGCACTCCGCTGCTGCAATGGCTTTCTTGCACGACTCAGCGTCTTGCTCGAACACCAAGAAAGCGTCGGCCCCTGGCATCCAATGCAAAAACTCAGGAAAGTCGTTGGCAACCACCATTTTCACCTCGTGGCCACGTCCTTGCAAAAACTCCGACAAAGCCAAGACAGAGCCTATGGCATCGCCATCAGGATTAACATGACAGGCCAAGACAATGCGTTTAGGTGACTGAATCAAAGCATCAAAGCGTTCAAAAAACAGATCTGTTTGCATAACTCAAATAAAAGCCTGCAAAATTACACATTTTTCTTGTTCGACACCTATTTAATTTAATAAGATGCCAATTATCGGGGCATGATCACCTCAAAAGTCCGATCGGCATAGACAAGGATTATCTTTTCAAGCGCCTTGTTAAGCGATCCGTTTTCCGACAAACGCAGCGGCTCGACAGGGGCATGAGATAGGGTTGGTTTCGCCTCATCCACCGAAGCCGGCACTTCTTGTTGAAGAGGAGCACTGGAAGCAGCCTCCGAACGAGTTGTATCATAAAGCGGCTCCGACACCGTCATCGGTCCCACGCCCAAAACAATCCAATCCAAATTGTATTCAGGGAAGGTCTCCTTCAGTTTTTTCACGAAGTCCAAACTAGGATTGTTTCGTCCCGAAAGCAAATGTGAAACATTAGACGGCTGGATCCCCAGTCGAAGCGCGAAGTCGCCAGCGGTCAAATTCTTCGCCCTGATGATATGGGCAATTCTGTCTTTCATTTCCAAATTATCCATGGATACATCCTCCAAAAATTTTCAATTTTCACTTCATTTTCGATTTACAAAAGTAAACAATTTATCATTACAAAACACAAAATTCAAAATTTTACAAATGTATTTTCATGTATCACGGATAAACAGTTGAAGTAATTCATGAAATTAAACATTTTATTTTACTCTATACCAATATCTTAATATAATCATGACTAAATAACAAAAACATCTTTCAATATTTGTAAATATTTAATAAATTGCTTGAATTAATATATTATAATATACTGATATTTATGTATTTATAATATAATATTCATAAAAACAAGATAATTATAAATTTGGAAACTGATTTACATTTGTATCTAGACAAATTGTAACTATGTGAATTTTATATAAATTATTGATTTATAGTTATATACAACAAAATGATTTAGATTTGTAAATTGGCAAACGCTCCAAAACAACTGGATGAAAAAACCTCGTATTTGACGTTTTCCACCCAAAACGGCCTCTACTATATCCAAAAAGAGAAACCGTCTCTACGGCCTGAAAAACGGTTTTTTGCGACTCACTTCCCTACCCTAACAACGAATCAGCCCATTGGGGATTTCATCCCCTTTGTGCTTTCGCTGACCCATACACCTTATTAATATTATATGGCAAAGAAAAAAAACCATATCTTTGCAGCCGCAATGAAAGCGAAAGAAAACCATATCCAGCAACTGATCCAAGAAGGCGAGCACCAAATGCTCGACTTCAAATTCGAGATTTCGGACAGCCGTCGCATTGCTCGTTCCCTTGCCGCTTTCGCCAACACCGACGGCGGTCGCCTCTTGGTTGGCGTGAAAGACAATGGTGCCATAGCCGGCGTGCGTTCCGATGAGGAAATCCACATGATCCAGGCTGCCGCAGAGATGTATTGTCAGCCCGAAGTGGAATACACCACCGAAGAATGGGAAATCAATGGCAAGACGGTACTTGAAGTCATCATACCGAAAGATCGATACCATAAACACAAAGCGCCCGACAACCAAGGCCAATACAAGATTTTCGTCCGTGTGAACGACGAAAACCTCGTCGCCGACAGTGTATTAATTAAGGTGTGGAAGTATGACAAGTTCTCCCGCCCAGCCAAAATTGCCTTCACTGAACCCGAGACCTTCCTCCTCCACTACCTAGCCGAACATGGCGAGATCTCCATCGCAGAATTCATGCAAATGGCACATATCAACAAAAGAAAAGCGGAAGCCATCCTGGCAGATTTCATCATTGTTGGCACCATTGAAATCATTCAAACCAGCCAAAACACTGTTTTTAGGCTCTCCGAAACGACAAAATCCGAATAAAACAGGCCAAAAACATCCATTTTTCCACAACACATGATTGTTTTTCTATTCTGATTTTCAGTAATATAAAACATTTTTCAAAAAATAATACAATTAATTGATTGCTGATTCAAAAAAAGGTTGTACTTTTGCAATCCGTTTCCGACAGGAATAATGAGAATGGAACATGAGAGATGGAAACGACCGATCTTTGAAAGTCTGAGGCCAGCACAAGCGGCATCCCGGGAGGGATGCC
>CAMUYT010000104.1 GCA_947164955.1 uncultured Bacteroidales bacterium | reverse complement strand
GTGCCGACGTTTTCACCATCCGTTGCGAAGGCATGAGACACGTCGAAGTCTATTCTGTGGACGGCAAGTTGGTGAAAAGCCAGCCCACCACCGGCTTCCAATGCCAAATCAGCGGTTTGGAAAGCGGCGTTTATGTGGTGAAGGTCATGACGGACGGCGGGATAGTGACGAAGAGGATGGTGAAGATGTGAGTCTTACACATTATTCTCTTGCAACTTTCTGATGCATCGAGTCACGTCTGCGGGAGGGTTGCTTCTGCTAAATTTGGCAAATATTTGGTGTTATTGCCAAAATAGTTATAAGTTTAAAGCGAGGAGATGGTAGCGAGGAACATTGCTGTCCCATCCGTTGCATACACTTTCACGGAACGGAAACATCTTGGAATACGACCATCCTAATATGAAACCCCGACATTGCATATCGAGGTGTGGTGGGGTCGTCCCTTCGGGACTAGGTTTGATGTGATGTCATCGTAAACAAGCACTATGAATATGATACGAGTGATTATTTAAACAAGGAGAAATACGAATATACACAGAATAGTATTATTGATGCGAAAAAGAAAACATATCCCACATTTCTACAAATCTTGTAGCCTTTTATGCTTTTCTTACGTTGTTTCGTCGTTGAGTATCCTAGCGTTTTTTCCACAAGCTCGTCCACAAGTTCATTTTGTTTGTTCTTATGAGCGGCAATAGCATCCCAGGCACCAATAACAAGAAGCGTCAAGCTTATTGCACAGCAGACCAGTCCGACAAAATAAAGCCAATTTGATGATTGAGAACCGTCATTGTCTTTCATGGCAACCAGAACGCCGAAGCAAACACCAATAACGCCGATTAACGTGTTGTGGTATTCTCGTTTCAAACGTACTGTTTCATTGAGGTTCTTTGCCAAGTTTCCAATGATCTTTTTGTATTCTTCTTGGTTTGTTTCCATTTCTATTTTTCAATTTTTACTCTCGGCATCTTTAAATCATCTCATCTTCTACAACGTCTTCCAATAGAACTTCCTGTTCGTTCTCATCAAGATTGCTGTTTATCGTAGGAGTTGCATCGTTGATACGGCAAACGTTATTGATTGCTGATAAGATGGTATTTCCACGAGCCTCGATAAAGGTCCTGAAATCGTTGGCAAATGCGGCTTGGTATGCTTTGCTGTCAATAAAGTGGGTCTTCAGATGGTCGGCCAGGTTTGGATTGGTTTCAGAATAACCCTGAAGGTATACCGACGGGAACTTGTTTGAAATCTCCAGATTCAGGTGTTTCGAGATGAAAGCGAAGTTTAATAAAGAATTGATGTCTTCTGACTTAACGCCAAGCTTGCTTGCCAGCGAGTTGGGGAAGAAATGATGGTTTTCCTTGGAGTTTTGGCGCGATGCGTTGGTTTTATCAAGTGTAACAAGGTCTCCATTATTAAAGTCGACGGGCTTTTGGAGGGCCATCAAGCACAAGACTCCGTTTTTGATGACCGAGCGATGTACCATGCGGATCTTCTTAAGGTCATCAAGCAACAGCTTCACAGTGAACACACGGGTGACGGAAGGATCCTTGACCAGTTGCTCTATCCAGCGAGCATCGTTGTTCATCTTGGTCAATGTGGAGCTGGAATATCTATTCGAGAATGTCAAGGTCCAGAACCAATCAGTAAGCGCTTGCTTGTGTTCGGGAAGCACAGAAGATTCATCCGTAATGAAGAAATAGTATTGGAGAACGGGGATTATATTCTGATAAGGAATAATCTCCACGCTCTGCACTCCCCACTGATTCTTCATAAAGTCAATGGCCAATCGGATGCACTCTGTGGTACGCTTCCAAGCATCTTTGCATTCCTCGTTTTTGAGCGATAACTGGTGCGTCTTTACGCAATCTTTCGAGATATTAAGAGAGAGCGACTGAGTGAAAATCTCATTGTCAATCTTGCCCCAAAGTTTAATGGCAGGTTCTTCGTTGAAGTCGGTAATAAGGTCACGAAGATCGAAGTCTTTTGACCACACCGAAGCATGGACCAAATCAAACAATGAAAGACGTTTGCCGCCTTGGTTAATGCGCTCGAAAATGGTCACAACATCTTCGAGCGACATGTCTTTGGATTTTATAATACTGACTGGATAGTTATTTAGTGTTTCGTTGCAGCTAATCAGAGCCTCGGCCAATTCTGTATTTTCAGCCCTGGAGTATTCCATTAGTAAACGGTGGAACTCAGAAGGCTGAAATATCTTCCATGCCGGAATGTTGTTGGGCTCCGTTTTGAGTGTTGGTATCTTGAAAACACGCTTATCGAGGTTGAAGCAAATGCAACTATAGTCGATATTACCCAGCTTCTTACCTTTCAATGCGACATAAAGCGAGGTGATGCGTTGCTGGCCATCTAGGATAAAAGTGAACTTGTTTGCAGCTGGCTTTTGTGGGAAACCGAACTCAGTTATATCCCGGCAAAAGCCTTCCATTTCAGCATCAGCCTCCCAAAGAAAGAAAGAGCCTATTGGGAACTCATGATAGATACTATTGAGCAGCTTGACGATCTTTGCTCTCTCCCAGACATAAGACCTTTGAAAACGGGGGATGCGCATGTTTCCCTGTTCAAGCTCGTGAAACACCAGGTTAAGATTCCAGTTGTTGATGATTTCAATGTGATTCATTCCAATTATTATTATGTATTATTCTTTTTCAATGATTGAAATCTCGTCTTCAGTCAGACCATAAAGTTTATAAACCATTTGATCAATTTCTTTATCAGTGGCAGTGATTTGGGCGAAAAGTGCGTTGCAATCTGCCTTATATTGGTTGAAGTAGTCTTCCCATTCATCTTGCTGGGCAAGCGAAAGGGTGACTTTCTGCTTCTTCAACTCGGCGTTAAAACCCTTGAATTCCAACTCGTCAAAATGCTCCAAGGCGGCAGTGATTTTCTGCACATCCAGGCTTTCCTCCAAACGATGAAGGAAACGCTGACGCTTCTGCTGAATCTGCTGGTTCGATGTGATTTGGATGGCAACGATACCATCTAGTTTGTCAGCGATTTCCTTGTTTTTATCATCTGTCAGATTGGGGATTGATAGCGCTTTCCAATCATCAGGATAAATATGGATGTTGCTTCGGCGGTTGGTGTTCAATTCGTAACGGATAAGCGAAGAGTTGAAGATACCAAGAAGCAAGTTGTATGAGTATGCCATTGACAGCTGCTCAAACTGTTTCCGCTCATTATCGTTTTGATATGCCTTTGATACGCTGCCGTTTTGAACACCTTGCAGGTCAATCCAACGTTTGAATCCAATGGCACTCTCGTTGAAATATCCATCATCCGTGTCAAGCATGGTTCTTGGTATATTACCCGGGCTACGCATCGTCACCAATTTTGGCGAGCCTTCAAACAATTCTGTAAAACCTTTTCTTCTCCATTTTTTAGGTGAGCGGTCTGTACCATACTCTATATAGCGTTTGCGAAGCAACCGCCAACGTCCAACATCCTTTCCTTCATAATAGAGTTTTGAATGGATGTCATCCTTGATGTTAGACAACAAGTCACCGACTTCAAATTCTCCTTTATACAGTTTCTCGTCGCTGTTTCCAACGATACCAACAGACAAATAGCAGATGTTATGTAATGGATAGAAACCAACTTTTCCTTGCATGATGCTTTGTTTGGCATCTATGCGAAAGTTGCTTGGATAATCGGCATGTTCGATTTCTTCATACTGATGGCTGATGTCATGGATTCTTTGAGTAAAACCGTTTGAGCCTTGCTTGGCAAAATGCACAATAACACTTTTCACACCTACATTCTCGAACACATCAATGCCCGGGAAATAGTCAATCAATGAAAGATAATGATTCCTTTGCATGTATTCGAGGCTTTGCTTGCCATACTCGGCATGGCAATATGCATCGGGTATGATGAAAGAACAAATGCCATTTGTTCCTGAAATCATTATTCCCAGCTCCAAGAAAGGAATATACAAGTCCCATTTGCCAGCAAGCGTTTGCCAACGGTTGGATGAGGTCATGTAGTTTCTGAAATCCAACGTGTTTCCTGGACTATCAGCCCTCACATACGGCGGATTTCCAATGACCACATCGAAGCCGCCCGCGTACTCGGGTCGGAAGGCTTCTTCGATGGAGACGCAATGGGGATATTCTACGGGAAGTGGGTCGAGGCCATGGTGTTCGCGATTGGTCCGGATATACTCGATGGCGTTGTAGAGGTGTTCGTCGGAGTTGATATAGGTATTGCCGAATTTTCTTCCCCATAGGGAGCACTGTGTGATGCCTTTTTTAGGAAGTTCTTCGTCCGGTAGGGTATCGTCCGGTAGGGTCAGCGGGTCATGACCCGCTGTCGCTACCGCGGTCGTACCTACCGGTCCCTTCGTCGTCGATACCATTGTCGGCACTGTTCTTCCCATGACGATATTCACGGCTCGCGCTGTCATCGACTTTATCTTTCCTACAATCTTTGGCACCTCTTTCTCTTCGCACACAAGGAGTATGTGCATGTGGTCGAAGCAAATGTTGTAGGCCAAGACGTTTAGTTTGTCTTCCTCCACAATCTTCGCCACGGTCTCCGTTATGATGATTTCCTCTTCCGTGCTCAAAAGCATCGGCTCGGGGTAAGGCCGTGTGCCGTGGTCGCGAAGTCGCCTCACGTCGTATTCTATCATTCGTTCTGAAGTACGACTATCATGTACAGCTGTGGTGATATGCCAAGGTCGCTTCTGCTTTTCGCGGAAGATTTTCGGGAATTCCTTCTCCCAACAGAAGGCCTTATCGCCGGCAATGACTGGATCATCGATGAGGGAGTTGCCGCATTTAATGTTGTTGTTGAGCGAGTTCAGCTTGCGGTGAGGCTTGGCGGTACGAAGCCACAATGAAAGCTTGGCGATTTCAACACTCTCCTCATTTATGTCTACACCATAGAGGTTGTTTTCCAAGATGGAGTTCTCGACGTTGGGGAACACAAGTGAAGCGCCCTCAATCTTGGCTTGCATCTCGTCGATGAGCTTGTGCTCAGCGATGAGGAAGTTCAGGGCGGCGTTGAGAAAGGCACCACTACCGCAGGCGGGGTCACAGATGGAAATCTGCAGGAGCCAGTCGCGGTAGGCATCCAGCTTTTCGACGAGGGCCTTCTTGGTGGCCAACTGGCGTTTCTTGTCGGTGAAATACTCGCTCTCATCTATGCCGAGTTCCGCCTTCTTCTCGCGGCAGAGCTTGCCAACTGTATTCTCCACGATGTATTTTGTGATGAATTGTGGGGTGTAGAAAACGCCGTCTTTCTTGCGCTTGCTGATGGTGGGCGCTTCGCCCTGCTGGAGTTTGGTGGTGATTTCCTCGATTTCGGTAAGCGAGTTCTCGAAGATGTGGCCAAGAATGTTGACATCGACATCGCTCTGGAAGTCGTAGTCGGAAATTTTCTTGCAGTAGCGCATCAACACCTCGTCGGAGATGATGAGACCGTCAAGGATTTCATCCGGCTTGAAGAGGCCGCCATTGTAGGCAAAGACCTCGTAGTTCTTGCCTTGAAAGCCTGTGTTCATGTATCCGAAGTATTTCTTCAGACGATTGTAAAACGGCTGGTACTTGTCAAGCTCTCTCAGCTTCTCCCACTGGTTGATGATGAGCATGATGGAGTTGGGTGGCAGCAGCCCACGGTCTTCGGCGAAAAAGATGAATAGCAGCCTGTCGAGGAGTTTCTGAGTCTTTTTGAACAATAGAATCTTATGCTCCGTGTCGTCTGTCGGGTTGTGCTGAAGGATGTCATCAAACAAATCCCGCTTGAAGTTGGAATAGTCCTTATAGAGCGCATTGGTGATTTGATCCTCGTTAGTGATACTGGCTGCCTTGATTTGCTTAGGGAGGTTCTTGACGATGTTCTCGTAGGCAAGACAAATCCAAAGCCGGGCAAAGTCGTCACGGGTAAGGTGAAACAAATCAAACTCTTCGAAATCAACGGCATTATCAATGTAGAAGCGTAGTTTCTCAAAGTTGGAGATGACGACGTAGATAGCTTCTTTGTGTTGGCTCTTATAGTTGAATGCCTGTGCCTCAACTTTGCTAAGATCATTCGTTTTGTGGTCTTTCAACTCAATCACACCCACAACCTTTCCATCGATGAGGATAGCTCCATCGGCTTTCTTGCTGTTGGTCTCGTTTTTCTTCTCTGTGGTGAGGTTGAAATTGGGGTCGGGATTCAAGGTGTAGCCGAGAATCTTTACGAACAATTCGCGAAGGAAACCTTCTTGGAACTGCTCTTCCTTGCTGTTGAGGATGTTGGCCTGCCTTTCAGGATCCAGGAAGAAGTTGGAAAAGGTCTTGTACTGCTCGTCAATCAGCGTATTATCAAGGCTTTCGATGTATTTGTTGAGGATGTTGCGTTGGAAGATTTGCATGGAAATGGTGCGTTTTGAGGCGGTAAAGATAGTAAAAAAACAGATACGTATGAAATACGGCAATCAATCTACTGAATCCAAGAAAAATCGGCGACAAATCGTTGATTTTATCGCCGATAGCAGGATTTCAGACTCAAAATCCATTTCGAAAGCCATCGGACTCAAGCCCTCAAAAACCCGTGACTACCTCAAACAACTCGTGGACGAGGGCATCCTTGAGACGGAAGGGGAGTATAAAAACAGGAAGTATAGGATTAAGAAGTAAATGTTTGACATGGAGGGAATGAATGCTTACGTTGCTGCCAATGTGGATTGGTATCTGCAACAAAACCATTATTTTGCGGCCTACGACACCGAGACGGTGACACCGTCCTACTTGCTCATCGGCCTCTCTGCCGGAACCGACATCCAAGTGAGAGGAAGGAAGATTGCCGAGTTGCATTTTGTGGTCGACAACCTGACCGATGTGTGCTACCAAAACCACCTGAGCCGCCTGAAATACGCCGATTGGAACATGGCCACAGGCCGTCAAGGGGTGTTTAACATGGGCAGGAACTTCGTCTTGAAATTGGCCGTGCCGATTGGATAGTCGAGGGCTATCTGGCGTCCAAAGCATGAATCATGATATTTTTTCCCTATTTTTGCACCTGGAATCAACATCATGTCATCATGAAGAACCAAAAAATAGCCATTCCCACTGCCGACGGCCAGCTTTGGCCGCATTTCGGCAAGGCCCCGCAGGTGACTTTTGTCACTGTTGAAGACGGTAAAGTCACCGAAACCGTTGTCAAACAAGCCCCTGAGCACGAGCATGGCGCCATGCCGCGTTTCCTCGCTGCCGAGGGTTGCACCGATGTCATCTGTGGCGGCATTGGTGGTGGCGCTGTCCAGCTGCTCAACCAATTGGGCATCGCCCTGCATGGCGGAGCGCCCACTATGCCTGTCGACGAGATCGTTTCGCGCTATCTCGCCGGAACCATGATTTATGGCGACGCCACCTGCCATCACGACAATTGCGGCGGCGACCATCATCATCAAGAATAACGTGTGACTTGAACGCCAATGCTTGGACGACATGAAAGCTTCGCAACTTTTTCAATGCGCCCGTCATTGAAGCCGCTTTCAATGGCACCACCTATTACACCTTGGACGACTATTCCGAGACCGGCGAAGCGGGTTGGTTCCTCATGGGCTTCAATGGCGGCTACCTCAATCGCGTGCGATGCTCAATCGGCGTGGATGTCAGGTTGAGCAAGAGAGGCACTTTGAATTTCTATCTTTTAGGAGATTACGTCATCGACAAAGTGGTGGATGCCAACGCCGAGGGAACCAAACTGAAATCCTACACCCGCGAGACCGGCTTCCGAGGCTGGGTTGGGGCGGGATATGAGTTCGCGTTTTAACGGTAAACAGAAATAAACGTTGTTTTTCCGTCGCCCATGTGATTTTTCCTTCCCTTTTTGCACCTAATTATAAATGAAGTAAAAATCATTTTGTGATGAAAAAGACCTTTTTAACCCTCTTAGTGCTGTGCCTCAGCATGGTAGGCATGGCTCAAGCCATCATTGAACCGTCGCTGCAACGCGAGATGAACCATCGTGGCAACGACGAAAAAATCAGAATCGGCATCATCATGCAAGAGCAAGGCAAGGCTGCGGACTTGCTCGCCGTAACCAACACCTTCGCCACCAACA
>CAMUYT010000103.1 GCA_947164955.1 uncultured Bacteroidales bacterium | reverse complement strand
TCGTCCTCGGTGGCCGCCGCCGTTGCCTTGGCCGAGTTGAGGATGCCTCCTCCCCGCTTGGCGATTTCCTCATAGCTGAGGCCACGAATCTTGTCGACGAACTCCAGTTCGCGCGAGTTGGCATAGACCAAATGTGTGTGCGAGTCGCAGAAAGCAGGCATCACCACGCTGCCTTTCACGTCGTGGATGCGATGGTTTTCAGCAAGATACTTCCGGCAAGCGTCCGAGTCCATCGGGCCATAGTCGGCGATTTTCTTTCCTTTAATCAAAAGGAAGGCATCCTTGATCCTTCCCGTCTCAGCCATTTCAGAGCCGCGTTTCAACAGTCGGCCTTGTTCCTCGATGCCGACGAGTTCCTTGATGTTGACAATGAGCATATTCAAAAAATTTGCGGCAAAATTACAGAAAAAACCGCCATTAGCACGATTTTTGTTACTTTTGCCACCAGAAAATCAACGACAAATGAAAAAAAGCATTCTTATCGCAATGATTGTCTTGGCTTTTGGCATCACGGCCAACGCGCAAGAAGAGAAGAAAGAATCGAAGGTCATCCATTTGACTTACAAGGAGTTCCTGAAAAAAGTGTGGGATTTTGAAAAAGATCCGAACACTTTTAATTATAAAGGCAAATTGCCCGCAGTCGTCGACTTCTATGCCGACTGGTGCGGTCCGTGCCGCCGCGTGGCGCCCATCATGGAGCGCATGGCCGAGGAATACGACGGCAAACTCTTGGTTTACAAGGTGAACACCGACCAGGAGCGCGAACTGGCCTCGGCATTCCAAGTGCGCAGCATCCCGATGGTGCTCTTCATCCCCATGGAAGGCCAACCCATGATGCAGGTGGGGGCTTTGCCGGAAGAAGGCTACCGAAAAGTCGTCGAGGAACAACTGCTGAAATGACGCTCTTCACCACAGCCTATTTCCCCAGCATCAGCTACATGGCGCGTTTTCTGATAGAGGACGCGCCTGTTATTGAAATCTGGGAGACCTACCACAAGCAGACTTACCGCAACCGCTGCCGCGTGATGACGGCCAACGGCGTGGAGAGCCTGAGCGTGCCCGTGGTGAAGGTCAACGGCAACCACACGATGACCAAGGACGTGGCCATCAGCACCATCGAACCTTGGCAGCACATCCACAGCCGCTGCTTGGAGTCGGCCTACAAGGCTTCGCCTTATTTCGACCATTATTACGACTATCTGAGGCCCATTTTCGAAGGCCATTTCGACCGCCTCATCGACTTGAACGCTGCAGCGCTTCAAGCCGTATTGAAGATGCTGAAAACCAAGAAGGAAATCGTACACACGACGGACTATGTGCGCGAAGCGGAGAACGACTTGCGCGAGGCGTTCAGCCCGAAAAAAGCTTTGGACGCGAGCCTCTTCCCCACTTATTACCAAGTGTTTAGCGAGAAGTTTCCTTTCGCGCCCGACTTGAGCGTGTTGGATTTGATTTTTAATGAGGGGCCTGAGGCGGTGGAATATTTGAGGGGACTATAATTCCTGGATTGCTTCGTGCCTCGCAAATGCTCTGCATTCGACGTAGTCAATAACGCAAAGCGCGTCCGGCGCAAAGCGTCGCAAGCCTTGTCGTCGCCTCGCGTCTTTGCGAGGAGGAACGACGAAGCAATCCAGAAAACAATTACAATAAGAATTTTGAAACAAGCTCCCTAAGATATTCATCGGGCAGATTAGCAGCCCCCATATGGCTAATTTCCTCATGCTCAACGGTCTTTTTGCGAATGACATACTTTCTTTCCTTCCCGTCAATGATGGCAAGAAGATGATAATTGCCCTTGTACTGCTGCTCGACGCGAACGTTTTCAATCCTTCGGCCATCGGTATCAACATAGCTGTTTTCTGCCTTTGCACTTACCAATCCCCAAAACGCAAGGTTTTCGCTAAGCGTGTTCTCAACTGCCGAAATCCATTGTTCTTTCACACCATTTCGCTCCGCCAATGCACGAAACTCCAAAACTGCTTTCCCGACCTCGTTGACGATAGTCTCCGCCTTGCGTATGCCGTTTTCAGCAGCCAGTTCCATCACTTCATCCTTCGTGATGCCCTCGAACTTTCCTCGAATCATCAGGCAATGCCGCGTTTCGGGAAGGAAACCGCCTGTGTTGAAGATGTAGGTCAAGTCGTAGGCAGGCGAAAGTCTCCACCGCCCTTGCTCGTCCATGAGGAAAGAGAAATTCTTATTGTGGTCGTCGGTGTTGTTGGCCAAAATGTTGAAAACCAATCGACGAAAGACCTCTTCACTGTCAAGTTCGGAAAGCCGCATTTTTCGGCAAACCCAAAGCAAACGTTCGTAGCTGTCGGCTTCGGGATAAAGTGCGGCCAAGGTCTGCATGTGGAGTTTCCTACCTCCTTCCCTATCGAAGCGTTTGGTTATGAAATGTTTGTCGCCTTCAACATCCATCAGCCAGCATGGCATCATCTGTATTCCAGCCTTTTGCGCCATCTCATAGTAGGTCATTTCAAGCTCCGCCGTCGAGCGTTCCTTGATGCCGAACTTCAAGATGCAATGCTCAAAGCCCTTCAACGTGCCCACTTGTCCACTGCGAACCTCCCCCGTTTCGCGGTTGATGGCAATGATGGCTTTAGGCTGTCGTCCACCAGCCGAAGTGCCCACCGCCATCAGGGCTTGCATGGTGAGCGACTGCTCTGGGGCGATGCTAACGTTCTCGCGTTGCGTATAAATTTGCTCGGCCAAGTCAATCAACGCCTTCAGGCTGATGTCCTCTTTTGGGTCGAAGTTGGATGTTTCGGGGATGAATTCCAACGCACCCATGGCCCGTTTTCCGATAAAAGCGAGTTTGTCCAACGGCGTAATCTCACTTGGCCTGATTTTTTGTTGCAATCGCCATTGTTCAAAAAGCGCATTTCCCCAAGCGTCGGGCAGCGAGTCGGCCAAAAACGGCGGGAGTTTCTGGTAAATCTTCTCCGACGCGCCGAAGATGGGGCGAAGGTTTTGCGGCAGCTTGATGGAAGCGTCCAATGGCGAAATGTCGAGTCCCGTTCCGATCCATTCCCGGTTGTACTCGAAATAAGGCAAATGGCGGCGCGGGTCTATGCACAGCCTCCCGACTTCACGTCCCCACAACATCACTTTCAGTATTCTTGTCGTCGTCATGGCTTTTCAATTTCATTTGTTCGTCTCCGATGAGGTATGCCTGATGCGCTGTGCCTTTTTGCCGTTTTCTTTCATGAGATAGGGCGATTCGGGAAGTTCGGGCATCAGATCGTCAAGGCCATTGATGCAGCCAACAGCCTTCAACAGCAAAAGGAAAGTGCTGAGCGACATATTGGGTGCCAGTCCGTTCTCAAACTTATGGATGGTGTTGATGGTCAGGCCCG
The DNA here is from genome assembly GCA_947164955.1 of uncultured Bacteroidales bacterium. Taxonomy (GTDB): domain Bacteria; phylum Bacteroidota; class Bacteroidia; order Bacteroidales; family F082; genus Limimorpha. The sequence goes on along the minus strand of CAMUYT010000103.1, from coordinate 4,722 downwards.
ACTGCTCAGCCACGTCCTTTTGGGTCATGCGGGAACGCATACGGTAGTCCTTGAAGCGCGTCCCAAGGAGTTGCACCAATTCTGGTATTGAATATTCGTAGTAATCCGCCATATCACATAAATCATTCAATCGAATAGTTTAAGAACAAAAACAGCAATTAAATTATCCGATACTTGTATTTAACGATGCAAAAATACGGATTATTTTTCAATCTCAATCATTTTTTACAAAAAATCTCTCACTTCACCTGAATCTCAAACCCTGACCAGTCCTTGTTTTCGGTCAGCAAGTCGTAGTAATGGCAGATGTTCTCCTTGGTGATTTTCTCGCCGTTGACAGAGATGATTTGGTCGCCAACCTTGAACTTCTCGTTGCCGTTGATGGGGCGGGTCAAAATCTTCAATGTTCCATCGGCTGTGGAAACACGGTAAGCAGATGCCTCGAACGGCTTGACAACATCGGTTGCATGTGGCCTGGCATACATCCTCAGCTTTCCGCTTCGAGACGAGATAATCCAATCATATTTCGAAATCGCCTTGAGACCCATGTTATTGTGTGCCAACGATTTCACATACATGACTTCTGCCGTCTTGTCGACATTGGCGAGACTGAGACGCTCTTGATTAGCAAGCACAAAAGTTTGCTTTTCGGTATGTCCTCCAATGGCTTGTCCGTAAGAGCCTTCAAAAACATAATCATTCTCAAGCGGGTTTCCGACACGTTGCTCATCCTGCAACAAAAAGGCAGCGGCACCATTGCCCGTGTCGAAAATGCATTCATACTCCACGCCGTTGATTCGCGGATAGACCCACAAAACATTCATCTCATACTTACATTTGACGGGAATGAACTCCGTCGTATCGATGCTCAAGGAATCAAGAATTTCATACATTTGGTTTTTGGTAAAGTCAATCATGTAACGGATCAAATTAAGCCCTTGAAAACCAATGATATTATGAGCTGACAACGATGGCTCCTTCTGACAAACGGGTGGTTCAGGGCTCAAATTGGCAAAACCCACTCCTTCCGATACCACCATATCCGTTTTTATCATCACCGGCAAAGTCGTAACCTTGATTTTTGATCTTTTGTCGGCCCCGGTAACCCGATTACTATAAAACTTCATTCCATCTGGCTTCGTGCTGGGCGTATACATGAGCAAAGCAAACGAATTGACACCTGAATCATACATCACCGTGTCCGATTTCCCATTAATTTCGGCCTTGAGCAACATTTGGTTCCTCTTGCTGACAACAAAATGGATGGTGTCATACGTCGAATTGGTACTAAAACTCGAGTTATCATTAAAGATTTTGGCCGTATGAATCAACAGGCCGACAGTGCCGCAGGAAGTCATGGCAAAGACCATCGACAAAAGCGCTAATAATTTGGATAACTTGTTCATTATGTAAGCGTATTAGTTTATTAGTACGCTGCAAATGTACGACAATTCTTTGATAGTACAAGAAAAAAACAAGAAATCACTTCTCAGGATAAGCAATCCTAACGTGATAAATACTCATCAGTTTCTTTTTCAGCACTTTGCGGGCAGTCTCGATGTCGCGGAGAGTGAGGTCGGTGTTGAGGAACTGGCCAGCATCCATCTGCTTGTTGATGATGTTGTCCACCAAGTCGCTGATTTTCTTCTCGTCGGGTTCCTTGAGGCTGTGGGAAGCGGCCTCGATCGAGTCGGCCATCATCAGCACGGCAGTCTCGCGCGAGAACGGCGCCGGGCCGTGATAGGTGAATGGCGTGGGGTCGATTTCCTCGCCTGGGTGCGCCTTTTGCTCGTTAATGTAGAAATAATCGGTGCGCCGCGTGCCGTGGTGCGTACGGATGAAGTCGATGATGCGTTCGGGGATATGGTTCTTGTGCGCCAACTCGATGCCGTCGGTCACGTGCGAGATGATGACTTCGGCGCTTTCGGTATTTGAAAGGTCGTTGTGCGGGCTATACGCTCCGTGCTGGTTTTCAGTGAAATACATCGGATTCTTGATCTTGCCGATGTCGTGATACAAGGCACCGGCACGGGCCAACACCGTGTCGCCACCGATTTCGAAAAGCACTTCCTCGGTGAGGTTGGCTACTTGGATGGAATGTTGGAAGGTGCCGGGGGCGGTTGCCGCCAATTCTCGTAACAGGGGGCTGTTGGTATTGCTCAGTTCCAAGAGCGACAGCGAAGTAGGCACGCCGAAAACGCGTTCAAACATCAAGATAAGGGGTTGTGCCAACAGTGTAAACAAAGCATTAAGCAGCAGCAGGAGCACATCCATCCAGTCGACCTCAGAGGTTGTAAGGAAAGTGAAAGCAAGATAGACCAACAGATAACCCACAAACACAAACAAAGCAGCTTGAATGAAGCGGTGGTGACGGACGTTCGACATGCTAAACACCGTCAGCACCGTGGCCACCAACTGCATGAAAATGAACTGGAAAGGATTGGGCACCACGAGCGAAATCAGCATCACGGCGAAGACCTGTGTAGAGAAAGCCAGACGCAGATTGAAGAACGAGCCGACCATGATGGCCAAGAGGCACACCGGCATCATGTAAACCAAACCTGGAGCCCATTTTACCAAAAGATATGATGGGATAACCACAAGCAAAATAAGCGTGAGCAAGAGGACGACGTTTTTCAGTTCGGCGAAGACCTTTTTGTGCAATTTGTTGCCGTACAAGCCAATCAGCGAAAACACCAAGGCAACGAGGAAAATTTGGCTCAGCAACACCCTTAGCGACTCGTCGGTGGAAAGCGAACGCGACGTGTATTCATGCTGCAACGAGTTCAAGACATCGAAAGTGTGAGGGCTGATCACCTCCCCTTCCGACACGATGAGTTCGTCTTTCTGCACCATGCCGTAGGTGAGCGACACCGCCGCCACTGCCTTGTCGGTCGCTTGCTTGGTGAGGTCGGCGTTATAAAACACATTTTGGCGCAAGGCTCCCTTGAGCAACTCTGAGAGCAACTTTTTATCGTATTGGTTTCCAATATTTTCAAGCAGTGTAGTAACGGCTTCCGTGGCTTCGTTCATGCTATAGAAATCGCCATAACGGGCAGTGCGCATCACCTTGTTGCGGATGACGTTCACTTCAGAGCTTGGTTCCAGATTGGCGGTCGCGTTGTCGTAGGCCACGATGCCTCGATCCTGAATGGAGTCGAACACATTGAAAAGGCAATCCAAATTGGCGTCGTAGTCCAAACGGTCGCGGTTGTCCCATTTGGCCTCGAAGTTGACAAACAAGAGGTTGCGCGATGCCACCATCTCCTCCTCATCGAACACGAAAATCGGCTTCACATTGGCCGTGGCTTCATCGGTTTCCGCACTCAGCGTCTCATAATCCTTGTAGATCGGGAAGTCGAAGGGCGCATAAAGCGTTTCGTGCTGCCAAGGCTTGGCGAGCTGGAACTCATACTTGAACTTACTCGTGCGCGGCATCTGCCAACACACCAACGCGATGGCCACCAAAAACACGAACACCTTCGCTGCACCGTAGTAACTATGCCTTATCCTATTGAAAAAATCTTTTATCTTACTCATAATCAAATATTTAAGAATTTGATTCAAACACAAATCAGAGTGCTAAATTAAAAAAAACAACAATTCCATGAAAAAAAACGCTGAAAAAAGGCGAAATGAACCGCATTGTTCGCTAATTTAGCGGCCAGAAAACACAAACTATTATGACCTACGGCAAATGCAACTTATCCGCCATCGCGTTGCGCAAAGAGGACAGGCATTCCTCCGAGATGGTGAGTCAACTGCTTTATAACGAGACCTATACGGTTTTGGACAAGACCAAGGAATGGGTGCTAGTCAAGACACAACACGGCCCCTCGACTGGCCCAGAGCCCTATTATTATGAAGGCTGGATTCAGGCGAAACAGTTTTGCGAAATCAGCGAGGAGGAGTTCAACGTCTTGAATGCAAAACGGCCCTACCTTATTAATAAAGCCATCGCTGAACACGATGGCAAGCTTCTGACTTTAGGCTCGCCGCTCTATGCGCCGGATCCCGACACCGTTGAAATGCCTACCGAATTTCATCCCCAATTGTTGGTCGACTACGCCAAACTGCTGCTCGGTGTACCCTATCTTTGGGGCGGTCGCACGGCTTTCGGCATCGACTGCTCAGGCTTGGTGCAGGTGTGCGCCCGCATGGCCGGACTCATCCTGCCCCGCGATGCCTCGCAACAAGTAGAATGTGGCGAGTTGGTGTATTTCCTGCAAGAGACGCGCCCCGGCGACTTGGCCTTCTTCGGCGACGAAGACGGTCACATCACCCATGTAGGCATCGTCATGGGCGACGAGCAAATCATCCATGCCTCGGGCGAAGTACGCATCGACTATCTCGACCAGACGGGAATTTTCAACAAAGAGCGTAACGAGCACACGCATCGGCTACAGGTGGTAAAGCGGATGAAATGATGGCGAAAAATTTCGCAACGAAGTATTTCGCAACGAAATTTACTATATTTGCACCGCGAATTTGAAATTTGAAATCTTAAATCTTTAAATCTTAAATATCGAATAATGAACAACGCACTGATCACTTTTGCGAAGCCCGAAAACGAGCCGGTAAAGGCTTACCGTCCGGGCAGTCCGGAGCGCATCGAGCTCCAGAAAGAACTTGAACGTCAATCGAACGAAATCGTTGAAATCCCCGCTATCATCAACGGCCAGGAAGTCCGCACGGGCGACATGGGCGAAGTGGTGATGCCTC
>CAMUYT010000102.1 GCA_947164955.1 uncultured Bacteroidales bacterium | reverse complement strand
TTGTCGAAGAGGCCGAAGCCCTTGCCTTTGGCCACGTCGTTGAGTTCCACGAACTTCATCCCGAAGCGGATGTCGGGCTTGTCGGAGCCGTAGTATTTCATGGCATCGTGCCACGTCATGCGCGGGAACTGACCAAATTCGAGACCTTTCATTTCCTTGAAGAGGTGCTTGGCCAAACCTTCGAAGGTGTTCAGCACGTCTTCTTGTTCCACAAACGACATCTCGCAGTCGATTTGCGTGAACTCGGGCTGACGGTCGGCGCGGAGGTCCTCATCGCGGAAGCAACGCACGATTTGGAAATAGCGGTCCATGCCGGCCACCATCAGCAGTTGCTTGTATTGTTGTGGGCTTTGCGGCAGGGCGTAGAACTCGCCTGGGTTCATGCGGCTCGGCACCACGAAGTCGCGGGCGCCTTCGGGCGTGCTCTTGATGAGCATCGGGGTCTCGATTTCGAGGAAGTTGAGGTTGCTCAAATAGTTGCGCACAAGCATGGCCATGCGGTGGCGCAGCTCAAGGTTTTGGCGCACGGGGTTGCGACGGATGTCCAAATAACGGTATTTCATGCGGAGGTCGTCGCCACCATCGCTCACGTCTTCAATGGTGAAGGGTGGCGTTTTGCTGGCGTTAAGCAAGCAAAACTCGCTGACTTTCAGTTCGATTTCTCCTGTCGGCATGTTCGGGTTCTTCGACTCTCGTTCGATGACGGTGCCTTTGGCCTGAATCACAAATTCACGCCCGAAGGAACGGGCTTGTTCGAGGAGTTTCGGATCGCTGCTGCCATCCAAGAAGAGTTGGGTGATGCCGTAACGGTCGCGGAGGTCAATCCACACGAGGGAGCCTTTGTCGCGGGTGCGCTGCACCCAACCGGCCAATGTCACTTCCTTGCCGGCATCGGCAAGACGAAGTTCGCCACAAGTATGTGTTCTGTACATGGTATTTCGGATTTAAGAATTAAAGATTCAAAATTTAAAGATTTTAACCTGCAAAAATAGCAAATCCATTTGGATTGCCGAGCAGGTATTGCGGTTTTTCTTATCTTTGCCCCGTGATTCGCAAACTGAAATATTCCCTTTTGTGCCTTGGAATGCTGCTCACGGCCTTCCTTGCCCAACGTTGCGCCAATGCGGTGGCACCCACGGGAGGACCTAAGGACACTACGCCGCCTGTGGTCGTACAAGCTGTGCCAGAGAACCATAGCGTCAACTTCGTTGGAAATAAGATCGAAATCACCTTCGACGAATACATTACTTTGGAGAACGCCAACCAAAACGTGCTGATTTCGCCGCCATTGACCGAAAAGCCCGACATCAAGCTGAAAAACAAGACGGTGGTCGTCAAGTTCAAGGAAAGCCTTGCGGCCAACACGACCTACACCATCAACTTCGGTTCGGCCATCAAAGACCTGCACGAAGGCAACCCGTTCAAGGATTATGTCTACAGTTTCTCGACGGGCGACCACATCGACACGCTCAGCATCGCGGGGAAGGTGCTCAACGCCGAGGACAAGAAACCCGTTGAAAACGTTTATGTTTCACTCTACGCCGCCGACCGCGAAAACCTAGATTCGTTGCCGCTGAGCATCGCGCCTAACTACATCACCAAGACCGATAAGGAAGGCAATTTCAGCCTCAACGGACTGGCCGACAAAAAGTATTTGGTTTTCGCTCTCAAGGATGTCAACTCCAACCTTTATTTCGACCAGCCCAACGAGGAAGTGGCGTTTTTGGACTCGCTTGTGGCGGCTTCGTATCCACAAACGCTGATGCCGAAGGTGATGGATACGATGGCGGTGGATAGCACTGCGATGAAAGTGGATTCAGTTGCAATCGGACCGACTGCAAGCCGAGTGTTCGACCAAAACGCACTGAACCTCACGCTGTATATGTTTGCCGAAGTGGATTCAACACAAATGCTTTTGGAAAAGAAACTCATCGAGGAAGGTTTGTTGCGCTTCGTGTTCCGCCATCCCGCCAAGGATGCCGTCGTCATGACACCCGAGATGCTGCCCGACACATTCAACCTCGTCACGCTTCACTCGCCCAATTACGACACCGTCCAATGGTACTTTTCGCCCAACGTGAAAGACAGCCTTTGGGTGCAGGTGAAATACGACACGGTGATTAACGACTCAACACGCTACAGCCTGAAATTCAAGGAGCCGGGAGGAAGCAGGAGACGTAAACGCGAAGCTGAGAAGCTAAAAGTCACGAACAATTTGGTTGGTCGGGGCGCTTTGATTCAGGGGCGCGACTTGGTTTTGAAATTCTCCGAACCCATTGTTAGCTATGCGATGCGCGACTCGGCCATCTTCAAATGCGACACCTTATTATATTATGATCGTCTCGCATTCGAGAAAGCCGACGACGACGGCTTGAAGTACCGCCTGACTACGCCCTTCTCAGCCGATTCAAGCTACAGCTTCGAGGTTCCCGACTCGGTGTTTTGGGGTATCCGCGGACGCACCAACGACCGCATCAAGGTCGATTTCCATGCGCTCAAGGACGACGAATATGGCAACATCTACATCACCGTCATGCCACCGGACGGCATGAAGCAGGTCGTCGTGCAACTCACCGACGAGAGTGGAAAAGTGCTTAAGCAGGAAATCGTTACGAAAAAGGAAGAAGTGATGTTTGATTACCTGATGCCTGCCAAATACAAGCTCCGCGCCATCCTCGACGCCGACGGCAACGGCAAGTGGAGCACAGGCAATTACCACCGGCACATCCTGCCCGAGACCATCCTCGAATACAAGGATGCGCTCGAAATCCGTGCCGGATGGGACATCGACTTGGAAGAAGCCTGGGAACTGAAATAGTCGCCAAAAATAGAAAAAACGTCCTTTTTTTGAAAAAAATCAAAAAATATCGTACACGATATAAAAATTGTCGTATATTTGCATCGCAAACGACATAATTCGGATAACAAATTAATCTAATAATCAACACTTTAAAAATTCAAGAAAATGGATAATCAAAAATCAATCAATGCGTTACAATTTTTCGTAACCAACCTTTCAAACCAGGCTTTCGGCCACAAACTTCAAGGCAAGATCTTCGCTGACCAAGGTTTTGAGAAACTCGGCGAGAAGTACATGGGTCATCACGACGAGGAAATGGGCTGGGTCGACAAGTTCATCGGCCGCATCCTCGACCTCGGCGGCGAGCTGAAGCACGAGAACCGCCCCGAAGGCAAGCTCTTCACCGACCCTTGCGAGTACATCAAGTGCGACCTGCAAGTCTCCATCGACGGCATCGAACTGCTCCGCAAGTGCATGAACGACCTCTGCGAAGACGTCACCACCTTCGACATCATGAAGGAATACCTGAAGGATGAAGAAGAGGACATGTATTGGAGCGCCCAGCAACTCGACCTCATCGAGAAGATCGGCTACCAAAACTGGCTCATCAAACAAATGTAAAATAAATGAAAAAAAGTATCATTATCATGGCCGTTGGACTCGTATTGATGATGACGGCCTGCGCTCAAAACACTAAAGAAATGGCTACGATTTATGACTTTAAGGCCCTCAACAACAAGGGCGAAGAAGTGGACATGGCCCAATACAAGGGCAAGGTCCTGATGATTGTCAACACCGCCTCAAAGTGCGGTTTCACTCCCCAGTACGACGGTCTGGAGGCGCTCTACAAGAAGTACCAAGACCAAGGTTTCGTCATCCTCGGCTTCCCCTGCGACCAGTTCAAGCACCAGGAGCCTGGCACCGACGAAGAGATTGCCGAGTTCTGCCGCCTCAACCATGGCGTCACCTTCCCGCTGATGAAGAAGATCGATGTGTTTGGCGAAAACGCCCACCCGATTTTCAAGTATCTCACCACACAAGTGCCCGACGAAGAGGTGCACGGCTTGAAGGACAAGGCTACGATGAAGATGGTCGACAGCCTCAGCAAGGCCGAAGGTCGCGAAGAGGGTGGCGTGCGCTGGAACTTCACTAAGTTCCTCATCTCGAAGGACGGCAGTGTCATCAAGCGGTTTGCTCCTACCACCAAGCCTGAGGAATTGGATGCCGAGGTGGCTGCTATGCTCAAATAAGAACAGTTATGTACCCACAACTGAAACTTGACAACCAACTCTGTTTCAGGTTCTACACCGTGTCGAGGCTCCTCACGCAGATCTATTATCCGCTGCTGAAGAGCCTCGGCATCACCTATCCGCAGTACCTCGTGATGATGGTGCTTTGGGAGGCTGACAACCAACCCGTGAACGACATCGCCAAGCGCCTGTTGCTCAACACGAACACCATCACGCCCTTGCTGAAACGCATGGAAACCGACGGCCTCATCAAGCGAAAGAAAGACAAAGTGGATGGCCGGAAGGTGATCGTCACTTTGACAAAAAAAGGTAAATTGATGGAGGAACAAGCGGTTGCCATACCTGACAACCTGGTCAAGTCAATCACTTGCTCCGACTTCGTGGAAAGTCTGCCACAAGACATCTTTCCCGTCCTCGATAACATGATTGTTACCTTGCGCCAAACCGTAGAGACTATGAACGAATAGGAAATTCCCAATGGGGTTTCCTATTCGTCTGCAAGGATTACCACCTGCATTCCCACAAAGGCATATTTTTCTTTTAAATCGTCCAAGTCGTCGTTGCGCAAGCGGATGCAACCCTCGCTGCCACGACCCGGCACCGAGCTTTCGTTGTTGGTGCTGCCATGGATCCCGATGCCCGAGAAGCCTGGTGTCTTGAGGCGCATGAACCAGTTGCCATATGACAGAATCGATCCGCGCCCATCACCAAAATCGTGATACCACTTGGAGGCATCCACTATCTCGGTGATTATGAAAGGATTGTCGACGGTGCATTCGGGGGTCCTCATGTCGCCTTTCTTTTGCTTCTGACCTTTGTTAAGCGCCACGCAAACAGGATAATGCACACGTTTCAGTGTGTCGGCCCCTACCACCTCGCAGACATAGAGCCGGTATTCAGGCTTCGAAATGACGATGAAACAGTTTTTCTTGTTAATGACATCGGAGTAGAACGTTGCTGAGTCGGCAGGGATAGTCTCTATGGTATCTGCAGGGGTTTTTTCCACGGCCATTTCTTGGGGCTCTGGCATAGGGTTCTTTTCGGAAGTGCCGCAAGAGGTTATGCCAAACAGTGCGGCGAGGAAATACAACAAAGTCATGGTTTTCTTCATTTTAATTCTATTTCTAAATCGTTGAATTTTATTGTTTTAAAGCGAGCGTAGCGAAACAGCGAATCCACCGCACGGTGCCATCTTCAGCTTCAGTGCCGATTTGTTGGTCACGGTTTTCTTGGTAATGGTATAGGCTTGTGCGTTGTAATGCTTATCGGGAATGCCGCTGGCATCCTTGGCGTCACAGTAAATGGTGGCTTCGTATTTCGTGCCAGGCTTTAGGAAATCGAGTTTCACCTCTACCTCACGGGCTTTTTCATCGGTAATGCCACCCACATACCAAACATCGTGTGGGGTAGCGTGCCAAAGGTCCTCTGCTGTCGCATCGTCAGGCAAGTCATACACAAATTTCGTTGCGTTGGAAACCACGCCTTTCTTGCCGTCTTTCAAGGTGCCTACACCTTCAGCGGCTTTGTTCAGGCTCGATAGTTTCGGGTGGCGTGCCGTGATGATATATTCGCCAGGTTCAGCCTCAAGATAAATGCTCTTGTCCCAGTCGACGGCCACGTCCTTGATGAACTGGAAAGCGTCCATGAAAGGTTCATAGTGTTCGGGAAAGTCGGCGGCCATTTGCAGTGGCGAATAGAAGGTGACGTAAAGTCCCAATTGGTTACAGATGGTGGTCCACATCTTCTTGCCCCAGGGCACGATTTTTCCGATGTCGGTTTGGAAGATGCCAGGCGTGTAGTCCATCGGTCCGCCTTGCAGTCGCGTGAACGGCAGGATGGTAGTGTGTCCGGGATGGATGCGCTCGCGGAACTCGGTGCCCATGGCGCTCTCGTTGCCGATCATGTTGGGCCAGGTGCGACACAAACCTGTAGGACGTACCGCCTCATGGGCGTTCACCATAATGTGGTGTTTGGCCGCCTCGGTGATGGCATAATGGTAATGGTTGTTGATGGGTTGGCTGTAATGGCCTTCGGCATAAGGGATGATGGTGCCCACATAGCCGCTCTTGACGGCATCATAGCCGTATTTGTTCATCAAGTTGTAGGCCTGTTCCATCCATCGCTCGTAGTTCACCGTGGAGGCCGAGCTCTCGTGGTGCATGATGAGACGGATGCCTTTCTCGTGAGCGTATTTGTTGAGTGCAGGCAAATCGAAGTCGGGATAAGGCGTCAGGAAATCAAAGACGAGTTCCTTTTGTTTGCCGTACCAGTCCTCCCAGCCGATGTTCCAGCCCTCGATGAGCAGTGCATCGAAGCCGTTGGCAGCGGCAAAGTCGATATAACGGCGCACGTTTTCGTTGTTCGCGCCATGGTTGCCCGTAGGCTTGGCATGGGTGTAGTCGGTTTCACCAATCCTCACCGATGGGTAGTCGGACGTATACGACCAGCTGCTCTTGCCTGAAATCATTTCCCACCAAACGCCCATGTATTTCACGGGATGGATCCATGAAACGTCTTTCAAGGCGCAAGGCTCGTTGAGGTTGAGGATGAGGCGTGAGGCTAACACATCCGTTGCTGAGGTGCAGACCATCACCGTGCGCCATGGGGTGTGGCACGGAGCATTAAGGCGGCCTTTGTAGCCCGAGGCATCGGGGCAGAGGAAAGCGCGGAATACCATGTTTTTGTCGTCGAAGTCCAAATGCATGGTCGGGAAATCAAGCGTGGCGGCTTCGTGGATGTTGATGTAGAGGCCGTCGTCGGTCTTCATCTGCAAAGCGGTCTGCACTCCCGTATTGGAAAACGCCGTCCAGGGCCAGCCGCCGTTTTCGTGGCCTTTTTCCCACAACCCTGGAATCTCGGAAAGCTTCGACTCAGTGTAGTTGTATTCTTGCGTGTCCAAGTCTCCCGGAATCCACCAAGCCTTGTGGTCGCCAGCCATGGCAAACTCGGTCAGTTCCTCCTTGAACCAGAAACAAGCCAAGGCGTTCGGGATGGGAAATTCATAGCGGAAACCGAGGCCGTCGTCATAAAGCCGGAAACGGATTTGCATCACCGTGGCTCTCGTTTTGGTCGACTCGTCCATGCTTTCAACGGAGCCTGCGGGCTGTTCCAGTGTGACCAGCATCTCATTGTAATGGTTGCGGATTTGTGCTTCTTCGCCCCAAACGGGTTCCCAGGTCTCATCGAAGGTGCTGTATTTCGTGTCTTTGTGCACGAAATGGTCTTTCATGTCGTCGCGCCATTCGAGGGTGAAGCCCATCTTGGAGGGCAACACGACAGGTTTCCCGGCGCGGTCGAGTGCATACTGCGGCACGCCGTCGACTACGGCAAATTTCAGTTCAAGCTGGCCGTCGGGACTTTTCAGCGCAACGGCATCGTCAAGTTTTTGGAGCCGTTGGGCTCGTCCTATTGATGGCATGGCCAAGAACGCCACTACGACACAGCAAAAGACCATCAGTTTTTTCATTTTTCGAGTGTTTAGTTTTGATGACTGGGTTGATTGCGGGCAAAAGTAAGAAAAATAATTGTACTTTTGCCACGTCATAGCGAGAAACGAAGCAAATGGAAGAAAAACACATTCTTTTAGGCAAGACCCCTGCCGAGATTCAGGAGGTCGTCGAGCATCTTGGTTTGCCCAAATTCACTGGCAAGCAAATCGTGGATTGGATTTACAATAAGCGTTGCGCATCGATTGAGGACATGACCAACCTCAGCAAAGCCTCGCGTGCCCTCCTGTCCGAGCAATATGAGACTGGACTAAAAGCTCCCGTCAAGGAGCAAGTGTCCAAAGATGGCACGAAGAAATACCTCTTCGAGGCGGGTCAGCATTTTGTCGAGGCTGCCTACATCCCCGACCACGACCGCGCCACGCTCTGCGTTTCCACGCAGGTGGGGTGTCAGATGGACTGTCTTTTCTGCGCCACGGGCAAACAGGGGTTCCAGAAAAACCTCACGGCAGCCGAAATCATGAACCAAATCCTCAGCTTGCCTGAGTTTGACACGTTGACGAACATCGTCTTCATGGGCATGGGCGAGCCTTTGGCCAACTACGACAACCTGATGCGCTCGCTCGA
>CAMUYT010000101.1 GCA_947164955.1 uncultured Bacteroidales bacterium | reverse complement strand
ATGCCCAAATGGAAATCGGTGACGAAATAGACGGCCATCAGAACTTGATTTCGGCGCTGCGGCGGATGAGTTCGGTGATGAGGGTGATGAGCTTCGGCTCGACGGCGTGCACGGCCTTGATGACTTCCTCGTGGGTGATGCTCACGGGATGATCCTCGCCGTAGATGTTGCCCATGTCGGAGACGATGCTCAGGCCGAAGACGGGCAGGCCGCCTTGTCGCGCTACGATGACCTCAGGCGTGGTCGACATGCCAATCGTGTCGGCCCCGATGATGCGGAAGTAGCGGCACTCGGCAGGCGTTTCGTAGGTCGGGCCAGTGGTCGAGCAGTACACACCATGCTGAACCTCAATGCCTTTCTCGCGGGCGATGTCGTCGGCCATGCGGATGAGGCGTTTGTCGTAAGGTTCGCTCATGTCGGGGAAACGGGCACCAAAACGGTCGTCGTGCGGCCCGATGAGCGGGTTGGGCATGGTATGGATTTGGTCGGTGATGATCATGATGTCGCCCACCTTGAAGTCGGGGTTCAAGCCGCCAGCTGCGTTGCTGAGGATGAGGAACTTGATGCCCAGTTGCATCATCACGCGGATGGGGAAGGTGACCTCGCTCATCGGGTAGCCTTCGTAGAAGTGGAAACGCCCTTGCATTGCGACGACACGCCGCCCCGCGATGGTGCCAAAGAGCAGTTGTCCCTTGTGGCCCTTCACGGTCGAGACGGGGAAGTTGGGAATTTCGCTGTAGGGAATGGTAAATTCCACGGCGATGCCATTGGCCAACCCTCCCAAGCCAGAGCCGAGAACGATACCGATTTCAGGATTGAAATTCCTCGTTTTCAGGTTGATATATTCAATTGTGGTTCTGATTTTGTCGTACATAATCCAATATTTCTTCGTTAAACTTCGCTTCGTCATGAAAACGCACGCTGACGGGCAAATCGTATACAGGAGCGGTTTCAAATTGACAAAAATAAGGAGAATTTGTCAATCGGGCGGCATCTTTCTCGGTGGTGACGATGATTTTCTTCGTTCCGTTGCGTTGCGCAAACCGGCTCATGATGCTTTTCACGTCGTTTTCGGTATAGGCGTGATGGTCGGCGAAGGTCATCACCTCAAGATGTTTGTATTGTTGTTTTAATCTGTTTATCAATGGTTTGGGATGGGCGATGCCGCAAAATAGCAAGGCTGTGTCTGCGTCGTTGGCGTCAAAATTTTCAGCCATGGCATTCAAAGGCTGCAAGTCGTTGTATTCCAAATAGGAGAAGAAAACGGTTTGCTCGGGCTGGGGCTTCAGCTGGGCGATGATTTCCTTTTTCTTGCTCTCGTCCAAGTCTTTCGGCGACTTGCTCACAACGATGAAGTCGGCGCGTTTCGCGGCTGACTTTATGTCGCGCAAAGTGCCGGCAGGGAAGAGGAAGTCTTTTGTGTAAAGATGCTCGTATTCGGTGAGTAAGATATTGAATCCCGGCCTGATGTGGCGATGCTGGAAGGCATCATCCAAGAGGATGACCTTGTTGATTCCCAAGCCCGAAAGTATCTTTTCGACGCCCTCAACGCGGTCTTCGTCGACGCCAATCCGGATGTCGGGGAATTTCCTGAAATATTGCAGCGGCTCGTCGCCTACATCCGCGTAGGTGCTGGTGGCATCCACCCGCTTGAAGCCTTTGGTTTTCCTGCCGTAGCCGCGACTGAGGATGGCTACGCTGAACTCTTTTTTCAGCAGACGAGCCAGATATTCGGTGTGGGGCGATTTTCCTGTCCCGCCCAGGTTGAGGTTGCCCACGCAAATCAACGGCTCATCGAAACGCCACGATTTCAGGATGTGCCAATCATAAAGTTTGTTCCTGATAATCAGGATGATATGATAGATTAACGCTATGGGTAAAAGTAAAATTCGCATTCTGGGGGTCAAAATTACGGATTTTTCGCTAATTTTGAAGCCAAATTTTGAAAAGATGCTTGTAAAAGACATTTTGAACTGTATCACCGAGGTGGCGCCGCTGCAATGGCAGGAGAGCTACGATAATGCGGGCCTTCAGGTGGGCGACCTTAGCGTCGAGGCGCATAAAGCCTTGATTTGCTTGGACATCACGGAGGAAATTGTGGACGAGGCCATTGCCAAGCACTGCAATGTCATCGTCAGCCATCATCCGTTGATTTTCAAAGGATTGAAGCATCTGACGCCTCAAACCTACATCGAACGCGCCGTGATGAAAGCCATCAAGAACGACATCGCCATGATTTCGATGCATACCAACTTGGATAACAGCTATTTGGGCGTGAGCCGCGTGTTGGCCGAGCGTTTGGAATTGAAGAATCTGCGCATCCTTCAACCGTTGGAAGGCCATCTGAAGAAGTTGGTGGTTTATGTTCCGCTTTCGGCTGCCGAAGCGGTGCGTAACGCCATGTTTGAGGCGGGCGCAGGTTGCATTGGCAATTATGATTCGTGCAGCTTTAACGCACAAGGTCAAGGCTCGTTCCGTGCTGGCGAAAAGGCGCATCCCTATGTTGGCGAAATCAGGAAGGTGCATTTTGAGGACGAAGTGCGTATTGAAACGGTCGTGCCGAAATATGCTTTGAATCAGGTGATTACAGCAATGTTGAAGGTGCATCCTTACGAGGAGGTGGCCTACGATGTGTTTGCCCTTGAAAACGAGTTCCAACAGGCAGGTGCCGGTATGGTTGGTGAATTTGAAAACTCGATGGAAGAGGTTGATTTCCTGCAACTTGTATCGGAAACTATCGACTCGCCTTGTCTGCGTCATTCCGCCATGACGGGTCGCAAAATCAAGAGAGTGGCGTTGTGTGGTGGTTCGGGCAGCCCGTTCATGGGCGATGCCATGCGCCAAAAGGCCGATGCGTATCTCACCGCCGACATCAAATACCACGACTTTTTCATTCCCGAAAACGCCATGTTGCTCGTCGATGGCGGTCATTTTGAGACCGAACAATTCACGAAAGAATTAATATATGAGCTAATTAGGAAAAAATTTCCTACCTTTGCAGCCGAAATCGCTGAAACGAAGACCAATTCGGTTCATTATTTTGTAAGAAATAAGTAATCATCAATATGGCTAAAAAAGAAACAAAAGAAGTCGCTGAAGTAACGGAAGTTGCTGAGGTGCAAGAAGTTAACAAGACGAAAAAGACCTCTAAAAAGTCTACCAAGGCAGATCTGGAAGTGAATGTGGAAGAGGCTGAGTCTAAAAAGGTTGCGACAACAACTGCCAATGCTGAAGTGGAGCCTGAGGCCACCCAATCCAAGAAAACTGTGAAAAAAGCCACAAAAGCCCAGGCTGAGCCTGAACCTGTGGTTGAGGAAAAGGAAGCCAAAAAGACGACCAAGAAAAAAGTCGTCAAGGAAGAGGCCGCTCCAGAGGTGAAGGTTGAGGAGCCTGTCGCTGAGGAAGAAAAAACCGCAGCTAAGGAGATGCCGAAGCCTGTGGAAGACCCCGTTGAGGTAAGCGTTGAACAAAAGCTTGTGGCGCTCTATACCTTGCAACAAGTGGATTCCAAGATTGACGAGATCCGCGCCTATCGTGGCAATCTGCCTCTCGAGATCCAGGACATGGAAGACGAAATCGCTGGCTTGGAGACGCGTATTGCCAACTTCAAGGAAGAAAGCAAGAAGCACCAAAAAGATATCTCTGACTACAAGATCAAAATCAAGGAGACGGAAGCCTTAATCAAAAAATATGAGGATCAGCAGAATAACGTCCGAAACAATAGGGAATACGATTCTTTGACAAAGGAGATCGAATACCAGAACCTTGACATCCAGCTCTCAGAGAAACGCATCCGCGAGATTACTGCAAAGGATAATGATGTGGCGGCCAAGGTCGCTCAAGCGCAGTTGCGTCTTAACGAACTGAAAGGCTCGCTGAAGGAGAAAAAGGATGAGCTTAGCTCACTGGTGGAAGGCACAGAAAAAGAAGAGGAGCAACTGTTGCAGCGCTCGTCCGACTGCGAGAAGTTGGTGGAAGACCGTCTTTTGGTCGCCTACAAACGTATCCGCAAGAATGCGCGCAATGGCCTTGCCGTGGTGGGTATCCACAACGAGGCTTGCGGTGGTTGCTTCAACCGCATTCCGCCCCAACACCAGTTGGACATCTGCACGCACAAGAAAATCATCGTCTGCGAGTATTGCGGTCGTATCCTTGTCGACAAGGGTATCATCGATCAATACAACGATTGACAACCATCATAGTTGTAAGTTTTTTTTGGTTTATCGAGAGGCTGCCACGTGGCAGCCTCTATTGTTTTAGAACTTGACTTTGAGCGTGGCCAAAACGATGTTCCGGAATTGCTTGTGGTTGATAGGCTCAATGCCAAGCTCACCAGCGTCATAAAGGATATTGTACGATTGCCTGTAGCTCAGTTCGTAGGCGAAGTCGAATGTCGTGCTGAACGAGACGGGGATGCTAATGCCACATGAGGCTTTCTTGACACTGCCTGTGGCTTCGCCGAGGCCGAACGGACTGCCATAATAGCCGAGGCCGATCCTGAGATAGGAGTCCCTCACGCGCCATTCGCTGCCAAGACGGAAATTGAACGTCTTGCCGTAGGTGGTTTTGATATCCGCATTCACGTCACTGTAATCATAATCGTCAGCACTGAATCTTGCAGCGCCAAAGTTGGTGTATTCTGCATCGAAGCCTATCATTCCTTGTTCACCAATGAAGAAGGCCATACTGCCTACCCATTTGAGGGGTTTGATAAAGGTGTATTCATAGTTCGACTCGAGACTGGTATACTTTTGTTTGATGTGGCTGATTTCCGACTCGGTCTCGGTTTGCCAAGATTCGTCAAAATTGTAAATCGTGGGGGAGTGGAATGCAGCACCCAGGCTGAGCCAGCGGTTGGCGCGATAGATAAGCCCGATCCTTACGTTGCCTCCCAATGCGTTGCTACTGATGCTTTCCTTGAAACTCCATTGGTCGAAATCGGTGTCGGTACCTTCAACTTTGCTCTCCTCAAGTTTTTTTTCTCCTACTCGTTTGGTGTGGTTGAGGCTGGCGCAGAAGCCGATGTAGAGGCGGTCCCAATAGTTGGCACTACCGGCAAAAGTCCATTCTTCCGAACGTCCTCTAAACATCCTTTCTTGACTTTGCCAGATGTTGCCTTGGGGTACAGGGCTGCTGTAATACAAACCTTGTTCGTCATGAAACAGGTCGATGATATGAGTGCTCCAGGCAGGATAGACCGTGTAGGGGAAGGCGTTTTGCAACTCTTGCTCGGCATAGCCGTCAATCTGTGCCAGATAGTTGTCAACCAACGAGCTGCTTGGGTTGATGCCTTTGGCAAAGGTGTGCTCGTTGTAGTCGTTGGTACGTGTCAATCCAATGCCGAATTGCGTGAAACGCAAGGGCCTAAAGTTGCTCCTTTGCTTGGTGCTGACCCAGCCGAGGTTGGGGATAGAAAGCTGCATCCTATTGGCATTGTTTTTCTCGTCGTAATAGGTCGATGTGTTGTAGTTGTCGAGGAAGCCCAGCGATGCGGTGAATTCGTTGCTGCGATAGATGCCCATTCCTGCGGGGTTGATGCAGCATGAGGTTATGTCGCCACCGATGGCGCCTATGGCATTGCCCATACCCAAGGCTTTTGCTGTTCCTTGGTAGTACGTCTGCGAAAACAAGCAGGCGTCGTCGCTTCCTTGAGCAAAGCAGGTAATTAAAGCTCCAAGGGCAACGACGGTCGTGATGATTCTCTTCCTTTCCATAAAAAAAGACTACCTTTGATTTTGAACTGCAAAGGTAGTCTTTTATTTTCAATTGGGAGAAAGCCTGTGGAATTTATCTTCTTCCACCACCGCTTGAGCGACTTCCGCCTCCTGAGCTGTGACTGCTTGAGCTGTGGCTGCCTCCACTGTAGCTGCTGCCTGAGCTGCGACTTCCGCCGCTGTAGCTGCCTGAGCTACGGCTTGAGCTTGACGAAGAACCTCTGTAACTGCCGCTCGAGGAACTGCTTCTGTTGTAGCTGCCACTCGACGAGTTGCCTCT
This sequence comes from uncultured Bacteroidales bacterium, assembly GCA_947164955.1. Taxonomy (GTDB): domain Bacteria; phylum Bacteroidota; class Bacteroidia; order Bacteroidales; family F082; genus Limimorpha. The sequence goes on along the minus strand of CAMUYT010000101.1, from coordinate 2,149 downwards.
GTTGTAGCTTCCCGTGCTGGAATTACTTCTGTTGTAGCTTCCTGATGAGCTGTTGCGGTTCGTTCCCATTGAAGAGGGACGCGAGTTGCTGCCTTGCGGACGCACATATTCCGAACTGGAGCGCGACGGACGGCTGCTGCTGGGCGAGGTGTAGGTCTGGCGGTTGCTTTGACTGCTCGGACGAGCATTGCTTGAGCTCGACGGACGGCTGGCCGAGGCATTGCCCGTGCGGCCACTTGTGCCTGCCGACGGACGGCTGGTGGTCGTCGGACGGCTGCTTACTGTCGGGCGACTTGTCGTGCCACTCGCCGTGGGACGGCTCATGCTGCCAGGAGTTCTGCCGCTGACCGAAGCGCCTGCATTGGTGCGGCCCGACATGCTGCCACCATTGGTGAGGCTCTGGCGACCGTTATTCGGCAAGCTGTGGCTCATCGAGCCGCTGGTGCCGTTGCCGTGGCGCACGCTGGCCACATAGCTGCCCAGGCTGCTGCCTCCAGGTTCGTATCCACCGTGATGCCCGCCTCCATGGTGATGCCAATCGTGGTGGTGGTGATGATAGTAGGGGTGATGCCAATAGCTGTAGCCCCAACCGTAGGTCCAGTACGGATCCCAACCCCAGTAGTAGTTGTAGTGGTAAGGATAGCCCCAATACCAGTTCCAGCTCCAATAGCTGCTCCAATAGGGACGATAGCCCCAGCCCACATAGAAGCTCGGATAATAGTTCCAATAGAAGGGATCGTAGCTGTTCACGTAGACATAGGTGTTGCCACTGCTGCCCCCATCGTAGGTGTAATAATCATCATAGTAGTCTCTTGACGAAGAGGCTTGCGTGCCGAAACGCTTGATGCGCGTGGCAAAATCGGCATCGTAATAGGTCTCTGTGGTGGTGTAAACCACGCCATTGGTGTCGGTCACCGTCTCAGTGGTCTGGTAAACGGGCTCGGCATTGTTGACATAGTTCTTGCTGTCGGAATAATAGGCTTGGTAGTCATATTCCGTGTTGCTGCTGATGCTAGGGCTCACATAGGAGCCGTTGCCAGTGGCCATCTTGCCCGTGTTGCCGTAAGGCGAATAGTAGGTGTCGTCTTTGGCCATGTTGCGGTTCGACGAGCAACTGACAAATACCATCAAGGCAATGATCGGGATGAGTCTTAACGCTTTCATTTTTCTATAGGTTTTTATTTTGTTCTTTTATTCTGTTTGTTCGCCTACAAAAATATGCAAATATCATACCAAAAACCGCTTTCTTTCAGCCAAATTCAAAATTAATCCATTTTGATGACGCGACCGTCGCTAGTGCATTCCTTGACAATCCATGGATTGCCTCTATAATACACGTTCCCAATGCTATAAAGCCATACGGTGAGTTTTGTCCTTGCCAACACATAGGTGTCGTTGGTCGACTCACTCTGCACCCTGACGAAGTTGGAGTTGAGGTTCTCGGCATGAACCACGCCATAACTCCTTGTGATGATCTCAGTGTAGTTGGCTTCACCGCTCAATGTCACCTCCGATGTGCCGTTGCCGAAATGGGTCTTCAACACGCCACAGTCAAAGTCCAGGTTGATGTTGCCACAGCCTTCGTTGATGTTGAGATAGAATGCCTTGATCCAAACCGTGTCGACGCCCAATTCCGTTGAGTCGATAGTCTGTTCACCAACGCCCATGATGGGCTCCGCACAGCTCAGGTCGCCGACGGAGGCGAAATTGATGGTCTGAAGGCTGTCGTAATACACCGTCAGGTCGATGTCGTAGTCATAGCTACGGAGCCAGTTGTATTCGTTCTCGTTCTTGATGAACAGGGTGTCGCCTTCGATTTCGGTGGTCACTTTCTCGACAAGATTTTTCGGACAAGTGAGCTCCAAACGGGGATGACTGTCGCGCACGAGCTTGACATTCACGTTGTTGTACATCGAGATAACGCTGAACCGATGCTCAACGTTGCGTTGCTCGGTGATGGGCTCGCCGTTGTTGAACAGCGCGTCCATCTTCGTGCACGAGGCCAAGGTGAGGCTAACGAGGAAAAACAGGACTGCGATACGGTTTCTTTCCATGGCGCGGTAGGTAGTATTTGTGTTGGATATGATAGCCGATGCCGACGCTGATGAAGTCGGCCTTGATGTCGTAGGTGGTGAAGGCGAGGGTGGCA
>CAMUYT010000100.1 GCA_947164955.1 uncultured Bacteroidales bacterium | reverse complement strand
CATCTGCGACAAGGCCGTGCGTTACCTCGAATACGAGGTGGCCGAGACCTACCGCTAGATGAAACGCCTCAGTAAAGGCAAGGACTGGCCCATCGGCAGCGGCACCTTGAACGAACTCTATGCCTTGAGTTTCTTCAAGGAGCAAAACTCCGACAAGGACTTCGCCACGGCCAAGAAATACTATCTCGGCAGCCTCGATAAGGAGTGGACCTCGTTCAACTTCAACATGCGCTCGAAGGGTGCCTTGGTGCTTCACCGCATGGGCAACGAGAAGACCGCCAAGCTGATGATCCAGAGCTTCAAGGAGACCGCTCAAAAGAACGAGCAAATCGGCATGTACTGGCCGAAGAAATACTTCTCGTTTGAGTCGCACATCGCCACCCACGCCAACATCATGGCCGCCTTCGCCGAAATCGACAAGGACGAGGAGATGATCGACCAGCTGCGCGTGTGGCTGCTTACCCAGAAACAGACCAACAGTTGGGAAAACTCCGCCTCCACCGCCGATGCCTGCTACGCCCTGCTGATGCGCGGCAGCGACTGGTTTGCCGAAGGCAAGGAAGTGACGCTGAGTTTTGGCAACACACCTATTAATACTGAAGGTGGCGTGGCCGGCACGGGCTTCATCCAACGCCGTTGGAACGCCAACGAAGTGACTTCGGAGATGCGCCAACTCACCGTCAACAACCCGACCAACCACTTGGTCTGGGGCGGCCTGTTCCGCCAGTATTTCGTCCCGATCGACGAAGTGAAGCAAAGCGAGGCGGGCTTCACCATCAAGCGCGAGCTGTTTGTGGAGACGGTGGATGAAAAGGGCAAGAAACTGGTTCCTGTCACAAACCAAGCCTTGAAAGTGGGCGACAAGTTGACCGTGAAGATCACCTTCACCAACGAGCAAGACATGAGCTATGTCTTCGTGAAGGATCTCCGCGCCGCCGGCTTCGAGCCGATAGAGCAAATCTCACACTACGAGTACAACGACCGCATGAGCTACTACCAGAGCAACACCGACACCGACATGGAGTTCTTCATTGAGTTCCTGCCCAAGGGCGTGCACCAGCTGGAGTACAGCATGTTCGTGACCAAGGAAGGCCACCTCAACAACGGCTACGCCCTGATCCAGTGCCAGTATGCGCCGGAGTTCAGTGCGTATTCGGATGGGATGAAGATTAAGGTAGGAGAGTAAAGACAAGCCTTCCATGTCATTCCAACATAGGCATGTGCGAGAGAGGGAATCTATGGAAAGCGGTACAAAGGGTAACAACCTCAATATGACGGCCTCAACAGATATAGATCCCTTGCCTTTGCCCACAAGCCTTCGTTGGGATGACATACCTGTTGAGGCCTGCACTGCCCAATATAGGGATGACATGCTTTCTAAAGCTTGAAAACCTAAGCCTTCCATGTCATTCCAGTCCCGCTGCTCATGTCATTGACTACGTCGAATCTTCGATTTCCTGCAGAGGTAGGTGCGTGGGCAAGGAATCCTAGGGTAGAAAAAGAAAGACTTATAGATACTATGAATCCTGAAAGAAAAGACCTGTTTGAGCAGTAAGTTTAGCCTCCTATGTCGTTCCTGCGCTGGCAGGTGGGCGAGCATGGAATCTATGGGATGCGGTTCAATGCAGTAAAACCTTAATTTGACGGCTCTAGAAGCCATAGATCCCAAGCCACCGCACAGGCCAGCGTAGGGATGACATGACTTCAAGAGCCTGCTTTTACTGAATAATTACTTTCACAGTTTGTTCAAAGCCATCAGAATGTCTAATGCGCAGCAAATAAAACCCCTTAGTAATGTCATGAAGCGCTAAATCATACTGCTGCGACCCCTCGCCAAAAGCGGCGGCATCACGTTGCAGCAACTGCCCTTGCAGTGAATACAACTCAAAAAGCCAGTATGCGCCCGAGTTCAGCGCGTATTCCGATGGAATGAAGATTAGGGTTGGGGAATGATAGAAAAAATCATTTAAAACGGCAATTTTTCTTGCTGAATTGGTTTTTATTCTATATTTGTGCCATAAAAACTGACGATCATGAAACACCGTTACTCTATTATCGCGCTTTTGCTCTGCGCGTTTTTGGGCCTGTCGGCGAGCGCCCAATCCGTTGGATACGAGGCCCGTTGGGACAAAGTGGGCCAATATCTTGAGGACTTTCTGCCCCTCTCGGCGGCTTCGGCCTTGGACAGTATCGAAAGTGAGGCCCGGGCGGAAGGCAACCAGATGCAGCTGCTGAAAGCCCTCCTGTTTCGGCAGAAAATCATGCTGCTGACGGAGGAGAAAAACGCCAAGGAAGCCTATATCCGCTATGCGGAGCGGAAAGTGCACGAACTGGATACCGTTCAGGCGGCCATTCTCCATACCGAGATCGCCCGCTGCTATGCCAGCGTCTGGACGGACTCAAAATGGATCATTGAGCGCAACACCTACATTGACAGCAACCTCGACTCGACGGAGATGCGCTATTGGGGCGTTGGGAACTTCCGCGAGGCCATCGACAGGCATCTTGCCGAGGCCCTGCGTCCGACATCCCAGCTGAAACGCGCCCCCATGCAGGATTACCTGATGCTGTTTGAGCAAGAAACCCTGCCCGACGTCGCGAATATCCAATACGAGCCTACGGTTTTCGACTTTGTATTCCATCGGGTGGCCACCTATTATAAGACAGTGGCTGCCGCCGATGATGTGCCTTCCGCATGGAATACTGCCGACTGGTGGCTGCCTGCCGACGAGTTTGTCGCGGTCGGCTTGCCTGACGAGGACAACGCCGTGTTGCGCCTCTTGCGGATTTATCAGGAACTCATCGCCTGCAATTTGGCCAACAACAACGAAGAAGCCTTGATTTACAACGACTTCAACCGCGTCCGTTACGTTTATTCCCTCTTGCAAGACGACAATCAATATCAAGAGACTTTGCGCCGGCTGGTGGAACAACATGGTGAGCATCCTTTGTCAGCCGACATAGCCTTGGAATTGGCCGACAATCTCGCCAAGCAGTATATGCGGAGTTCGGATACGAAAGAGTACAACGATAATTTTTATCAGGCCAGCGAGTTTTGCCGCATGATTCTGAACAAGTTCCCCGACTCGGATGCCGCCGAGGGAAGCATGGAGATGCTGGATTATCTGTATGAGACCCTGTTGGATGTTTCCTTGAACGCCGTGCAGCTGCCCAACGAGGCCATCCCTGTGGTGCTTCGCTATCGCAACGCGAAACGGGCTTATTTCAGAATGGTGAAAATCGACGAGAAGGAGCTTGAGGATGTGAGTTGGAGGAGCTGGGAGAAAGACGAAGCCACCAAAAGGAAGATGATGGCGCGGACGCCGGTCGCCGAACATCGGGTGAACCTGCCCGAAGAGAACGACTTGCTGTGGCATTCCACCCTGGTGGCGTTGCCGCCTGTCGAGCCGGGTTTGTATCGACTTTTGGTCACGCCCGAAAAGAATACCATCGACACCGACAAGATCCTGATGGTGGACGTTCAGGTGTCGGGCCTGGCTTTCATCACCGACGAAACGAACACGCTCGTCACCCTCGACCGCAAGACGGGAAAACCTTTGAAGGGCGTCGCGGTGGAGTGCCTGAGCTATGTGTATTTGGGGAGAGGTGAATATGACGAGCGTATTGTACACAAAAAGAAGTCGGATGCCGAAGGCAGGGTGAGGTTCGGCAAGTCGGAGGACTTTCATGTCAGGCTGCGCCATGGCGACGATGTGCTTTACACGACCGAGGATTTGGAATTCTGGACCACCGGTCATCCGTTGAAGTCTCTTTTCAGCAAAGGATACACCACGGGCAAAATCTATTCCGACCGCTCCATCTACCGTCCCGGGCAGACCATTTATTATCACGGTGTGGTGACCAATGGGAAGAACGGGAAGCTGACATTGGTGCGCAATGACAAGCGTAAGGTCACCTTGACTTCCTACGGCAAGGAAATCGGCAGCCAGACCGTTAGGACGGACGAATACGGCTCGTTCAGCGGCTCTTTCGTCATCCCCGAAGACGTGTCGAATGGCGTTTATAGGTTGGTTGTCGACTTGAAATATGTTGATTGCTATATCCGTGTGGAGGAATACAAACGCCCCACCTTTGAGGTCAGTTTCGACAAGCCAAAGGAGCAATATAAACTCAATCAGGAGATTACGGTTGAAGGCAGCGTGAAAGCCTTCGCGGGCTTCGGATTGGACAATGTGGAATGTCGCTATTGGGTGGAGCGATCAGCCTCCTTCCCTTGGCGTTGCTATGGACAGACTTATCCTCGCGTCGTGGATGAACAGGTCGCCCAAGGAACGGTACGCACAGACGGCGACGGCAAGTTCCATATCGGCTTCACGCTGAAGCCTGCCGACAAAATCAGGCCGGAGCTGCAACCCGTTTTCATCTATACCGTTGAAGTGACGGCGACCAACGCCCAAGGCGAGACGCATGAGGAGAAATACACGTTGAGTGCGGGTTACAACGAAGTGGGCCTCAGCACCAACCTGCCGGGTTTGTTGGAAAAGACGGAGGAAGGAGCCTACCGCATCGAGGTGCTCAACATGAGCGGCGGGCCTGCCCAAAGCCGCGTGTCGCAAAAGATTTACCGTTACGAGGAAACCGGCCGCATCGATTATTTCGAGGCAATGTACGAAGACATCAACCTCGACCGCAAGTTATTGAGCGACGAAGAGCTGGCGCGACTTTTCCCCAACTACGGTTTCTATCCCAACGAGAAGAAGACTTTGGTCGGCGAGACGGAATATAAGGTGGACGGTGAACGGCGTTTCGACGACTACCGCCAGCTTCAACCGGGGCGATACCTCCTGGAGTTGCAAAGTCTCGACGACACTTTGGCCATGCTGACGCAGCAGTTCGTCGTGTCGGACCGAATGACGGGGAAGATGCCCGTAAACGAGCTGTTTTGGCTGCAAGTCGACAAAGAGGAAGCCCAGCCTGGCGACACGATTCACATCACCCTTGGGAGTTCGGCCAAAGAGGCGGTGTATTGGCTGAAACTCGTCCACGACGACGAGGAGACCCGCATGGATCAATGGGTGGAGGTGAACGAAGGCTTGGTGACCTTGCCCTACGTTGTCACCGAAAGCGACCGGGGCGCGTTGTGCCTGATGGCGGGTTCCTACAAGGAGAACAGCCACCGCATCAAAAGATATTGCATCGAGGTGCCTTACTATAATCTCGATTTGAAGGTGGAACTGGCCTCGGTGCGCGACCAACTCAGTCCTGGCGCCGAAGAAACCTGGAGCCTGACCGTCCGCGACTGCAAGGACCAACCCGTGAAATCGGCGGTGCTGGCAGGAATGTACGATGCCTCGTTGGATGTCTTCAAGGAGCATCGGTGGCCGTTGCTGCAGCTGAAGCCCTACAGCTATTATGCCAATGGGTTCAGTACGCCTCATAGTTACTTTGTCCATCAATCCACGGAACCATTTTCCTACGGGTATGAGGTCTATCTGTTCAATTTCTCCCTGCCTTCCGATGCGCCTTTCTTCGATATGATTTACTACCGTCGGTCGAATCCTCAGAGGGGGGTGTATTATGAATCATCTAAAACCAACTCATGGTCGAAATCCAACGGCAAGGGTCCCAACGGCAGGCTGAAAGGAAAAATCATTGATGACACGGGAGAGGCTGTGCCTTTTGCCAATATCATCCTCGAAAAGAGTGGCTCGCAAATCGCTGGAGCTTCCTCCGATTTCGATGGCAATTATGATATCAACCCGGTTCCTCCAGGGACGTATAACCTGAAGGCGAGCTGTATCGGCTACAATCCCTTTGTGCTGAAAGATATTGTCATTCCGGCCAATAAGATTACCTTTTATAACATCAAGATGCTGAGTGGTGCCATTGCTTTGAATGAAGTCACGGTGGTGGACTATGAGATTCCTTTGATTTCGAAGGACAACACGAGGTCGGGGGCGAGCATCACCTCGGAGGAAATCGCGAAACTGCCCGAGCGTTCGGGTGAAGCCATCGCTGCCAATGTCGGCGGCGTGTTCTCGGCGGATGGCGAGGTCGGCTCCATACGAGGTTCAAGAGAAGGTTCAGAGGAAGAGCGCATGATGATAGAGCGTTTCCTCGTTGCACCGCGCGAGAACTTCAACGAGACGGCCTTCTTCAACTACCTGAAGACCGACAAGGAAGGCAATGCCAGCTTCAGCTTCACCATGCCCGACGGCCTCACCCGTTGGCGTTTCATGGCGATGGCCTACAACCGCGACCGTCAGACCGGTTTCAAGGAGTACAGCTTCACCACTTCCAAGCCTGTGATGATCATGGCGGATATGCCTCGGTATATGTACGACAGCGACACCTTATGGTTGGTGGCCAACGTCATCAACAGAAGCGACGAGCCTGTGATGCCCAAGGTGAAACTGGAGGTCAGCGATGCGGCCACGATGGAGCCTGTCGACGTGTTGCTTTCCGATGCCGTTGCAACCATGGAGGAAATCGTTCCGGGTCGCAGCAAGGAAGTGCGTTGGAAGGTGGCGGCTCGTCCAGGGTTGGATTTGCTGGCCTTCCGCTTCACGGCCTACGCGGGCGAGTATAGCGACGCCGAGCAACACTTGCTGCCCGTGCTGAGCAGCGAGGTCTTCATGACGCAGACCCTGCCCTTCATCGTGCAGGCCGACACGGTGCAGACTTTCGACGTTCAATCCATTGCCAATCCGATGGACAACGAGCGCGACCACAGCCTGACGCTCAACCTCAGCACCAATCCCGTTTGGTACGCCGTGCAGCCGCTGCCTTATCTCAGCGGCATCAATATGTATTGTGCCGAGAACGCCTTCTATGTGTTCTACGCCAACACCCTTTCGGCCTATATCTCCGACCACATCCCGAATCTGATGGCCTACATCCGCAAGTGGAAGGTGGAGACCCCCGACGCCCTGCTCTCGAAGTTGGAGAAAGACCAGGAACTGAAAGCCATCCTGCTGAAGGAGACGCCTTGGGTGATGCAAGCCAAAAACGTTGAGGAACAACGCTCGCAGCTCGCCATGTTGTTTGACGCGCTTCGTCTGCCGCTGCAACAGACCAGGGCCTTGAACATGATGTCGAAGCAGCAGAAAGACTCGGGCGGCTGGTCGTGGATGGAGAAGATGCCCGAGAGTCCCTTCATCACCACACGCATCCTGACGGGTTTCGGCAAGTTGCAGGAAATGGGGGCCTTGTCCTCGTTGAACAACACCAATGCCGGCAAGGCTGAAGGCATCATTAAGAATGCGGTGCGTTTTGTGGAGAAGAACCTCTACGACGTCTACGCGGAAGCCAAACGCGACAAAAAGGAACCCGTCCTCGACGTGCTCATCCTCGACGAGCTTTACGCCCTGAGTTTCTTCGATCCGGAGGTACAGACTGCGGGGATGAAGGAAGCCAAAAACGCATACTTAGGTCGGCTGGAGCAGGATTGGAAGTCCTATCATTTTGACCGTCAGGCCAAAGCTGCCTTGGTGCTCTACCGCAACGGCAAGACCGATGCCGCCAAGCTGATCATGCAGTCGCTCAAGGAGCGCGCCCAGCGGAACGACGAAGTCGGGATGTACTGGAAGAAAGACTATTTCACCTTCGAGTCGGACATCGCGATTCATGCCAACATCATGGCTGCCTTCGCGGAGATTGAACAGGATGACGCTTTGCTTGACCAGATGCGCCTGTGGCTATTGTCGAAAAAGCGTTTCGACCGTTGGGAAAGCTCTGCTTCCACCTTAGACGCGACCTACGCGCTTCTGCTTCGCGGCAGCGATTGGTTCGAGGAAGGCAAGGAAGTGACGCTGCGTTTTGGCAACACACCTATTAATACTGAAGGTGGCGTGGCCGGCACGGGCTTCATCCAACGCCGTTGGAACGCCAACGAAGTGACTTCGGAGATGCGCCAACTCACCGTCAACAACCCGACCAACCACTTGGTCTGGGGCGGCCTGTTCCGCCAGTATTTCGTCCCGATCGACGAAGTGAAGCAAAGCGAGGCGGGCTTCACCATCAAGCGCGAGCTGTTTGTGGAGACGGTGGATGAAAAGGGCAAGAAACTGGTACCTATTGGGACGGCGTTTCGACAAGCTCAACGACCTGAGGTCCCTGAGCCTGTCGAAGGGCCGACCTTAAAAGTAGGTGATAAAATCACGGTCAAACTCACCTTCACCAACGAGCAGGACATGAGCTATGTCTTCGTGAAAGACCTCCGCGCCGCCGGCTTCGAGCCGATGGAGCAAATCTCGCATTACGAGTACAACGACCGCATGAGCTACTACCAGAGCAACA
>CAMUYT010000099.1 GCA_947164955.1 uncultured Bacteroidales bacterium | reverse complement strand
AACATCAGCCTCAGCTTCGAGAAGGGCAACATCTACGGGCTGCTTGGCGAAAACGGAGTGGGGAAGACCTCCCTGCTGAAACTCATCAGCGGCCTGCAGAAGCCCACCGCCGGCACCTGCGAGGTGGACGGCATCGCACCCTTCAACCGCTGGCCCGAAACCCTCCAGAAGATTATCTTCATCTCCGAAGACTTCGCCATCCCCGAGGGCACACCTATTAATAATATGCGCGAGCTTGGCGTGTTCTACCCCAACTTCGACGAAAGCCTCTTCCTTGAACTCTGCAAGGAAATGGAAGTGGACCCCACGCGCAAGTACGCCGAAATGTCGTTTGGCCAGCAGAAGAAATGCCTCATCTCGACCGCCTTGGCCCTCAACACCGACTACTTGCTCCTCGACGAGCCTACCAACGGCCTCGACATCCCCTCGAAGACGCTCTTCCGTCAGGTCATCGCCAAGCACGCCACCGACGAGCGCACCATCATCATCTCCACCCACCAGGTGAAGGACGTGGAGAACCTCATCGACCCCATCATCATCCTCGACCACGACGAGGTGCTGCTCAAGGCCTCGTTCCGCGAAATCACCGACAAGCTCTATTTCGCCTACGGCACCGAGAAGGACGACACCGCCCTCTACAGCGAGATGATGCCCGGCGGCTACGTCAGCGTGACGCGCAACACCGAAGGCCTCGATAGCAAGGTAAGCATCGAAGTGCTCTTCAACACCGTGATGAAAAACAAGGAAACCATCAAACAAATGTTTGGTTGAGAAAGGACTTGGCTATGAATAACTCATTCGATTTCAAACGTTTCGGTCAAGTGCTGGCCTATGATTGGAAGCGCTATGTCCGCAACTTCGGCATCACGCTGTTAGTGTGGATTAGTATGCCCATCCTACTGTGGGTGGCAAGTCTGGTCCTCGGTACGGAATTGCCCGTTGAGGCACGTGAGATGCTCATTTTTGGCATTGTTGCCATAACCCTTATGTCGGCACCTTCGCGCATCTATGGCAAAGCCAACTTGTCTCGAGAGGGGGTGGCCTTCGCCATGCTTCCAGCCTCGGGCTTGGAGAAGTTCTTGAGTATGTTCGTCTATTGTTCGTTGGTCACGCCCTTCCTTGCCTTGTTGGGCGCTTGGATAGTGGACAGCCTCTTGTCTTTGTTGCCCTTTGGCGGTTTCAATGGGATTGCCATGTACGAAGATTTCCTGAGAAAAATCAGTTTCGGCGATTTTGTGATGTTGGTTGTCTCATTAGTCACTGCCGCATGGGCTGAGTCGTCCATCTTCATGTTCGGCAACATGGTTTTCAAACGCCGCAAGGCTGGAAAAACCATTGCTTGGGGAATCCTTATTGTGTTTGTATTCACTCTGTTGCTTCAATTGGCCCACTTCTGGAATGCCTTCGGCATGTGGGTTACCGAAACCAGTGCCCAGTTGGAGACGCGTTTCCTTCCTTGGGTCTACAGTGCCTTCCAGTTGGTCGTCGCCATCGTGTTCTATATCCTTACCTATCATAAAATCAAGACTCAAAAATACTGACTATGAACAACACATTCAATTTCAATAGGTTCGGCAAGGTGCTTGCTGCCGATGGCCGGAAATACTACCGCAACTTCGGCATCACCGTGGCCATCCTGAGCAGCCTGACCTTGGTCTTGTGGCTGCTGACGTTGGTTTTCAGCTTCACGATGCCCACCTTCGTCCGTTGGGGCATGATTTACCTTGCCGTGGCTTTGGCCTGCATCATGGTGCCAGCCAAGGCCTTTGGCGACATCAACCTTCAGCGTGAGGGCATCCGTTTTGCGATGATGCCTGCGTCCAACTTGGAGAAGTTCCTCAGCTACGCCTTCTTCTGTCTCCTGACGCCCGTCGTCGTTTTCCTCCTTTCGTGGGGCCTTGATTCGCTCCTTACGGCTTTGCCTTTTGGTGGTTTCACCCACTATATCAAGAGCTTCGGGCTTATGGAGTCTGTTCAAAACTTTGCCATGGAGATGGGCGAACTGACCGAAGCCGACATGGTTGGTGATGATTACGAGGCTTTCCAATCATTTTCCGGCAAGTTCGACTCGAGCTATCTGTTCAGCCACATCGTGCGTATCATTTTCACCGTGGGTATCTTTATGTTCGGCAATTTGCTCTTCAAGACGCACAAAACCGCCAAGACCTTGGCCTGCATGATTGGCATTTCGTATGTGATTACGATGTTGATGCAATCGTTTTTCCTTTCGAGAGGCATCTATCCTTGGCAGCATGAAGTCAACACGGCTTCGATGGACTTGGAATCGTTGACCAATTACACTAGCCATGCCATGCTGTTGGGAATCATTTTCAGGAGCCTGCTCGCTGTCGCACTTTATGTTGGACTTTTCTTCAAACTCAAAACGCAAAAATACTAAACCATGGAATTTAACGCACACAAACCCATATACTTGCAGATCTGTTCGCAGCTCTATGAACAAATCTTGCGCGGCGACCTGAAGGCCGACGACCGCATCCATTCGGTGCGCGACTACGGCATCCAGCTCGGCGTGAACCCCAACACCATCATGCGCTCCTACGAGACCATGACCAATGCGGGCATCATCTACAACAAGCGCGGTATCGGATACTTCATCGCGCCCGAAGCCAAGGACATCGTCCTTCGCCAGATGCGCGAGGAGTTCCTGGAGAAGGAACTGCCCGAAGTGGTGAAGAAGATGAAACTGCTGGGCATCAGCCTCGACGACGTGAAAAACGCCTACGGGCTGTAACTTTTTCGGGCTTTGCCCGTCTTACTGGAAAGTAAATCTCTTTTTCATACCTTGTGAACGACGGGGCTGCCTATGGGCGGCTCCGTTTTTTTTTGTCGTTTTTTTCGGCAGGGGTTCACACCGCCTGCCTCGCGTTGCTTTCGCCCCTTCGGGGCTTGCAGGCGGCTCGTCTGCATTTTGTTTATGTCGGGGATTGAAATCGCCCGATGACGTATTGTCGCCCCTTCGGGGCTCTGCCGCCGCTTCGCGTCATTCCTCCAGCCGCTTCTCCAACATCTCGATGTACTTGTTGAGGTGCTGTATGGTCTTGTCCTTCTCCTGGCATTCCTTGCAGGGACCCTCCGCCAGCACATAATGCTCCGGATAGGTGATGATGTCGAGCACAGAAACACCTAAAATATCGCTTATATGCAATAATCTACTGAATGAAATATCGCTTTCTCTAATGATGTAACTGGAATAGGAGCTTTGTTTGATTCCCAGTTCCGCCGCCACAACCTCCTGTTTTATACGCTTTTCTTTACGTATGGCTTCAATGTTTTTGAGTATGGGTTTCATGGTTCGAAGTTAAATCATTGTATAATAACAAGATGCAATAAAATTAGTAAAAATATTGCAAAAAATTATGAATATATCACAAAAAAGCAATATTTTTGCAGCCGAATTGGAGTGTGTCCAGTTCTTTACGTACGTACATCATTAACACTATAGTGAATCAAATCAAATGAAGACAACAGCCAGCAAAACCTTGAATGGGTTTCATGCGGGACAGTTTCTGAGCGAGTTATTGGAGCGGCAATGTGTTGACGCCCAGTGGCTTGCCGAAAAGGTAGGGCAGGATGTGGCCTCCGTGAACAGGGTTCTCGGCCAGGCTAACATGGATGCCGAACGCTTCGTGCGCTATGGCCAGACCATTAGCGCCGACTTCTTCTCCCATTTGGAGACGCTTATCTTTGCGAAACAACAGAACGAATTGAAATTCAATTAAATAATACAAATAAACACAATTAACGCGAATGAAAAAGTTACACAAAATGAAAAGAAGCTTGGCCATTCTCGGCCACAGCAAACTGAAAGGCGCCCTCCGGCACACCTTATTATTAATAGGGATGGTGCTGATGAGCTTGGGGGCCTTCGCGCAAGAGCCTACCAACGGACTCTACATGCACAAGACCTGGATCGCCGACACCACCGACCCCACGGGCTCCAAGGGTGAGATTATGCTCGAAACCTTCGTGACGGGCGACAAGATTAAGACCGAAGCCCATATCCCTACGGATATCGTGCTTGTGCTCGACCAGTCTGGCTCCATGGCTTCGACTATGAGTGATGGCACAACAAGAGTGCAAGCTTTAAGAAACGCTGTTACTCTTTTTCTCGACTCCATTCAAGCCGATGCCAAGAGATATGAGATTGATCACAGGGTGGCTCTTGTAGGCTTTGCTACAGCTCCAGGAGGTAGCTATACAACCTATCAAAACACTGAATTGCTGACTCCCAGTGAAATCAGCTATCAGAACATTACGCCCCAGGACTATAAAGATGCTTTGCTCTATGTGAACAACAACGGAGTCGTGAATCCCACTTTGGTATCAGCTGCGCAAAGCATTGCAGCGAACGGTGGCACAATGATGCAGTATGGCTTGGAGATGGCCTACAATATCCTGGTCAATCGCGATATCACTACATTTGATCCTGACAATGATCCCAATACCCATAATGATATGGATCGTACCCAAGTGGTAGTTTTCTTTACGGACGGCTATCCTGGACTTGTTACCCCAACTGATACACAAAACGGTACAGATATGTTTGCCGAAAGACGTAATAATGGAAATAACAATCGTAACATAATAGCGCAAGAAGTTGCAGATGCGGCTGTGGTACAAGCTAGAGCTATAAAACAAAATGGAGCAGTTGTGTTTTCTGTTGGTGTTTTCGATGGTGCATCCCCTACTTCTGCTTACCAGACAATTCGTCAGAACTATTCGAGTGAAGGACCCATCACACAACAAAATTATAGGTATTATTATAATAATGGTACTACCAGGGTTCTTGCGGCAGAAAGAGAATGGAGTTGGGGTAGTGGCTATTCTTGGGAGCCTACAAATAATGATATTTATTATTGGGCTTCTACTACAGAAGGTGGATTTTCTGGCGATGCAGCAGCCAATGGATTGTTACATTTCATCTCAAGTAATTATTCTGCAACGGAAACGCCTGGCACTACACCATGGCAGACGCTTACTGTCTCGCCCCACGCTGCTGGCGACCACAATGGAGGCAAATATCTTTCCGCTTCCAATGCCAGCGAGCTTGCCAATATCTTCGAAAGCATTGCCCAAGAGAGCGGCGGCGCTGCGGTAGACTTAGGCTCGGGCACGGTGGTGCAAGACGTCATCTCGCCCAGCTTCCAGCTCAACATCCCCGAGGGTTCAACGGCTGGCGCCACCATCAGGGCTTATGCCCCCAAGTGCAACGGCAAGGTGGGCGGCGTGTTCACCTTCGAAGACCCCACCGACGGCGCCACTCGCATGACTTTAGGTACGGTGGACGGCGTTGAGGGCATGGTCATCGGCAACGACGAAAACCGCCTTGAAGACGGCATTGTTGACTATGATTCTATCAACAAGACGCTCACCTTCTCCAACTTCAACTTCAAGGCCATGTATGTGGCCCAAGAAGTGGACGACGACGGCAACCCCGTGCTCGACGACGATGACAACCCCATCTTCATCGGCCGTAAGCTGCAGATGTTCATCCCCTTGGAGGTGGACGGCGGCACATGGGGCGATGGCATCGCCACCAACGGCCCGCTATCGGTGATCCAACCCAACGGCGACACCATCAACACCTTGCCCTTCAATATCCCCACCGCCAACGTGCTCGGCTCGGTGTGGACGGAAGTGATCGTGCAAAAGCCCGATGGCTTCGATGCCAACAACATTGACTCTCCAGAAGACCTGGCTTGGTTCATCAGCGAGGTGAACGGTCGTATCGGCTACAACGTGAAAAACGGCTACAACTCCAACAACGTGGCTTCGCACCCCACACTGAACGGCCGCCTCACCGCTGACATCGACATGAGCGCCCACAACTGGGTGCCGATCGGTAGCGGCTGGCAGGTGGAAATCGATCCTGAAACTAACTTGACTCGCTTTAAGACAAATGGAGAAGAAAAGGTCCACATGACCTACGAAGGCACATTCGACGGCAATGGCCACGTCATTACCGGCCTCAAGAACAACGCCTCGAAATTCTACAAGGTCATCGAAGGTGGTGGCAATGCAGGTGTGGTGGTGTTCCCCGGCATGTTCTCCGACGTGAGCGGTACTGTCAAGAACGTTTTCGTTCTCGATGCTGACTTCCGAGGCAAGCACCATAATGAATTTTTCGTGCATCATGGCATCATCGCCGACACGCTTGAGGCAGGCGGCAACATCTTCAACTGCGAAGCTGCTGGTCGCATCACCTGCAACAACGACGATGTGGCGAACGACTCGCAACTGATCTATGGTGGTTTGGTTGGCCTCAACAAAGGTGGCACCATCCACTCCAGCATGGCCATGGCCGAACTGACCGCCTACACCATGGGTGGCCTGGTTGGTGAGAACCGTGGCACGGTCACGAACAGCTTCACCAATGGCGTTTACAACTATCTTGACAACGGTGTCACCCCTGCAAAATACGTGGGCGGATTGGTTGGCGACAATAGGCAAAGCACGAAATTGGAAAACTGCTATGTGCGTTTCGAAAGAAACAACCAGAACCTGAACAAGGCTGTGTTTGGCCAAATCACTGGTACGGCCAACAACACCTATACGAAATGCTACTCGCCCGAAGACTTGGCAGGTAAGGTGCCTACAAGCAGCACTCCTGGCACCAATACCTATAAGCATGCTGAGCCTGCACAATGGATTCGCCCCTTCTATCACGATGCCACCCTCGGCGATACGAGAACCGCCCTGCTCGACCAACTGAATGCCGACAAGGGCAGCGGTGCCTCATGGAAGCGCACCACCGCTGGCGGCTACCTGCGCTCGCCCAACGGAGGCAACATCAACGGCGACTATCCCGTGCTTGCATTCGACGCCTTCGGCGAAGAGCAAGTCACCTGCCTCGGCTCCGCCGACGGCATCCGCATCGACTATGCTACCTCACTGCTCGACATGCTACACCGCCACAACAATGGCAACATGAACGAGAATACCCAAATCAGTAATGAATACACTGATCATAACGCCAATTATTATAAGGTAACCGAACACGAAGCCATTTACAAAGGTACCATCAACCTCTATAGAAATGATGATGTCCGCATCGAAGAGCCGAGTGGTAAAGCTGCCGTTGCCGACAACTGCACTGCCGAAGGCGTGGTGGTCTATGTCGATGAGAATGTCAGCCTGCTGCAAGACAACAACTCGGTTATCAAAGGCTTCACGGGCCAAAACATGAAAGTGTTCGGCGGCGACTACACCGATTATCTGTCGGGCAACCGTTGGCACAATGTCAGTTCCTCTTTGGAGAACAGCGGCTTTGGCTGGACGTATACCAACACTGGCCAAGTGCCCCATAGTACTGTTGCCAATCCATGTGGCTGGCGTCTTGACCAGACCAACGACGATGTGGATATCTTCCCCACCGACCTCGGCACCTATCACCAGACCGACTTCTACTGCTTCTACGAGCCCCAGTACCACTGGATCAACTTCCGTCGTAACGGACAGAGCCACTGGCATATGGATCTGATTGATGATGCAGTTGGTTATGATGTACCCACCAACCATGCCCATATTAATTACGTGAATGAGCTTGGCGTACAAGATAACGAAACCCAATTCATCCCTGGCAAGGGCTATCTGCTGGCCATCAACCCATTGGTTTTCGACTCTGTCGAGCGCAAAGAAACGCAGTGGCTGCAGAACTACGGCACTTTGAACCATACTGATATCACGATTCCTGTGTCCTACACCGCTGCCAATGAATGGACAGGTCTGGCGGGTTACAACCTGCTCGGCAACCCCTACCAGAGCTTCCTTGACTTCGATGCTTTCGTTGAAGAAAATACAGCGCTTTGGAATGGTGAAACGTACGCCCAGACTTATGCGGTGTACGATCCCAGCGCCGACGCTTATGTGCAATACAAGAGCACTTCGTCGAACGGCTCCAAGTCGGCCGACCAGTACCTCAACATGCACCAAGGCTTCTTCATCCGCATAAGCCAGACTGGCAAGAGTGCCAAGTTCACCAACGCTATGCGCAGCAACGAAGGCACGCCGAACTTCCGCGGCAGCGAACGCCCCAACTACCCGTTGATCAACTTCGAGCTTAGCGATGGCAGCAACGGAAAGGAAATCGCAGTCCTCGAAATCGGCCGTCCCGAAAACGATGGCGCCGAGAAACTCCGCATGGCTTCCGCCAAGGGTCACATCAGCCTGCGCCACGACAACCAGGACTTCGCCATCCTCTTCCGCGACATGACGAAAGGCAGCCAGCCGCTCTACTTCGACGCTGAAGAAGACGGCACCTTCACGCTGAGCTGGAACACGGCCAACGCCAACTTCCAAAGCCTCAC
>CAMUYT010000098.1 GCA_947164955.1 uncultured Bacteroidales bacterium | reverse complement strand
CACGGAAACAATAGTGAAGTTATACTTGGGGTTGTCGATACCATCGGGGTCCATGTAAGGGCCTTGGAAGAAGTCGATACCAATCGCCGGAGGTTGTGCACCGTAGGCTTCAGGTTCACCGCTACCATCGACAGCCGAACCGTTATAACCGTAACCGAGACCACGTTCAACGTCGCAACCTACATAGTCGTCCCAGCCATAGCCGAGGTCGACGTCGGTCCAAGGCGAGAAATAAGTACCCGTCAAGGTATAGGTCGAACGGTTGATGATTTCGTAGCTATAGAAGGTCATGTTGTTGATTTCGTCGTTGGTGGCGAAAGCAAAGGCTTGGGCACGCACTTCAATACCGATGGCTTGACCGCCAGATTCAGTGTGGGCAGCACCTTTATCGTTGAAGATCCACCACAGGGTTTGGTCGCCTTTCAGCACCTGGTCGGCAAGGATGGAGCCGTGCATGGTGCCGTGGATTTCTTCTTCCATGGTCGGAATCTTGGTGTGGCAGAGCTCGTTGCTGATGTCATAGTAAGGATAGTCACCGTTTTGCGGATTGTATTCTCCGTCACCATCGGCATCATAGAAAGGAGCCAGATAATAGGCGATGTCGGTCGGGTCATCGCTGGCACGCGTGGCGGGCCAGTTGGCGATGACTGAGGGGACGGCGTAGCTACCATCCTGAACCGAACCATCCTCAAGGTGAGAGATGAACTCGTCGACTTCAGCGCGGGTAATCTTGAAGATCTTGTCCCACTTGGCGCAAGTCTCAGGGGTGATAGAGGCCTTGCCGTCGACGGACAGAGGACCAGTGTAGTAGTCGTTACCGACCTGACGGAAACGCAGGGCGGCGCACTTCAACTGATTGTTGACGTCGACACCAGCGATCCACAGAGAACCGGCGAACAGTGAAGTGGCAGAGCCGTTGGCGGGGATAAAGTACTTCGAACCAGTACCGGCGGGAAGGTCCCACCACATGTCACCGCCAGAGTTGATACGCGTTCTAACGTTGTTGATGTCGAGCCAATCGTAGGACGACGAGGGCGTACATCCGGCTGCCGTCTGAGCGCGTTGGCCTTGTCCGCCCTTTTGCTCATACTTGTACATCTCAGCCTTGCCCGGAATCACAGCGCTAACGATAAGCAGCGCCGCAAACAAATTTCGAAATATATTCTTCATAATACTTGTAATTTATCGTTATGAATTTTCTTTCATTTTAGAAGTTGAAGCTCATACCGAGTCTGATGTGACGAGGCATCGAGTAGTTGTAGCCGCTCTTAACGATCAGTTCATACATTTGGATGTAGGCCTGAGGGTCAATCTGGCTCTGGATCTCACGTTGCCATTCGGGAGCTGAGAGGTAACCGTCATCGTCGGCATTACCAGTGGCAGCATACACGCTGGTGATGTTCTTCGAGTTGAGCAGGTTCAGCACTTGCAGATAGACGTTCACGAAAGCGTCGCGGCTCTTGGAACCTTCTTTCTTGCCACCCATCTTGAAGTTGAAGTCCTTGTCGACACGGAGGTCGAAACGGAAGGCGGCGGGGATACGGGAACCGTTGTAGGTACCTTGCAGCAGGTTGTTACCACCCGAAATCGGGGAAGAAACCGTACGTGAAGCGGTGTAAGGCGTACCGGAACCACCATTGACTTGCAGCGCGAAGCCAGTGTTGGAAAGGATCTGGATATCCTTACCGTTCTTGCGATGGATGACGGGGCCGTCGTAGTCCTTACCATCTGAATAACGATAGTCGAGGGTCAGGTTGAAGCTGTGACGACGGTCGGAGTTGGTCGGGAAGGTGGACCTCAAGTTAGGCACACCAGCGGCAATCAGAGCGGCAGCCGTTGAGGTCGACGAACCGGTCATGTCGGCATACTGCAAAGTATAGCTGGCACGAATACGGGCGTTCTTCGTACGACGCATATCGTAGCTGGCCGTGATACCCTTGACGGTACCAAAGTCGAGGTTGCTATAGGAGTTGTATGACTTCGGGTAGGCACCATTGAAACGGTACATCTGAATCATGTTACGCAACTCGTGGTAGTAACCCGAGATGGTCAGCGAAGAGGTGTTGGTCACCTTCTGGGTGAAACCGAGTTCATACTCGATGGTCTGAGCAGGCTTCAGGTTGGGGTTGGCCAACGTTGAAGAAGTTTCGTTGAAGCGGTAGTAATACAGCGGGCTGCAGTAGTAAGCACTGGTAGGACGCTGGGTCAGCACATCATAGTGAGCGAAGAACAGGGCTTCGTCGGAAATCGGGAAGGAGAACGAGATACGGGGCATGATGCTCCAAGCGGGATCGTAGTCCTTGAATGAGTTGATGTCGACAACTTGGTCGGCAGTGGCTTGCTTTCTCTTGTTCAGCCAAGGAGCCGAGCCAGCGCCCATGCCGATGGCGGTCGGGTCGTTGATTAAGACACCGTCTTCATTGTACCAAGTGTTGCCATTACGATAACCGACAACCGAAGTCATTTCGCCTTCGTTCAGTTTATTGACATAAATGACATAGTCGTCACCAATGTTGCTGGGGATGTTAATCTCAGAGTGGTCGTCGAGTTCGTCGGCACCGGCCTTAATGTCACCCACGGTATAGAAGTCGTAGAGCACATAAGGATCTTTCAGCACGTCTTGGTTGGCGTCGAAGCGGTCGACACGGACACCAATGTTGAAGATCAGGTCTTTGAAGGCGAACTTGTCTTGGATGTAACCGGCCATGTAGATGGGCTGTTGGGCACCAATCGGGCGGGTCAGCAGGTTATTGTCGTTTTCGTCGGTGGCCGAGAAGAAGTCGGCGAGCGAAGGACGCTCGGTCAGACCATACTTTCTGCTACCATCGTAGGTATAACCATAATAGTACACGGTGAACTGGCCATCGCGGGTGAGCTCATCGGCGCCGAACATGCCCATGTTGAGGCCGCCGTCAACCGTAGCGGTGCACAACTTGCCGTTGGCATCATAATACTTCATGGTGTGGTTGTCGAAGTCGTAGGTGTCGACAAGGATCCATTCGGTTCCGTCGACGGGCAGACCCATGGCCTGACGCAGACGGGCGTCGATGGTGTATTGGGTGCTGGCGTCATACAGTCTGTTATACATGATGGTGTCGACAAATCCGTCGTAACTAACGGCATACGGGTGGTCGATGTCAAGTTCTCTGATGTGGGCGTTCACCATATCACGCATCAGCGTCCAGGGGTTCCTGTTGTAGGAAGTGACGTTGTATTGCATGGCGGCGGAGTTGCGTTGTTCATATTGGAAGCCCAACTTGATTTCGTGTGAATTGTCGCCACGACCAAGGGTCATTGAACCGTTGACGTTGACGGCGATCTGGTCGCTGACCGACTTGGAATAACCGGTTTGCACCATACCCGGAACGGCATACATACCATAAACGGCACCAGGAGCCAAACCGTTGATCAAACCATTGTTCAAGCGGATATTGTCAAGGTTGTTGAAGTAACCTTCAGCACCATAGGGTTCATACAATTCGTAGTAGTTCTTCACATAGGTGGCCAACAGCGGGTTGAAATCGCCTTCTTCGAATTCAACGTAGGTGTCGTAGTAGTTATCGAGCACCCATGCGTTGGAGATGTTTCTGAAGATGGTATCGCCATTGGGTTCGAAGCCCATGATCACATTCTGGATTTCACCTTCGTTGAATCTCAAGTTGGGAGAACGCTGGGTGGTGAACTTACCGATGTGGCCATAGCCGAAGATGTTATCCCAAAGGTCGGGGTCGCCCGACTCCGACTTGCTGCGGGTGTAGTCGGCTTGGATGCTGTAGTACACGTTCGAGATCAGCGAAGTGCTGTTCGGGTCGGCAGGGAAACGCTGGCTGAAACGCACGTAGCCACGATAGGTGCTCGAAAGCGACTTATAGTTCTTCTCCGTGTTGAAGAAGTGTTGGCCGCTACCACCGTCGTAGTGACCACCACCGACATAGGCCGAACCACCAAAGGTAAGGTTACTGTTCTTACCCGTGCTGACGTCGATCTTACCCGTCACGTTGATGCTTTGGTTAGCCGTGTTGTTGAGGAAACGGGTATGATACAGGTTTTCGTCTTTGTGGGTGAAGGCAGCGGTTTGGTAGGTGCTGGTGCCAAGGCCCGAAAGGGTCAGAGGACGTTCCTTGATGGTGTTCATCCAATCCTCGTTGGCACGCCAGTAACCTACTGCCGACTGGCTACCGTACTTGTTACGGTTGATGTCGAAAGCCAGGAAGAAGCCAAGGAGGGCTTCCTCTTCTTCGCCTTCTCTGTGTCTCTTGATGAGCGGTCCTTGCAAGCTACCACCCAAGCGGCCATGGCCGTAGCCATCCACTGAATATTCGGCTTCGAGACCGCCACCCCAAGTGCGGCTGGGGCCCTTGGTGGTCATGTTGATGATACCACCCATGGCGTCACCGTACATGGCGGGCGTACCACCCAAGATGACGTCGACCTGGTCGATGGCACCTTGCGGGACGCTACCGTTACCGATGACTTTCACGCCGTCGATGTAGTAGACGGCACCTTCACGTGAACCACGGATGGAGCCGACTTCACCGTCGGACGAGAACACACCACCAACGCTGGAGGCAACACCTTCGGCCGAACGAACCGGCAACTTGGCGATTTCTTCAGACGTGATGGAGGCACCGCTCTGCGTGTTGTCCTTCGAGATCAAAGGAATCTCGTAATCGACGACCACGACTTCGTCAATCTTGATTGCGCCGCTCGTCATCTTGATGTCGTAGAAGGTGATCTTGTTGGCCGGAATCACGATGTTCTTCAGAACAAACGGATTGTAGCCGATACAACTCGCCTTGAGGTCATACGTTCCCGGAGGAATCGGGTTGATGTCGTAGTTACCGTCAAAGTCGGAGGAGGCACCTCCCACTTGCGAACCGCCCTTTTCAACAATGACGTTGGCAAATGGTACTGTTTCTCCCGTTTCATCGGTAATCTTGCCTTTGAGTCTTCCTTGCGACTGTGCCATGGTCATTGTGCACGTGGCCAGTACTACGGCAAGGGTCATTAGTAAATTTTTAAACATACCTTGTAATTTTATGTAATACTACTTTATTTAGTGCATTAAAAGTTGCCAAAATTACAACCTTATTTGAAAGTACGCAAGAAAAATATTCGTTTCGGAGCATTTTTTCTTGGAAAAAATCATTTTCTCAATTTTATATTTTTGATTTTCAGTCATTTGTAAATTCGATATTTAAATGAGTTTTTTTGACACTTTATCCGTGTTTTTTCGCTTACAAGTCCTCTTTAACTCAATACACCTTATTAATTAATGCCCTATGAGAAGAATGGATTTGTGCGCTGCCGGCGTCGCATACGCTCGGCATGGCGTTTGTCTTTCTTGATCATCCGCTTGGTCTTCTTGGCCTGTCGTTTGTAGTGTGTCGTCTTGGCTCGATCATAGTTTTTCGCCGACTGTTTCTCCATCTTCTCCATTTGACGTTCGGCTTTGCGTATGGCCCTCGACTTGGATGAGGCGCACGAACCAAAGAGCAACAGAAGCGCCAAAAGGCAGGAAATCAGTGTCAAATGCTTCTTCATAGTGTACAATTTTGAGGGCAAATATAATATTTTTCTCGCAAAGGGATACGATTTTGAGAAAAAAAGCGTTTCTTTGCCATCATGAAGCACACAAGATTACACCTATTAATATTAATGGCGCTCCTCCCCTTCCTACACGGATGCAAGGAGTATCCACAAAACCCCAACAGGCCCTTTTTGAGCGCGCCCATCACCATCTATCCCAACACGCTTCAATACCAAGAGCTGAACTTCACCAGTGGCTGGCTCTATCTTACCCCCGACATGGAGAGCACCAGCCGCGGCATCATCGTATACCGCATGAACGATGTCGATTTTCTCGCTTTCGACCGTATCCCGCCCAACGAGCCCGATGCCTGCACCGACAGCCACGGCAACACCACGCGCATGGTGGTCGAATTCCCTTTCGTGGTCGACAAGTGCAACAACGCTTATTACAACATCTTGAATGGACAGCTCATCGTGGCTGAGCCCGACAAGATTCCCAATTTCCCCACCGATGGCACGACCATCTATCCGCTCATCCAATACCGCACGGTTTACAATGGCCATGAGCTTATCATCTCCAATTAATGAGAATAATATGATATCTATTTAATTATCAAGTTATTACATTCAAATTGTTGATACTTGTTGAAAAAGTGGAGACGGTTTTACTTGCCAGGTTTTGGGGCTTGCCATACTTTTGCACCGTAATCGTAATACTACAGAATTTGGTGCATCAAAACATACGCGTTAGCGTATAACGGCAAGGCTTGCTTTCGGGCAGGCCTTAGTCGTTTTCCATGATGCGCGTCTGTCGTTCGATGGAGGCTTGATGAACGGCTTCAAACACCTTATTAATTAATATAGGAGACAACCCCAACTCTTGTCCCGTTGCCAACAAGTCGGCGAGGACTTGTTTCCAACGGTCCATCTGAACGACCGTTACATTGTTTTTCTTCTTGTATTCGCCAATCTGCGCACTCACCTCCATGCGCCGCGCCAACAGTTGCAGCAATTCAGCATCGATGTCGTCGATCTCACCACGAAGGCCAGCGAGGTCGCGAACCACATTGCCCGACTGCTTCGAGCGGAAAGTCAATGCCGATAGCATCGCCTTCAAGGCGTCGGGGGTGATCTGCTGCTGGGCATCGGTCAAAGCCTCGTCGGGAGTGATATGGCATTCGATCATCAAGCCATCGGTAGCCATGTCGAGAGCTTTTTGTGCAGTAGGCAGGAGCAATCCGCGGTTACCGCAGATATGGCTTACATCGGTGATGAGTGGCATACCGAGTTGTCGCGTGAGTTCAATTGGGATTTCCCACATGGGGGCATTGCGGTAAGGGGCCTCCTTATATTGGGAAAAACCGCGATGAATGGCCGCCAGTCGTTTCACTCCCGCCTTCTGGAAACGCTCGAAAGCACCTATCCACAGTTTCAGGTCGGGAACGACGGGGTTCTTGATATATACAGGGACATCAAGGCCGCATAAGGCATCGGCCAACTGCTGCACCGAGAACGGGTTGACCACCGTGCGGGCGCCAATCCATAACGCATCGACATCATATTTCATGGCCAATTCGACATGTTCGGGCGTGGCCACCTCGGTAATGATGGGCAATCCCGTCTCTCGCTTCGCTTCGCGGAGCCAGACCAAGCCTTCCTCTCCCCTGCCCTCGAAGTCGCTAGGGCGGGTGCGAGGCTTCCAGATGCCGCCGCGCAACAGCTTCACCTCGGGGATTTGCGCCAAGGCCTTCGCCGTAGCGATGATTTGCGCTTCCGACTCTACGCTGCATGGGCCGGCGATGACTGTTGTTGACGCAGGGGTTTCGCTTCGCTTCACCGCCTGCTTAATATCTGCCGTCACTCCGTGACTATCAAAAATGAAGCCGTTCTTTTCCAGAACCTTGATGGAGGCGATATTGGGCTCATAAACTTTAGCCGTTATCTTATCGAGATTCAATTCATGAAACGCGATTTCGCAAATTTGTGCGACGGCTTCCGTAGCAAATCCCTTCGACCAATGCTCAGTCAACAGCATATAACCGAGTTCGCCTTCTTTCTTGTTGTCAGAATTACGCTCCACGGAAACACTTCCAATGATTTTGCCATCCAATGTAATAGCACGGAAAATTCCGTTCTTCCCTTCATTCAAACTAACCATTCCCAACCACCAATCGGCATCATCTTCGGTATAAGGAAATGGCATTCTGTCGGACAAAAAGGTGCGGTCGACGGCGTTACATAATGCGATTAATTCGGCTTTGTCGTTGGGTGACCATTTTCTTAATACTACGATATTCATTGTTTGATTTTTTCTTTTCGTCATTTTTTTCATTATTGGCAGGGATTTCGCCCCTTCGGGGCTGCATCGCCTGCCTAATATCCGTCGTCACTCCGTGACTATTGCGACACAGTCACGGAGTGACGACGGACGCTAAGCGGGGATAAAATCCCCGTCCTTAACCCCACGTCACACGTCCATCAATCCTCAAAAGCACGCTGCTCGTCATAATCAACTCCATAGTTCTCCAAAATGCCCAAATACTCGTCATGGTAAGACTCAACTTTATGGTGTTCGGCCTGAGTAAGAATATAATTCGTGGTCCCCTCCATCCGAGATGGACTGACACTAAAAGCCCCATAGCCATCCTGCCAACGAAACGCTTCATAATACGAATCCAGCTGATGTATCCATTTGCTGGAATTGGCTTTGATAACACGCATAAAATCAGCGAGGCTTTTGTTCTTCGGCAATGTCGTCAATATATGGACATGGTCGGCCACACCACCTACGGCGAATGG
>CAMUYT010000097.1 GCA_947164955.1 uncultured Bacteroidales bacterium | reverse complement strand
GTTGCATCATGTTCAGCAGCCTCGCCGACTCGCGCGGCTTCAAACCCGTCTCCACAGTCTTCCGCGACCATGGATCGGCACGGAGCACCGCCCAGCACGAGCCGAGTGGCATGGTGTCCATCATGCCAACAAAATCCTCAGCGAGCCACAGCGAATCGCCATCCTTGCCAAAGAAATTGAAACCTATCGGGCAGGACAATTGGCCGCATTTCTCTTCGAGGGTCATTTGGGACAACAATGACTCGATTTTGTCTTGCTTTTTGCTGCACGAACAGAACAAGGCGGTGACAACCAATAATATAAAGAATCTTCTCAGCATCTTTCTTTTTTTATCACAAAACTTGCAAAACCTTCAAAACTGCTTTTTTGGCTGGGTTGGGGAAAGCCTGCCAACCGGCGGCTTTCCGGCGGCGACACGGTTGTGCGCCGCCCATCATAACTGCTGGTTTTGTGTGTTTTGTAGGTTTTGTTCCATCAAACCAAACGTCCAATCCATTCCTCGCGGTCGCCGGGGAGCATGTCGACGACGGGGATCTCCACCATCGTGTAGCAGCCTGGTTGCAAGCGCATCGTAGCGCGGGCCACGTTGACCAGCACCTGTCCCGTCAAAGCGGGATTATTGATGCTCATGTTGAACTCCAAGCGTTGGTTGGCGGTCTTGCCCGAAACACCTTTGCGCACGAGATTTACGCCATGACCCATGTCGCGCACGGCATCGACGCTGTCAACGGCGAACACATGGGTTTCGTCATTGGCAAAATACGGGTCGGCCTTGATGTCTTTGGTCACTTGTTCAAGCGTTGCTCCTTCTTCCAGTTCGACATACACCATACGGCGGTGGATGCCTTCGCCCAGCGGAATCGTAACGGAAAGCGCGTTCTTCACGCCTTTCTTGCCACGCACACAGACGCTGTGACCCATCGACATGCCTGGGCCGAAATTGGTGTACGACAAGCCTTTGGGTGCCAAACTCTGCATCAAGGTGCGGACGATGGAATCCGAGCCTGGATCCCAACCGGCAGCGATGACGCTCACGGTCTTTGTTTCCTTATTAATAGGCATCAGCTCGCGGCGATAGTCGACGATGGACGTATGGATGTCGAAGGAATCCACGGTATTGATGCCCAAGGGCAGGATTTGTTTGGCATATTCAGGGCATGAGCGCGTCGGTGTAGCCAAAATGGCCACATCCACGTCTTTCAGTTCTTTTATGTCCTTTACGACCTCATATTGGCACAGTTCCAATGGTTTATTTTCGGCACCATTGCGGCGGACGATGCCTGCCACTTCGAAATCGGGGGCGGCTTCAAGGGCTTCGAGCGCGAAGCGGCCCACATTGCCGTAACCCACTACGGCGGCTCTAATCTTTTTCATCTGTTTGAGTTTTAAAGGAGCAAAATTAGGAAAAACACCCGAATGAAAAAGACATTTTTTTATTTTTGCACCCAAATTAGTTCATCGTAATGAAAAAACTGAGTCTCATCCTTTTTTTGTTGGCCTCCACCCTGTTTGTCCAAGCACAGGCCATCGAACAAGTCTATCATTTTACGCAACCAACCATAAAAACAGTTGGCGAATACCATCAAATCGGCTTCCATGGCTGCCTGCCCAACGGCATCGTTGGCGAGCCTTCGCTGCCATGGCAAAGCGTCAGCCTGATGCTTCCTCAAGGACAAGAAGCGGTTTCAATCAACATTGAATTCGCTGATTTTGTGGAGATTGAAGGTTCTTACAATCTCATGCCAGCGCAGCAACCACGTCCCGTTTCATGCGAAAAAGTAATCCCATTTGCAAAAAACGAAAGCATCTATCGATCGGAAAACGTCTATCCGACAAGAAGTTACAACAAAGCAACCACGCAATACCTCAACGGCGTGGCTTTTGCCTTTAGTAGTTTCACGCCCGTGCAATACATTCCCACCACGGGCAAGGTTAGCTATGCGCAAACCGTGAAAGTCACCATTGAAACGCAAGCCAGCCGCGACGACCATAGCCGCAAGCTCTGGCTCACGCCCGAAAACGAACAGTCCATCAAGCGCTTGGCGCAAAACGCCAACCTGCTGGGCAGCTACAACAAACGCGGTCGCGAAATAGGCGGTTACGACATGCTCGTCATCACTTCCGAAGAATGGGTTCCCCGTTTTGGCGACTACCTCAACCTATACAACGACAAAGGCATCCGCACCCGCATCGTTGCCCTTGAGGAGATTTATGCCACCATGGACGGTCGCGACGAGCCTGAACAAATCCGCAACTACATCATTCAGGAATATGAGGAGAACGGCATCTCGATGGTGAGCCTCGGCGGCGACGTGAGCATCGTACCCTTCCGTTTCTTGTGGTGCTTCGCGCAAGAAGGCGACGAAGACCAGCTGCCGTCCGACATGTACTATGCCTGCCTCGACGGAACGCTCAACGACGATGGCGACGACCGCTGGGGCGAGGTGGGCGAAGACGACCTGCTGCCCGAGCTTGGCATTGGACGCCTACCGTTCAACAACGAGGCCCAGTTTGAAACCATCATGCACAAGACCTTCAGCTACCTGCAAGAACCCGTCTTGGGCGAGTTCACCTCACCCATCCTCGGTGCCGAGCACCTTGGCGACGGCTACTATGGCAGTGACGACATGGAACGCCTCATAGGCGAAAACAACGACTTCGACTACACCACTAACGGCTACCTCGAAGACTACAACTTCAAGCGTTATTACGCCACTCCAAGCCATAACTGGAGCGGCGGCGCTTTCCGCGACGTCATCGGGACTGGCGGACAATACGTCCACCACGTAGGTCACGCCAACACCGATGTTGTGGCCGGCTGGAGCATGAACATGATGAGCAACAATTACTTTGCCAACAACGACGGTATCAGCCACAATTTCATGCTGTTCCATTCGCACGGTTGCATCTGCGGCGATTTCTCCCACTCCTGCATCCTCGAAAAAATGGTCACCATTACCACGGGTTTTGTGGTCACCACGGGTAACTCGCGCTACGGCTGGTATGTGCCGTGGGGCGACGGCATGGCCGCCCACATCCACCGTGAATTTGTGGACGCCTACTGCAACGACCGCATCGCCACAGTGGGCATGGCCTTGCGCGAGGCCAAAATCGCCACGGCGCCTTGGGTTTCCATCCCCTTTGAGGAAAAAAGAGACGCAGAAAATGGCTGCCTGCGTTGGAACATCTACTGTCTCAACGTGTTGGGCGACGCCGGATTGTTCCCTTGGTTTGAGGAACCTTTCACACCCAATGTGGTCTATGAGCAAGGATTGAAAACAGGAGCCACCTCCACCATTGTCAATGTGAACCAATACGGACAGCCTTTAAGCAACTTCTGCGTCAGCCTTTTCGAAGGCGAGACACTGCTCGGTCGGGGCATCACGGACGAAAACGGCAACGCCGAACTCAGTTTCGATCCAGCTTTGGATGTGGTAGGCGAAATGCGACTCATCGTCACTGGGCAAAGTGCATGGCCACAGGTGTTAGAAGTCAGTGGAATCGATGGCAGCGAGCCTTTTGTGTATGGCAGAATCGCGGATTTGGAAGAAGAGCCCTTGTTTGGTAGTCAGCAAATGAAAGTCATCGGTGACCTTTACAATTTGGGTGATGCACCTGCGTATGAGGTTCATGCCAATGTCACTTCCGACAGCGAATACATCACCTCACACGACACCAATTTCACCATCAACGAATTTGAATCCAACAGCACACAACATTTCGACCAAGTCGGCCTTATCGACATTGCCGACAACATCCCCGACCAAACCATTTTCACCTTGAGCCTCACTACTCAAGTTGGCGAAGTCGCGCACACTACCGAGAAGTCTTTCCTCGCTCAAGCGCCCAATCTCCAGCTCACGAGCATCGAAGTCGACGACAGCAATGGCGACCAAAACGGCTTTGTCGACCCGGGCGAGTTCGTCACCTTGGTGGTTCACGGGCGCAACATCGGCCATGCCGCAGCGCCACTTGCCACCCTTCATCCTTCATGCGAGGGCCTACAAATCGACCCTGAAGGCAACCAATACCTCATTGGTACAGTGGAAGCAGGCAGCGATTTCACTGCCAACTTCTCCTTCTTTGCCTCCGATGCAATCATAAGCGGCACCACTTTCGATTTGGAGCTTTCGTTTGCCACCGGTGCCTACACGTTCACATACAACCATCATCTTGCCGTTGGCGTAGCCACCGAGACCTTCGAGAGCGGCGACTTCAGCTTCCTGGAATGGTTCCACGAAGGCGACACACCTTGGTTCATCACCGACAGCGATGCCCACGGCGGCACCTATAGCGCCCGCTCAGGTGCCATCGCCGACGATGAAGTGAGTCGTCTTATCGTTTATGCCGACATCCTCGACGACGGCGAAATCAGTTTCTGGTTCAAGACCTCGACCGAGTTCCACCGCGACTATTTCGCCTTTTACATCGACAACCGACGTCAAGACTGGTGGTCGGGCGAAAATGATTGGACCTACACAAGTTACGCATTTGAGGCAGGTAGCCACCGATTCCTGTGGCTCTACGACAAAAACGGCAATGGCGTAGCCGGCGAAGACTGCGCCTGGATCGACGACATCACTTTCCCACGCACCTGCATCATCACCAAGGTGGAAGAAGACGTGGTCAAAAGAGAGAACGCCATCTACCCCAACCCCACCTCAGGCAACTTCACCATCGAACTGGCAGAAGAAAGCAACGTCAGCATCTTCAACATGCTGGGTCAAAACGTCATGAGCCTCGAAAAGGTCTCCGGCCATCAGCAAGTCAGCCTCGAAGACATGCCCAAGGGAGTGTATTTTGTCAGGATTGAAAATAGAAACAATTTGGAAGTCAAGAAAATAACCATCAAATAAATGCCATGAAAAGAAACTTTATTGCTTTGCTTTGCCTCAGTTGCGGACTGCTTGTGGCGACATCGTCGTTTGCCCAAAAGAACATCACTCTCCGTGAGGACAACATCGACGAGGTGCTGAAAGACATGACCGTCGAGGAAAAAGTATCACTTTTGGTGGGCGGTTCGGGCGACCTCGTGCCAGGCGCTGCTGGCTATACCCGTGCCATCCCTCGTCTCGGCATTCCCATGACCGTGCTTGCCGATGGTCCCGCTGGCCTCCGCATCCAGCCCAAACGTGAAGGCACCGACCAGACCTTCTACTGCACGGGCTTCCCCACCAGCACGCTCCTTGCCAGCTCGTGGGACCCGGAACTTGTGGAAACCGTGACCACTGCCATGGGCAACGAAGTGTTGGAATACGGCGTCGACGTACTGCTCGCCCCTGGCATGAACCTCCACCGCAACCCACTCTGTGGCCGCAACTTCGAGTATTACTCTGAAGACCCGCTACTCTCGGGCAAGATGGCTGCGGCCTACATCCGTGGCATCCAGTCGAACGGCGTGGGCACTTCCGCTAAACATTATGCCGCCAACAACCAAGAGACCAACCGTTTGGAGAACGATGCCCGTGTCGGCAACCGCGCCCTCCGTGAGCTTTATCTCAAGAATTTCGAAATCGCCGTCAAGGAAGGTAAGCTTGGAAAGTCAACGACGCAGTGGGAAAGTCGGAGTAATCCTATTGCACAACTTTTCCATAAATAGATTAAACTAATTATCATAAAGTCTAAAAGTAATGAAAAAGCATTTGATTATCATAACCTTAATGTACTGCGTTAGTGCTGTAAAGGCTCAACACATCTCCTTTTCACCAGAGTTACAAATGTCAACGACCGACGATGTTCGGCATATTGAGCAGTTAAACCAAAACCGAGATGGTTACTCCATAAAATTGGACAGTGTGACTTCTGAAATAACCAAGATAGTTTTGGATTATGACAATCGGCTCAACTGCACTCAGTTCTTCAGCTATTATAATACAGGAAACGAATGGCTGTTTGACATGGGCTACGAATACGCCTATGACGAGTTGAACCGTATTGCCACAATGATTGACTATCGCAATTCAGGAACTGTTATTAAAGCGGAATACACCTACAACGAACAAAGTCGCATAGTGGAAGAGCTTTATTCAACTTTAGATGACGGGGCTTGGGTTATCTATGGGAAAAATGTTTTTGAGTATGATGATTTAGGCAACATGCTTTCATCCAAAAGTTATACTTTCGAAAATGATAGTTGGTCAGAATTCGAAAGAATTTATTTCGAATATGACGGCAATCTGCTTATTTCCCAAGTCCAATACAATTATACCTACAGTTGGGAACCATATAGATTATTCGAATATGCATACGACAACAACGGGTTGCGTATTGAGCAAGTGGAAAGCCACTGGTTCGGAGGATGGGATCCATGGGAAAAAAACAAGTATTATTATAACGGACAAGCCCTCTGCTCAGAGCAAATCGCATACGGTTGGTATGACAATGTATGGGATAGCATCCGTAGGCATACGTTTGAATACGACATTGAAGGGAACCTGATCTGTAAGACCTTCTTTAACCGCCCTGTCAGTTCCCCTGATTGGGTCTATTCGACTAAGGACGAATACTTTTTCGACTCCAACAACAATTGCATCTCCCATGCAAGTTACAGTTATGACAGCAGCACGAATGAATGGGATTTGGGTTATGAAGACAACATGACTTTTGACTTGAGCACCGCTGCCAATGACATCGCAGGCATCACCTTGTTTTGGGAGGAAATTAAAAGCGGCCTTGGGTTAAAAGAGACATCCCTACATAACAAGTTGGTCAATATGAGCATTATGGATGAACTCATTCTCGATTTCCACTACTCCTTATACGATGCCATCAATGAGCAAGTTGGGGAAAATTTAACCTTTTGGCCCAACCCAACCAATGAAACCATCCACATTGAAGGTAGTGAGATCCATGAAATAATCCTTTTCGATGCGCTTGGCCATAAACTAAAACAGTTCGCAACCACTGACGAAATCAATGTGGGAAGCCTGAAGGTAGGGCAATATTTGCTTCGGGTCACATTGAAAGACGGGAGTGTCTTTACCAAAAAGATAGTAAAGGAATAGTAAAACATCCCAGAAAAAGTAAGGACAAGTCTTTTTGAACTTGTATTTATCTTGTTGATTTTCAAATAAAACCAACAAGGACATCCCGAAAAAGTAGGGACAAGCCCCCTCGACAAACCGTTTGCCTCTTGACAAACGGTTTTTCTGTATATTTTTGCATTGTCGGACTTGTGACACGCTTCGCGTCATTGCGAGCGAAGCGACCGCAAAGCCCCGTAGGGGCGACAGACCAATAAGCAGGCGACGTCAGTCCCTGCCTTTAAACATAACGCGAGATAAGCAGGCGATGTCAGTCCCTGCGCTTAAAACATAACGCCAATGAACGCAAACCCAACACTCCCAATCCTCGTAACCCTGGCACTATGCCTCGCACTGGTGGCCTGCGACAGCTCCACCAAGCGCCTGCAACAGGCCCAAGCCCTATATAAAGAAGGTGTACAGCTCCGCGAGCAACGCTGCTCCGAAGAGGCCGCTGAGAAGTTCCTGCAAGGTCTGGCAATGGTGCAACGTTCACCCAAAGCCACCGAAACCGTCCAACTGGAAGGCCAACTCTGCGACAACCTCGGCGCCATGTACCTCAAGCACGGCCTTTTCGAGGAGGCCTTCAAGCAACACCAGCAGGCTTTGAATTGCTTTAAGCAAGTCGCCGACTCCTCGGGCTTGATGAACGCCTACCGTAACAGCGGTCGTGCCGTCAGAGCGCAAGAGCAATACACCCAAGCCAAGCAATACTACGACTCGGCCTTCCGCATCGCCACCATCAACGACGACCAAGCCATGCTTGCCGACCTCCATCTCGAGATGGGCCGCGACTACTACATGGAGACGGGCAACTTCGCCAAAGGCATCGAGAACGTCAACCAAGCCTTGGCAATCGGCCTCAATGATAATGACACCGACATCGCCCACATGACCTTGGGCATCCTCTATTATTACACGCGCGAAAACGACAAGGCGAAGTCGTATCTGAACGAAGCCCTCCGCAGCGAGCGTGCCGGACTGAAAATGTCTGTCTATCAAACGCTTTATGCCATCGCATACAGCGAGGGCGACTACCAACAGGCGGTGCAATACCACCAACTGTTCACAGAGAACATGATGCAGGCCGATGCGGAACACGCCAACGAGAATATCCAAAGAATCAAGGCGGAATACGAGTTGAAGGTGCAGCAGAGCGAATTGGAGAGCCTGCACCGCACCCGCGACTTGAAACTCTACCTCATCATCGCCTTGGCGGTGATTGCCTTGCTCGTCATCCTCCTGATTGTGAGGAAGAAAATCAGCGACCACAAGTTGGAGATGGAGCACTTTGGGCGGCAGGTGGAACGCGACCAGAACCGCATACACGAGTTGGTGAGCGACATGGAGAACCTCATCCGCACCAACGACGAACTACGCC
>CAMUYT010000096.1 GCA_947164955.1 uncultured Bacteroidales bacterium | reverse complement strand
TCAAGTCGTGCCGCCGCTATACCTACGAAGAAGTGCAGACCATGATTGAAGGCGGCCCTGGCGACTACAAGGACGAAATCATGACCTTCCACAGCCTGGCCACCAAGCTGCGCGAGCAACGCATGGCCTTGGGCAGCATCAACTTCCATTCGGAAGAGGTGAAATTCGTCCTCGACGAGAACAAGAAGCCCATCGACACCTACGTGCGCGTGCAGAACGAGTCGCATGAATTAATCGAAGACTTCATGCTGCTCGCCAACCGCACCGTGGCCGAGACCTTCGGCAAGCCCGAGAGCAAATGGCACAACAACACCTTCGTCTACCGTGTGCACGACGAGCCTAATCCTGAGAAACTCAACAAGTTCATGTTGCTCATCTCGCGCCTCGGCTATACGATGGACGTCAGCTCGCGCAGCAAATTGGTCAACTCCTACAACAAACTGTTCCAAGACGTGGAAGGCAGGGGCGAGAAGAACCTCATCGAAACCGTTGCCATCCGCACGATGGCCAAGGCCGTCTACAGCACCGACAACATCGGGCACTACGGCTTGGCCTTCGACTATTACACCCATTTCACCTCACCCATCCGCCGCTATCCCGACCTGATGGTGCACCGACTGATAGAACGCTATCTCATCGAGGGGCAAGGCTCGGTCGACAAGAAGGAATACGAAGACATGTGCGTCCATGCCAGCGAGATGGAGAAACAAGCCGAGGAGATGGAACGCCAGAGCATCAAGTACAAGCAGGCCGAGTATCTGCAAGACAAGATTGGGCAGGTGTTTGAAGGCTTGGTTTCAGGCGTGAGCAAGTGGGGGCTTTTCGTGGAGCTGAAAGGCAACAAATGCGAGGGCTTGGTGCGCTACGAGGACCTTCCCGGCGACTATTATTACCTCGACGACGACAACTTCCGTGTCATCGGGCAGGAGACGGGCCGCGTCATCCAGCTGGGCGACGAGGTGCGCGTGGTCGTCAAAGCCGTCGACCTCTTCAAGCACCGCATGGACTTCGAGATGCTGGCCGACACGCCCATGCCAAAAAAGAAAGCAAAACAGAAAAAACGCCTCTATTAAAGAAAAATATGTACTTTTGCAGCATCATTCAAAAAACTCAAAACGATATGAATAAAAGATTCAGATTCCTGTTGGCTGCCCTCTTGCTCGTAACGGCAGGCCTCACCAGTTGCATTCCGACCTACACCATCCATGTTTCACGACAAGACCTGTATTTTGGATTGAGTGCCGAAGAACAAACGATTGATATTACGGCCAACTGCAAGTGGACAGTGGTGAGAAACGACGATGCCGACTGGTATACCATCAGCCAGATGAGTGGCAAGAACGATGGCAGCATCACGATCAGCGTGAAAGACTTGACGGATGGCGACTTCCGTGGCTCTTCGTTCACCATTCAATCGCCTGGCGGCCACGTCTACCGCACGATTTTCGTTTCGCAAAACAAGCTTGACTTCGACGGCATGATGAACAAGGTGTTCGGCGTGATGCATCTGGAACGCTGGAATACCGATTTCTGGGGTGAGATCATCGAAGATACCTATAGAGATACCTCTTATAACCCTTATGATACCACAACAGGATATCATATGTTCTTCCTGCCCGATGGCGAAGGCATTCAACGCGACCATCACACCGACACCATCGCCTACTGGCCTTTCCATTATGAGTACAATCCCTTGAACCAGGTGTTGCACATCGACTTTGAAGTCGTCGACGACAATCATGAGGATTACGACTGCAACGTGGTAACCGCCAGCGATTCGTTGTACCGTTTCATCCACGAATTTAAAGATCATGCATGGGAGCGTGCCGATATGCGTAAGGTGTTCACCATCAATCCTGAAGAGATGCAAAAGCTAATGACCATCAAGCGCGATGTACCCAAGCGCAAGAAGGGCCAGCCTATCTTCATCATGGATTGACGATCGGGCATAGCGGCATGTCGAAGAAACTCCTACGCAATATCGCGCTCTTGGGCGTGGGCACCTATTTGTTGGCGCTCATCGTCATCAGCGTGGCGTTTCGCGACCATGCATTGCAGCCGAAATGGATGCTGTGGGGCATTGGCGAGGTGCTGTTTTTCTTCGTGCTGACCGCTGTGTTTTATCCGCGTTGGAAAGCCGATGCGCCAAAGCCTTTTTTGCTGAAAGTGTTCTTGGTGGCTTTAGGGCTACGTGTGGTATATGTCGTTGCGATAGGTTATTATCTTTATTATCAGACAGGTAAGGCCTTCGAATTTGGTGCTGGCGATAGTTTGTGGTACCATAGCACGGGCCTTTATTTGTCGCGGTGCTTGCGTGCCGGTGAGATTTCCTATATCTTCAACTACTTGCGGTGCACCACGATGGGTTTCTCCGACCAAGGGTATCTCTTGTGGCTAGCGATGGTGTATGGGGTGTTTGGACGCAGCCTGCTCTTCCCTCGACTCTTCAAGGCCTTGATGAGCGCCTATCTCTGTGTGGTGGTCTACAAATTAGGCAAACGTACTTTCGGTGAACGCACGGGTCGCTTGGCGGCCGTGATGTGCGTTTTCATGCCCATCCTGATCCAGAGTTGTGGCCTGCATACCAAGGAGATGGAGATGATCTTTGTTTCCGTCCTTGCCCTCGAGCGCATGGACTACCTCATCCGCAGCAAGAAATATACCGTTTGGAACATCCTGTGCCCCATCCTCTTGACAGGCATCGCCTTCGGCTTCCGTACGGTCATTGGCATGTGTTTGATCTTTGCCTTCCTTGTTTTTGTGGTGTTGTCGCCCAACGATTTGGTGGGGAAAAAAGGCAAAGGCATTACTTTGGCGGCAACCGTGGTGGTGTTTTTCGTCTTCCTTTTCACTCCCATTGGACGTGAGATGAAAATAATCTATCATTTAAAATTCAGCGATTTAAGCTACCAATCCCAGAAATACGCGTCGGAAGGTTTGAAACACGCCGATTTGGCCCAAAGCTGGCTGATGGCTCCAGGCGCTTTTGTGCTGCCCTTGTCGCCTATGGTGGAGGAGAGTCCCGACCACAACAAGATGATCCACGGCAGTACATACGTGAAGAATTTCCTTGCTTTCTTTGCCATGCTTGCCATCGTCATCGCTTTCAGGCAAAAGAAATGGCGCGATTTTTCGTTGATTGGAGCCTATGAGCTGTCGTATCTGGCCATCATTATGTTTTCTTTTGCCGCCAACTCCGAACGCTATCACGAACCTGCTATACCCTTAATCGTATTAATGTCTGCATATGCGATGACACATCTGCGCCATAAAGACCTGAAAATCTTTTATGTATATTGCATGTTGCTTTTCATCGCCTTGCTGGCTTGGAACTGGCTGAAGCTCTCGGCGAGAGGCATGGCTTGAAATTTTCTTTGAAAAATATTGCGGTTCGCGAAAAAAGTCGTATCTTTGCAGCCGCAAATCGTAAGATTGGCTTTCGCCGAATCGGAGATTTCAACGTAGTTAATAGGGTACCTTGCCCGAGTGGTTAGGGACCGGTCTGCAAAACCGGGGACGGCGGTTCGAGTCCGCCAGGTACCTCAAAAATAGAGCTTGCCCAAAAAGGCAAGCTCTTTCTTTTTTGCTCAAAATTGCATTTTTTGGCTCCAACAAATCAAGAAACATATCATTTTACTATTTTTGCAACTTGTTTTAATCCTACTCGAACTATGACAAACCCAGAAGAAGAAAAAGTCATCCCCCCGACCCCCTTTGAAGGGGGAAAGGAGAAAAAGTCGCTCAATTTCATTGAAGCGAAAGTGGAAGAAGATTTAGCCAACGGCAAAAATGGCGGTCGCGTGCAGACGCGCTTCCCCCCAGAGCCTAACGGTTACCTCCACATCGGGCACGCCAAGGCCATCTGCCTCGACTTCGGCATTGCCGCTGCGCATGGTGGCGTGTGCAACCTGCGCTTCGACGACACCAACCCCACCAAGGAGAACATGGAATACGTCGATGCCATCAAGGAGGATATCCAATGGCTTGGTTACCAATGGGGTAACGAATACTACGCTTCCGATTACTTCCAGCAACTCTGGGATTTTGCCATAGAATTAATAAAAAGAGGTAAGGCCTATATTGACGAACAAAGCAGCGAGGAGATTGCCGCACAGAAAGGTACACCTACGCAGCCCGGCATCGAGAGCCCCTATCGCAACCGCCCCGTTGAGGAGTCGCTCGACCTGTTCAACAAGATGAACAACGGCGAGATCGGTGAGGGCAAGATGGTGCTCCGTGCCAAAATCGACATGGCCAACCCCAACATGCACTTCCGCGACCCGATCATCTACCGCGTGGTCGACACACCGCACCACCGCACCGGCACCAAGTGGCACGCCTACCCGATGTACGACTTCGCCCACGGCGAAAGCGACTATTTCGAAGGCGTCACCCACTCGCTCTGCACGTTGGAGTTTGTGGTGCACCGTCCGCTCTACGACCTCTTCATCGACTGGCTGAAGGAGATCCGCGGCGAAGGCGACAACTTGGACGACAACCGTCCGCGTCAAACAGAGTTCAACAAGCTGAACCTCAATTATATCCTTTTGAGCAAGCGTAACCTGCTCGTCCTCGTCAACGAAGGACTGGTGAGCGGTTGGGACGACCCACGTATGCCCACGATTTGCGGCTTCCGTCGCCGTGGCTACACGCCGAGCAGCATTCACAAGTTCATCGACAAGATTGGCTACACCACCTACGATGCCTTGAACGACTTCGCCCTGATGGAGAGCGCCATCCGCGAAGACCTCAACGCCACCGCCACCCGCGTGGCCGCCGTGGTCAACCCGGTGAAGCTGGTCATCACCAACTATCCCGAAGGGCAAATCGAGGAGATGGAAGCCATCAACAACCCCGAGGACGAAACCGCTGGCAGTCACAAGATTGCCTTCGGTCGCGAGCTTTGGATCGAGAAGGAGGACTTCATGGAAGACGCGCCGAAGAAATACTTCCGCATGACCCCTGGCAACGAAGTGCGCCTCAAGAACGCCTACATCGTGAAATGCACAGGCTGCAAGAAGGACGAAAACGGCGAGGTGGTGGAAGTCTATGCCGAATACGACCCCGACACGAAGAGCGGTCTGCCTGGCGCCAACCGCAAGGTGAAAGGCACCATCCACTGGGTGAGCTGCGAGCGTTGCCTCGAAGCCGAGGTGCGTATGTACGACCGCCTCTGGAAGGTGGAGAACCCGCGCGATGAATTGGCCCGCCTGCAAAACGAAGGCAAGACCTCGCTCGAAGCCATGAAGGAAATGATGAACCCCAACTCGCTTGAGGTGCGTCCTGTGTGCTATGTGGAGGAATATCTTGCCGACGCCAAGCCGCTCGACCACTTCCAGTTCCAGCGCATCGGCTATTTCACTGTCGACAAGGACAGCACTGAGGGTCATCTGGTCTTCAACCGCACTGTGGCCTTGAAGGACACATGGGCTAAGACAATGTAATTTGTAATCATCTTGAATTCATTGTTCTGTGGGGGCGGAGTGCACACCGTCCCCACATCTTTTTTGCCCAATTCGGACAATAATCGTACTTTTGCGCGTTATTTCATCACGATGAAAGCCAAAGTCTTGTTCATAGCATCCCTGTTTTTGTTGCTGTCGCAAACGCTTGCGGCTCAGGAGCAGGACACCGTGCAACGCAAGAAGACCCGCATCCATGTGGAACATTACGACGTGGCCACCTTTTCGAAGAGCATGGGCGACATGCAACGCTTGATTGGCAATGTGAGGATGCGCCACGACTCAGCCTATTTCTTCTGCGACTCGGCTTATTTCTTTGAGAAGACCAACAGCTTCAAGGCTTTTCAGAATGTGCACATCATCGTGAACGACAGCGTGGAGGTCTTCAGCGACCTGCTCGACTATGACGGCAACACCCGTTTCGCCGAGTTTTTCGACCATGTGAAACTGATGGACGACTCGACGACCTTGCTCACCGAATACCTGACCTACGACCGCAACCAGCGACTGGCCTGCTATCCCGACAGCGCGACCACCTATCGCGGCGACAAGACCCTCATCAGTTGCATCGGCTACTATCGCGACGACATCAAAGAGTTCTCGTTTTTCGAGAATGTTGAAGTCACCAGCCCGAAATACCAGATGTACACCGACACCCTTTATTATAATACCAACATCGAGAAAATGTGGTTCGAAGGGCCGACGACTATCATTAATAAAGAAAACATCCTGGATGGCGAGCATGGCTATTATCTTGTGGATGAGGATATTGCGTTTTTGGACAAACGTCCTGTCATGCACAACGAAACACAACGCATGAAGTCGGACTCGATGTATTACAACCGCAACATCGGTCTGGCCAAGGCCTTCGACCATGTGGACATGATTGACACGTCCTACAAGGTCATCATGCGCGGCGACTATTTGGAAATGTGGGAAAACCGTGGCTTCAGCTTTGCCACCGACAGCGCCTATGCTGTCAGCTACGATGGTGGCGACTCGCTTTACATCCATGGCGATACGCTGTTTATGTATTTCGACAAACAAAAGGAGGAGGTCAAGAAACTCATTGCTCGGCGGCAGGTGCGTTTTTTCAAGAGCGACATGCAGGGCAAATGCGACACGCTCACTTATTTGATGGCCGACTCCACCATCCGTATGCGCGTCAACCCCATCCTTTGGGCTGAGGACAGCCAGATGACGGGTACCGACATCGACATCAAGCTGAAAGACAAGAGCATCGATTGGGTGCTGCAAAAGGGCAACGCCTTCATCA
Source organism: uncultured Bacteroidales bacterium (assembly GCA_947164955.1). Taxonomy (GTDB): domain Bacteria; phylum Bacteroidota; class Bacteroidia; order Bacteroidales; family F082; genus Limimorpha. The sequence goes on along the minus strand of CAMUYT010000096.1, from coordinate 1,667 downwards.
TTTCGGAAGACACCATTGAGGGCTACAACCAAATTAAAGGCCAGGATATCACCTCGCGTTTCAAGGACGGCAACATCCACCGCGTCAACGTGGACGGCACCAAGGCCGAGACCATCTATTGGATTCGCGACGACGACGGCTCGCTCATCGGCATCGACGTGTCGGACTCCGAGACCATGGTCATCGAGATGGAAAACCAAGGCATTTCCATCATCAAGTCGTTCAAGGCCATCAACGAGACGATGTATCCCGAAGAAGACCTGAAGGAATCGTCGCGCTATCTGCCTGGCTTCAAGTGGCACAAAGAAGCCCGACCTGTTGACAAGGACGACATCTTCCGCCGCGTTGAGGCCGAGATGCCGAAGGCGGAAACGGTTTCGGAAAACACAACGCAACAAGCTGTTGCCGAAGAAGAGCCTGCTGCCGTGGAAAAGGAACAGGAAGAACAGCCGAAACGGCATAGGGAGAGAAAGAAATTGGATTGATGCACCAAATCCAGAAAAGTTTGTATTTTTGCGGAAATTTATAAGCTATGGCAACTGCAACGACAAAAAAAATCAACTGGCTTTTCCCCGATCCTGATGTTGAGGTAACAGAGGAAGATATTCAGGCTGAAATAAGGAGAGCTGAAAGGTCGGGAAGTATGACTTTAGAAGAATTCAACCAAAGGCATTTGCAATGGCTGGCCGAAAGTATATAGTTTTGGGCTGTCAAAAGAAATTATAAAATATTGAATATGAAGAAACTGATCCTTATCCGTCACGGCGAAAGTGAATGGAACAAATTGAACCTCTTTACGGGGTGGACCAACGTTGACCTTTCGGAAAAAGGCGTCCAAGAAGCCATCGAAGCGGGCAAAACGCTGAAAGAGAACGGCTACCGTCCCGAAATCTGCTTCACCTCCTACCTGAAGCGTGCCATCAAAACCTTGAATCTGGCTCTCGAAGCCATGGACATGGACTGGCTGCCGGTCTACAAGTCGTGGCGCCTCAACGAGAAGTCGTATGGCCAGCTGCAAGGCTTAGACAAGAAAGCTACAGCCGAGAAATACGGCGACGAGCAAGTGCGCCTGTGGCGTCGTGCCTTCGACGTGCGTCCGCCCGCGCTCGACATGAACGACCCCAAGAGCCCCCGCATGGACCCGCGCTATGCCGAACTTACTGACGATCAAATTCCGCTCACCGAGGCCCTCTGCGACACTATCGCGCGAGTGATGCCTTACTACGAGAACAACATCATGAAGGCCTTCGAGACGCACGACACGGTATTGGTTGTCGCCCACGGCAACAGCCTTCGCGGTGTCGTCAAAGTGTTGAAAGGTATGAGCAATGACGAAATCATCGCCTTCAACATCCCGACGGGCATCCCGTATGTCTTCGAGTTCGACGACAATATGAAGCTCCAGAAGGACTTCTTCCTCGGCGATCCCGAGAAGGTGGCCGCACTGATGGCTGCCGTTGCCAATCAAGGCAAAGCAAAGTAATTGGTATTTGCTTCGCAAAGAAATCTGTCAAAAAACTATTTTTAGAATCTTTCAAAATCTATTTATATGATTTTCTATAGATTTTATTGTGATTTTTGACAGATTTCTTGCCCGTAGGGCAATCCCATTAGAAAATGTAATTAAACCCGACAAACGTCTTCAGTTTCTCGCCGTCGCGGTTGTC
>CAMUYT010000095.1 GCA_947164955.1 uncultured Bacteroidales bacterium | reverse complement strand
ACGAGAGCGTCGGCGACTTCCTCCACTATGTCAAGGATATGGAAAAGCACTTCAAACAAGAATACCAAGTGACCGAGCCTACCCTGAAAGTCACGGCTGAAGTAGCTGAAATCCAACCCGATGTGGTCATCGACGAGATGTCGCAATACAACCTGCTGAATGGCCTCTATGCCTGCCCGCACGGTGTCATCGCCATGTCGCAGACCATCCCGAACTTCGTGGAGACCTCGACCAACCTCGCTTCATGCAAGAAGAAGGAAGGTTACTTCTTCATCCAGACCTCGCAGCGTAGCTCCATCGAGTCGTCAAAACAAGACATCGCCGACATGGTGGAAGCCGTGTGGAGCCTCGCCGATGCCGATGTGGAGCACACCGACGGCTACCCAGGCTGGGCCCCCAACCCCAACAGCGCCATCCTGGATGTCGCAGTCAATTGCTACAAGAAACGCTTCAAGAAAGATCCTAAAGTCAGAGCCATCCACGCCGGTTTGGAGTGCGGCCTCATTGGCGACAAGATTCCGGGCATGGACATGATCAGCTTCGGTCCCACCCTGCGCGGCGTGCACTCGCCCGACGAGCGTTGCAAGATCGCAACCGTCCAGATGTTCTGGGACTTCATGTGCGACATCCTGAAGAACGTGCCGAAGGACGAAGCGCCTAAGGCTAAGAAAACACCAGCCAAGAAAGCAACGGCTGAGAAAAAAGCTCCAGTAGCCAAGAAGGCACCTGCTAAAAAGGCACCGACTAAGAAAGCCAAAAAATAAGAGAGATTAACCTACTTTGAAAGAGTCCGTTGGAGTTATCTGACGGGCTTTTTCTTTGTAATGCAACGAATAAAGTCTATATTCAAATCAAATTATGATGTGAATAGCATCGTTTTTCGCCTCACTCATTCACCTATAATGCAAAAAAAGGCTGTCTCCTTTTGGAAACAGCCTTATTTCAATTCTATCTGTTCTTTATTTCGTCTTATCCGGCCATGTAGGAATCTCGGGAATGTCGGGATAGTCCTTCATCTGCTTGAGGATGACCTCGATGGCCTTGTTCAGCTGGTCGTCAACGCCTTCAAACTCATCGGCGGGGTCGTTGTCGATGACGATATCTGGATCCACACCATAGCCTTCGATGACCCAGTTGCCCTTTTCGTCGAAAGGCGCAAACTCTGGACGAGTCAGTGAGCCGCCGTCGATGAAAGGCAGGCTGCCGCGGATGCCGACCACGCCACCCCACGAGCGCATTCCGATAGTCGTGCCAATCTTGTGCTTCTTGAACTGATAGGGGAACAAGTCGCCGTCGGAAGCGGAGTATTTGTTGAACAACAACACCTTGGGACCGAGCATCATCTTGGTGGGCTTGGTCTCAGGCTCGTTGTTGCGCATCATGTCGTACATCGAAAGTTCGCGGCGCAAACGCTCCACAATCATCGGGCTGACGTTGCCGCCGCCATTACCACGATCGTCGATGATGAGAGCTTTCTTGTCGAGTTGCGGATAAAAGTACTTGGCGAACTCATTCAGACCTTCCACGCCCATGTCGGGGATATGGATGTAGCCTACCTGACCGTTAGTGGCCTTGCTCACCTTCTCGACGTTGCCTTGCACCCAGTTGTAGTAGTACAAACCCGTTTCGTCAGCGATGGGACGCACCACCACGTCGCGGGCGCCGCTTTCCGAAGCCTTATTATTTAAGGTGAGCAGCACCGCTTTGTTGGCCTTGCCGATGAGGGCGGCATACATGTCCTTCATGTCCTTGGTGCTCTGCCCGTCGATGGCGATGATGTAGTCGCCTTCCTTGGCGTTCACGCCCACTTCCGTCAGTGGCGAGCGGGTCTTCTCGTTCCAGTTTTCGCCCTTCAATATCTTGTCAATCTGGTAGTAACCCGACTTGTCGCGATGGATGCGGCAGCCCAACATACCCATCGGGATGCGTTCGGGCTTCACGCGGTCGCCGTCGCCCACGTAGGCATGGCCGATGTTGATTTCACCGATCAACTCGCCGATGAGGTAGTTCACGTCGTTGCGGTCGGCGCAATAAGGCAACAACTTTCCGTATTTCTCCTTCATCGCGGGCCAGTCCACGCCATGCATGTTGGGCGCATAGAAGAAGTCGCGCATCTGGCGCCACGCCTCGTTGTAGATTTGCGTCCACTCGGTGCGCAAGTCGACCCATTTCTTCATATTGCTGAGGTCGATGACGTCGTCGCCCTTGCCTTCGCCCGACTTACCGCCAGGCATCGGGCCTTTCGGAGCATTGACCACCTTATAGCCAGGGCCTTCGCGCATCAGCATCTTGGTGCCATCGGCAGAGAGTTCATAGCCGAAGCCACCAATAGTCGTGACCTTCTTCGACTTGGCATCGAAGTAGTTGAGGCCGCCACCAGTGCGACCTGCCGCCACGAAATACAAACCATCCTCGACACCCGTGAGGTTCCAGTAACGCCCCGCACTGACGGGCAGCACCACTACCCTATTGCTGATGCCTTCAAAGTCGATTTTCACTTCCTTGGCATCTTTCTTAGGTTCGGGTTTGCCCTCGGATTTGCCTTTGCCCCCTTTGGGACCTTTTGGTTTGCTTTGGGGTTCGCCCTTATCCTCATTCACGTTTTCCGTCTTCACTTCATCATTCTCAGTCAAAAAAGGTGAAGGCGTATCTTGCTGTAAAGTAAGCAGATAAACCTTACTCATATCGGTATAGACGTGGTTCCATTCCAGCCAGCCATAGGTGGGGCGGAAATCGCGCTCCGAGGTGAAATACAGATACTTGCCATTCTTGTCGAAAGCGGGCGACGAGGCGTTGTACCAGCCATCGGTGACGACTTCGTCCTTGCCCGAAGCCACATTGTAGATGTGGATGCGGCTCACGCTGAAGGTGCTCGGCATGGAATAGGCAATCCAGCGACTGTCGGCTGACCAAGCGAAGTCGCCCATCTCGCCCGCCAAGCTGTGCGCCACCTCGGTGACTTTCTTCGTGGCCACTTCCACCATATTGATGCGGTTCATCTTGTCGTACCACAGGATGCGCTTGCTGTCGGGCGACCAAGTGGGACCGTATTTGTAAGTATCTGAGTTCGAGGTGAGTTGAATAGCTTCTTCCTTGCCATCTTGGGCTTGGATGTAAAGCTCGTCCTCGCCCGTGCGGTCGCTGATGTAGGCGATATATTTGCCGTCGGGCGACCAAGCCACGTTGCGGTCGTGGGCATTGTCGCTCTGGGTCAAATTCCTTGTGATGCCCGACTTGACCGGCACCGTCCACACGTCGCCACGCGCACCGAAAGCCACACGTTTGCCATCAGGAGAAATCGTGCTCGTGTTGATGAACTTGCTGGCGTCCACATACTTGTCGCGCGTTGACTTGTTGTCGTTGGCCATCTGCACAGGGATGAGATAGATTTTGCCATCGGCCAAGTTATAGCGGAACAGCTGGCCACCGTTTTCGTAAACAATATCCTTGTCGCCAAGCGAAGGCCACTTGATATCATAATAGGTGTAGTCGGTCACCTTGGTGGTTTGCTTGGTACTGCGGTCGTAGCAGAACAGGTTCATCGTGCGGTCGCGGTCCGAGCAGAAGTAGACCTTGTTGCCCACCCACATCGGGAAAATGTCCTGCGCGTTGTTGTGGGTGATGTTCTCGATTTTCTTCGACTTGAAGTCGTAAATCCACACGTCGTCGGCCATGCCGCCACGGTAGTATTTCCACGTGCGGAACTCGCGCATCACGCGGTTGTAGGCAATCTGTTTGCCGTCGGGAGAATACGAGATCCAGCCTCCTTCGGGCAGGGGCAGTTGCTCGGCCAAGCCGCCGTTGATATTGGCAACGAAAAGCTGGCCCACGAAGTCGTCCCAACTCTCTTTGCGTGAGCGGAAAACGATGTTTTCGTTGTCTTTCCACGCCATCACGATGTTGTTCGGCCCCATGCGGTCGCTGATGTCGTCGCGGCCAAGGGTGGGCGTGTAGGTGAGGCGCGTGGGTGTGCCGCATTCGGGGTAAGGCATCACGTAGACCTCTGTATTACCGTCATATTGCGCGGTGAAGGCAAGGTGTTTGCCATCGGGCGAGAAACGCGCGAACATTTCATAGCCCAATGGGTCGTTGGTGAGCTTGTGGGCGATGCCGCCTTTGATGTCGACGGAATAAAGGTCGCCGCCATAAGTGAAGACCACATCATTGCCGTGGATGGTTGGGAAGCGCAGCATTTTGGCTTCCTCCTGGGCTGTCATACTGAATGTGCCCATCAGCAGGATTGAAAGGAATAAAGATTTGATTTTCATAGTATTAAGGAATTTATAATATCTTCTCTGACCGACAAAGATACGAAGATACTATGCGATTCCCAATAAAAAGATTAGAATTAATCTCCAATCCTCACCCTTCTCAAATCCAAAAGATTCGTCGGGTTGCTGCCCAAGTCCTTCACGCGCTTGTTGACGAAACGTAGCACCTCGTCGTAGAACAGCACCACCACGGGCGCATCGCGCATCATCAGGCTGTCCATCTCGGTGTAATACTTGGTGCGTTCCGCCAAGTCGTTGCAGGCCATCGCCTTGTCGTAGAGTTGGTCGAACTTGGGGTTGGAATAGTGCGTGTAGTTCGGTCCCGAAGGGGCGAAGTTGGCAGTCGTGAAGGTCGAAAGGTAGTTCTCGGCATCAGGATAGTCGGCCACCCAAGAGGAGCGGAAGAACGGAAGGCTACCATTGGCTTTCATGCTGCGCAACGTGGCGGGCGGCATCACCTCCATCTTGCATTGCAGCCCGATTTGTTCCACCTGACTTTGGACAAACTTCCCGATGTCGGCATAGTCGGCCACGGTGGAGAGTTGCAGCATATGGCCTTCCAAATGGTTTTCGGCCACCAACTGCTGGGCGCGCTTCAGGTCGTAGCCATAGCCAATGGTGGGACTATACCCCGGCAAGCCCACGGGAATCAGGCCACCCGTGCCCGGCTCGCCGATGCCGTTGCGCAAGTAGCGTAACATCTTCTCGCGATCGATGCAAAGGCTGACGGCCTGCCGCAAAGCGCGTGAGCGGTCGGGACCAAGCGGGTCGTTCGGGTCGATGTAGAACGAGAAATACTCGGTGTTGAGGTATGGCTCCGTAATCAATTGTATCTTGTCTTCGTACTTCTTCCGCAACTGGCCGTCGTAGGTCAGCAGCTCGTCCTTGTAGCGCGCATCGATGCCCGACATGAAATCGAACTTGCCCTTGATGAACTCCAAGAAGGCCACCTGCTTGTCAATCAAGAAACTGACGGAGACGGCGTCGATATAGGGCAACCTCTCCCCTGCCTCGTCGCGCTCGAAATAATCTGGATTTTTTCGGAACACCAACTTCACGCCTTCCTTCCAATACTGGAACTTGAACGGTCCCGTCCCGACAGGATGGCTGCGAAAGTCGTCGCCATAATACTCGACGGCCTCATGCGGCACCACCGAGGCGTAGGTCATCGACAAAATACCCAAAAACGGCGGGAAAGGCTTCGAAAGCTCAATTTGGAACGTGGTGTCGTCCAAGGCCGTGAAGGCATATTGGTCGCCATCGTGCTTGACGGACGAGAAAATCCAAAGCCCGGGCGAGTTCGTCTTTTTGTCGACCACGCGGTTGAAGGAATAGACGAAGTCTTGGGCAGTCACGCAACGCGGGGTTTTGAAACAAGTGTCATTGTGGAAATACACATCATCCCGCAGATGGAAAGTGTAGACCAAACCATCCTCGCTGATGTCCCACGACTTGGCCACCATCGGCACAAGGTTCATCTCGTCGTCGAAGGCTACGAGGCTGTTAAACACTTGGTTGCAGACCCAGATGTGTGCCACATCCTTGGCATAAATCGGGTCGAGGGAAACGATGCCTGCCGCTTCGTTGTACTTGAAGATGGCTAAGCCTTCGTCATCATCATGTCGTTGGCTGCAGGATGCAGCCAACATAACGAGCAACAACAATCCGATCCAGCCTCTTCTCATCATCACTTGACCTTAAATCCAATCACCTCAGGATGCAAGTTGCGCAAGTACTTGTTGTAATCCAAGTCGTTCACGTCCTGTTCCTTCTCCAAGGCAAGATCGAGCACCTGCATCATGTTCTCCACATAGTGGAAATTCAGCCCACTGATGTAGTCCTCCTTGATGTCCTTGATGTCGTGCTCATTATCTACGGAGAGAATGATGTCGGTCACGCCATTGCGTTTGGCGGCCAACATCTTTTCCTTCACACCGCCCACGGGCAAAACGCGACCGCGCAGCGTAATCTCGCCCGTCATTGCCAACTGGCTCTTCACCTTGCGTTGGGTGAAGGCCGAGGTCAAGGCTGCGAGCATGGTGATACCCGCCGATGGGCCGTCCTTTGGTGTGGCACCTTCTGGAATATGGACATGGACGTTCCAAGCGTCGAACACATCGGGATTGATGTTGAGTTGCGAAGCATGTGCCTTGATGAACTCAAAGGCGATGGTGGCTGATTCCTTCATCACCTCGCCGAGGTTGCCCGTCAGCGAGAGATGGCCCACGCCACGGCTCAAGCTCACTTCGATGGACAGGATTTCGCCGCCCACCTGCGTCCAAGCCAAACCCGTAGCCACGCCGGGCATGGTGTGTTTCACCTCGTCTTCGTCGTGGTGCATCGGCACGCCGAGCACTTTGCGAAGGTCGTCCATCGTGATTTTCTTGTCAAACGGTTCTTCCGTAACGACTTGTTTGGCGCGGAAACGCATCACGTCGCCGATGCGACGCTCCAAGTTACGCACGCCCGCCTCCCGAGTGTAGTCGTCGATGATGTGCATCACTACGTCCTTCGGGAAGGTGATTTGCTTCGTGTCCAAGCCGTGTTCCTTCATCTGCTTGGGAATGAGGTGACGCTTGGCGATTTCGTATTTCTCCTCGCGCAGATAGCCGCTCAAGTCGATGATTTCCATACGGTCGCGCAAAGCGGGATGGATGGTCGACAGGTTATTGGCCGTGGCGATGAAGAGGATTTTCGAAAGGTCGTAGTCCAACTCGATGAAGTTGTCGTAGAAGGCGTTATTCTGCTCAGGGTCAAGGATTTCGAGCAAGGCAGCTTGCGGGTCGCCACTGATGTTGTTGCCGCTCACCTTGTCGATTTCGTCCAAGACGAAAACGGGGTTGCCCGACTTCACCTTACGCAGGTTTTGAATGATTCGGCCCGGCATGGCGCCAATGTATGTTTTTCTGTGTCCGCGCAGTTCCGACTCGTCACGCACGCCACCAAGTGACATTCTGACATATTTTCGGTTCAGCGCCCGCGCAATCGACTTGCCCAATGAGGTCTTGCCCACACCAGGAGGACCAACCAAACACAAAATCGGGGCTTTCATGTCCTGACGCAGCTTCAGCACGGCCAAATGCTCGATGATACGGTCTTTCACCTTGTCCAAGCCGAAATGGTCGGCATCCAGCACCTTTTGGGCACGTTTCAGGTCGAAGTTGTCTTTGGTGAACTCTTCCCACGGCAGGTCAACCAAATACTGCAAATAGTTCAGTTGTATGCCATATTCTGCCGCTTGAGGATGGGTGCGCTCCAATTTCTTCAGCTCCCTATCGAAGACTTCGGCCACTTCCTTCGACCATTTCTTCTTTTCGGCCTTTTCCCTCAATTCCTTGACATCCTGCTCATTGGGATTACCGCCCAATTCTTCTTGGATGGTACGGAGCTGCTGGTTAAGGTAATATTCGCGTTGCTGCTTGTCCATGTCGACGCGCACCTTGCTCTGGATCTGTTGCTTCAGCTCAATCATCTGCTGCTCGTCGGTCAAGACGGCCAAAAGGTCCGAAGCCATCTGGTTGAGGTTGCGGGCCTCCAAAAGTCCTTGACGCACAGGCATCTCGGCCTCCACATTGCTGGCCACGAAATTGAGCAGGAAAATGGGGTCGTCGATGTTCTTGATGGCAAAGCCAGCCTCTTGCGAGAGGTTGCGCGAGCGACCAATCACCTGAATGGCCAATTCCCTCACTGATTGAATCAAAGCGCTGAATCTCTTGGTATTAGGCACATCAACAGAAGCCGCGTATGGCATCACCGTGGCTTTGATATAAGGCTCCACTTGCGTGGCTTCCACCACCTCAAATCGACGCTTGCCTTGGATGATGACCGTCACGTTGCCGTCGGGCATCTCAAAGATCTTCAGGATTTGGGCCGAGGTGCCCACCTTATATAAATCTTCGAGCGCCGGTTCCTCAACATTAGATTCCTTTTGCGCGATGACACCAATGGACTTGCGTTTGCGGCTGTATTCCTTCACCAACTGGATAGACTTGTCGCGTCCCACGGTGATGGGGATGACCACGCCCGGATAGAGCACCGAGTTGCGCAAAGGCAAGATGGGCAGCTCCTCCGGCACTTCTTCGTCCTGACCGAGTTGGCCTTCAATCGTCAGCACGGGGATGAACTCGGATTCCGAGTCCATCATATCTGAAAACAGTTCGGTTTCAACTTTATAACTCATAA
>CAMUYT010000094.1 GCA_947164955.1 uncultured Bacteroidales bacterium | reverse complement strand
TGAGGCTGTCGGGCATAGGCTCGCCGGTCTGGTAGTGCTTGGCGTACATGCGGATGACTTCAGGCTCGGCCACCCAGTTTTCCATGATTTGCGAAGGCATCTCAACGTAGTCGTGAGGCACATTGCCACAGGTGCGCGAGTAGAGGCCGTCGCTGAAGAAAGCGTGCAGCGAGTGGCCAAACTCGTGCCACATGGTCTCGGTTTCGTCCCAAGTAAGTAGGGCAGGGGTGTCGCCCGAAGCAGGGGTGAAGTTCATCACGAGCGAGACGACGGGATAGATCTTCTTGCCGTTGATGTCGTGGCCGCTCTCGCGGAAGCTCGTGCACCAGGCACCGCCGCTCTTCGACTCGCGCGGGTAGTAGTCCATGTAAAGGATGCCGAGGAAGTCGCCGTTGGCTTCCTTCACTTCATAGGTCTCCACGCCGGGATAATAGACGGGCAAGTTGGTGTTTTGCGTGAAGGTGACGCCATACAACTTGTTGGCAGCCATGAACATGCCGTTGCGCACGTTGTCGACGGTGAGGTAAGGCTTGATTTGGTTTTCGTCGAAGGCGTATTTGGCCTTGCGGAGTTTCTCGGCGTAGTACCACCAGTCCCAGCCTTCGAGCTTGATGTTGGCGCCTTCGGCATCGGCGATGGCTTGCATCTCGGCCAACTCCTTTTTGGCGAGTTGCTGTGCGGGATTGAAGATGTCGATCAAGAACTTGTCGACGGTCTTGGAGTCTTGCGCCATGTTGACGGTCAAAACGTAGTCGGCATAGTTGTCGTAGCCGAAGAGTTTGGCTTTCTGCACGCGCAGTTTCACCATCTCGTTGATGAGCTGTTTGTTGTCGTTTGCGTTATTGTTGTCGCCACGGTTGTAGTAGGCCTTGTACATCTGTTCGCGCAAATCACGTCTTTCAGAAAATTGCAGGAAGGGGATGAGGCTGGGCTTGCTCAGGGTGAACACCCATTTGCCTTCGATGCTGTCGGCCTTGGCTTGCTCGGCAGCAGCGTCGATACTAGTTTGGGGCAGGCCGGCGAGGTCGGCTTCATTCTCGATGACGAGCTTGTAGCCAGCGTTTTCCTTCAGCAAATTGTTGCCGAATTGCAGGCTCAAAGTCGAGAGTTGTTCGTTGATTTTGCTCAGTTCCTCTTGCTTGTCGGTGGGCAGGGCGGCGCCGTTGCGCACAAAGTCTTGTTCGTACTTCTCGACCACGCGAATTTGCTGGTCGTCGAGGCCCATTTCGTTGCGGTGCAGATAGACATAGTCGATGCGCTCGAAGAGTTTCGGGTTCATCATGATGCTGTCGCTGTGCTTGGAAAGCATGGGCAGCACCTGTTCGGCGATTTTGATCATCTCGTCGTTAGTGAGGCATTCGTTGAGGTTGAAGAACACGTTGCTGACGCGGTCCAGCGTCTCGCCCGACTTGTCGAAGGGCAGGATGGTGTTCTGGAAAGTGGGTGTCTCGGCATTGTTGACGATGGCCTCCACTTCAGCCAATTGCTCCTTCATACCCGCCTCAAAAGCAGGCAGATAGTGCTCGTTCTTGATTTGGTCGAACGGTGGCACTTGGAAAGTTGTGGTGTATTCCGTGAGGAAAGGATTTTTAGGTTCTGCCTCGGTCTTAGTCTCGTTTTTCGTGCTGCACGAGGCCAGTGTGATTACGCTTAATGCGATCATGTTGATGAGTTTTTTTGCCATGGTTGGTAAGTTTAATGTCATTTTGAGCTGGCAAAGATAAAAAAAGTGTGTTTTTTGGTTGCAATTAATAAAAACATTATTTTTGTAGTCACTTTAGACGAAAAAATAAACACGAAGATATACTATGAGTTACATCTCTTGGGACAAAAAGAAACTGGTCAATCTTGAGTTTACGCTTAACCGCGAGGTGTTGCGCTCCAACGCAAAAGGGGCGTTTCTGGCCACCACGGTGATTGGCTGCAACACTCGAAAATACCACGGTTTATTAGTGGTTCCGCAACCACAATTGGACAACAACAACCACGTGCTGCTGTCGAGCCTCGACGAGACCATTATCGAGAACAAGGAGGAGTTCCACCTTGGCGTGCACATGTACCCCGACGGCATCTTCGCGCCGCGTGGACACAAATACCTCCGCGACTTCACCGCTGACCCCATGCCGAAACTCACTTACCGCATCGGCAACGTGGTGCTCGACAAGGAACTGATTTTCTCCTCGACCGAGGCGCGGCTCTTTGTGCGCTACACCCTGCGCGAAGCCGTGGTGCCCATCACTTTGCGTGTGCAGCCGTTTTTGGCCTTCCGCAACGTCCACATGCTCACGCACGAAAACTACGATGCCAGCCGCAAAGTCGACTTGGTGAAAAACGGCGCGTCGTGGCAACTCTACAAAGACTATTCGCGGCTGTTCCTGCAATTCAGCAGGTCGGCGGAATACACGCACATCCCGCATTGGTACTACAACATGTTCTACATCCGCGAGCAAGAACGCGGCTATGAGGCCGCCGAGGACCAGTTTGTCCCCGGTTTCTTCGAACTCACGATGAAACAAGGCGACTCGGTGATTCTCTCGGTGAGCCTGCAAGAAGAAAACCCTGCGGCCATCAAACGGCAATGCGAGGCCGAGGTGAAACGTTTGCTGCCTCAAACAAGTTACGAAGACTGTCTGCTGAAGGCCGCCGACCAGTTCATCATCCGCGATGCAAAAGCCACGAAACTTTGGGCAGGCTTCCCGTGGTTTGGCTCGTGCAGTCGCGACACGTTCCTTGCCTTGCCTGGCATCACGTTGGCACAAGGCGATGAAAAGACCTTCCTCGCGGCTGTGGACTACCTTGTTTCAAGGATGCAAGGGCCGTTCTTCCCGCATCGCTACTACCAGAAGAGCTTGTATTTCACGGCAGTCGATTCGCCGCTGTGGTTCTTCTATGTGCTGCATCGCTACGAAAAGATGCTCGGCAAGGACAAGAAGGACATCTGGAAGAAATACAAGAAGCCCATGACGACCATTCTCGAAAGCTTTATAGCGGGCACGGATTTCAATGTGCATACTTTGGACAACGGCCTGCTCTATGCCGGCAACCGCGATTTGGCTTTGACATGGATGAATGTCTTCGCCCAAGGCAAACCTTGGACACCGAGAACAGGGTTGGCCATTGAGGTCAATGCGTTGTGGTATAACGCTTTGCGCTATGCGGTTGATTTGTTGGAAGCAGCCGAACCGAAGAGCGCATCGCTGAAGAAATGGAGAGAACTGGCCGACAAGGTGAAAGCCTCGTTTGCCGACACCTTTTATAATAAGGCTTGCGACAGCTTCTTCGATTACGTGAATAGCAACGAGCGCAACGCGCAGGTGCGCCCCAATATGCTGATTGCGGCGGCCTTGCCTTACACGCCGATGACCGAAACGATGCAAAAACGTGCCTTCGACATCACTGTTTCCGAGTTGTTGACGCCAAGAGGCATCCGCTCACTGTCGCCCAATGACGAGAATTATAAGGGCATCACCATAGGCAACCACTCGGAGCGTGAACGGGCGTATCATAACGGCACGGCATTCCCGTGGCTGATTACCTTCTTTGCTGATTTGGCCGTGAAACTTTATGGCAAGTCGGCAGCGTCCAATCTCGAGGATCTGTACAACGGCTTCGAGGAGGCCATCAAGGAGAACGGCATCGGGACGATTTCGGAGATTTACGACGGCAACCCGCCCTTCGAGGCGCGTGGCTGCATCTCGCAGTCGACGAGCGTGGGCGCTTTGCTTTATCTCCATTATCTTATCAAGGAATTAAACAAGAAAGGAGGCTCAAAATGAGAGTCTTGATGTTTGGGTGGGAGTTTCCCCCGCATATCACTGGCGGCCTCGGAACGGCTTGCTACGGCATGACCAAAGGCTTGGCGAAGAACGGCGTTGAGGTGCTGTTTGTGGTGCCTCGTGCCTACGGCGACGAGGACGAAAGCAACGTCCGCCTGCTCAACGCCAGCGACGTGACCATCGACATCGACCATGAGGCCGACAGAAGTTATTGGGAGCGTGTGCAATACATGGAAATCGGGTCCAACATCATCCCGTATGTCGGGCCGGAGGAGTTCGCCAACGTGCTGGAATACGACCGTCATGTGGTGGAGAACTTCAACCGCAGCGGGTCGGTGTTTGCGCGCAACTACCAGTTTTCGGGCAAATACGGCATGAACCTGATGGAAGAAGTGGCGCGTTATGCCTTGATTGGCTCGTCGTTGGCCACGAAATACGACTTCGATGTCATCCACGCCCACGACTGGCTGACCTATTCGGCAGGCATCGCGGCCAAGGAGACCACGGGCAAACCGCTCGTGGTGCACATGCACGCCACCGAGTTCGACCGATCGGGCGAGAACATCAACACGGATGTTTACGCCATTGAGCGACGTGGCATGGAAGCCGCCGACCGCGTCATCACGGTGAGCAACCTGACGCGCAACATCGTCATCGAGAAATACGGCATCGACCCGAACAAGGTCGTCACGGTGCACAACGCCGTCGAGCCTAACGACAAGCCCAAGTCGGAGTACGAGCGCAGTGGCTTGGATGCCAAGGTGGTGACTTTCCTTGGCAGAATCACCTACCAGAAAGGACCGGAATATTTCATCGAGGCGGCTTACAAGATTCACCAAGTTGACCCGAGCATCCACTTCGTGATGGCGGGCACGGGCGACATGTTGGAGAAGATGATCCGTCGCGTGGCGCAGTTGGGCATGGGCAGCCATTTCCACTTCACGGGCTTCCTGAAGGGCGAGGCCGTCGACCAGATGTTTGCCATGACCGACGTGTTCGTCATGCCGTCCATCTCCGAGCCGTTCGGCATCGTGCCGTTGGAGGCCATGCGCCTCAACGTGCCTGTGGTCATCAGCAAGCAGTCGGGCGTTTCGGAGGTGGTAAAGCACGCCTTGAAGGTCGACTTCTGGGACATCAACGGCCTGGCCGACGCCATCTACGCCCTGTGCCACTACAAGCCCCTGGCCGACTGCTTCAAGGACGAAGGCAAGGACGAGGTGGACAGCCTCAAGTGGGAACTGGCCGCGAAGAAGATTAAGGCGGTGTATGAGTCAGTGGTTTAATTAACGAATAATAAAAAAACAAACGATATGAGCAAATCAATCTGTTTCTATTTCCAAGTGCATCAGCCCTATAGGCTGCGCACGTATCGTTTCTTCGAGATTGGGAAGAAACACTATTACTACGACGACTACAGCAACCGCATGATCATGCGGCGTGTGGCGGAGAAATGCTACCTGCCCATGAATGAGCTGCTGATGCGGCAAATCGAACAACTGGGCGACCAATTCAAGGTGGCGTTCTCGTTTTCGGGTGTCGTCATCGAGCAGATGGAGCAATATGCACCCGAGGTGCTTGAGAGCTTCCAGAAACTGGTGGCCACGGGTAGGGTGGAGGTGCTTTCGGAGACCTACGCCCACAGCCTCGCCTCGCTCAACAACCCCGACGAGTTCAAACGGCAAGTGCTGGCCCACAAGCGCAAGATGAAGGAAGTGTTTGGCGTCACGCCGAAGACCTTCCGCAACACCGAGCTGATCTACAGCGACGAAATCGGGGCGACGGTGGCCGACATGGGCTACAACCTCATGCTCACCGAAGGCGCGAAGCACATCTTGGGCTGGAAGAGCCCCAACTACATGTACGCCAACGCCATCAACCCGAAGCTGAAGGTGCTGCTGCGCAACTTCAAGTTCAGCGACGAGATTGCCTTCCGCTTCGTGCAGGACGGTTTCCGAACCGAGGATTTCGTCAGCTGGCTCAATGCCTTGCCGGAAGAGGAAGAAGTGGTCAACATCTTCATGGACTACGAGACTTTCGGCGAGCACCAGCAGGCCGAGACGGGCATCTTCGACTTCATGGAACGCCTGCCCAAGGCGGTTCTGGAAGGCAGCAAGTTCAAGTTTGCCACGCCGCAGGAGTTGGCCAAGACCTTGCAGCCGGTGAGCGCGGTCAACGTGCCCAACGTGCTCTCATGGAGCGACGAGGAGCGCGACCTCACGGCTTGGCTCGGCAACCCCTTGCAGGACGACGCCTATCGCGCCCTTTACGACCTCACAGCCAAGGTGCATCGCATCAAGGACGAGGAACTGCAGCAGGATTGGACCATGCTCCAAACCTCCGACCACTTCTATTACATGTGCACGAAGTGGCTGTCGGACGGTGTGGTGCACAAGTATTTCAACCATTACGCATCGCCCTACGATGCCTACGTCAACTACATGAATGTCCTCACCGACTTCGCCGACCGCGTGCAGAAACTCTCGAAACGCAAAAAAGAAGTCGTAGAAAGTGTTGATTAATAAATGATTACAAAAAATCACTTTTGGAAAAGCGAAAATTGATACAAAAATCACTTTTGGAAAAGTGAAAATATGTAAAATCTTGAATATTAAATCTTTAAATATTAAATCTTAAATACCCCTGAATGAAAAACCCCGAATACCTGTTTGAAACCAGTTGGGAAGTGTGCAACATGGTGGGCGGTATCTATACGGTGCTCTCCACGAAGTCGAATGTAATGCGCCAATTGCTGAACGACCACTATATCACGGTTGGTCCGGATGTGGTCAAGGAAGCACATGAGTCCCTGTATTTTGTAGAAGACAACGAACTCTTTCCCGAGTGGCGCGAAAGGGCGTTGGCACAAGGCCTGAAATTCCGCATCGGTCATTGGAAGATCGAGAGCAACCCCATCGCCATCTTGGTGGACTACACACCGCTCTATCAGACTAAGAATGAGATTCTCGGTCATCTGTGGGAGCAATACGAGCTCGACAGCATTCGTGGCCAGTGGGACTACATCGAGCCGGTGCTTTTCGGCTATGCCGCCGGTCAGGTGATTGAGAGTTTCGTCAACTTCAACCTGCAACAGGTCACCCATATCGTGGCGCAGTTCCACGAGTGGATGACGGGCTCGGGCGTACTCTATCTGAAAGAGCATTGCCCGCATATCGCCACTGTGTTCACCACTCATGCCACTTACCTCGGTCGTGCCATCTCGGGCAACGGCCTGCCGCTCTACGACAACCTGAAGACCTACCTGCCTTCGGTGATGGCCATGCAGTTCAACATCGTCTCGCAGCAGTCGATGGAGCAGAAGGCGGCCAAGAATGCCGACGCCTTCACTACGGTGAGCGACATCACGGCACAAGAGTGCGAGCAGTTCCTTTACCGTAAGCCCGACGTGGTGACGATGAACGGCATCGACCACCCGCTGCGTAAAGACGGTGAGGGCTTTGCCGAAAAGCGCAAGGAGGTGCGCGAGAAGGTGCTGAAGATCGTCGACACGCTCTGTGGTGAAACCATCGATCGCAATTGTCTCATGGTCATCAACAGCGGACGTTATGAGTTCAAGAACAAGGGCATCGACCTCTTCATTGAGGCTTTGCGCCGTCTCAACGAGGACAAGAACCTGCCACGCACGGTGGTCGGCGTGATTGCTGTTCCCGCCAACATCGCGGGTCCTTCGAAGGATTTGCAACACCGCCTCGATGGCACCAACGCCATCATGGGACACACCGACTTCCCCGCCACGCACCATATCTTTGAATATGAAAACGACGCCATCCTCAACACGCTGCGTAACTCGGGTTTGCAGAACGATGCCAACGACAAGGTGAAGGTGATGTTTGTGCCCGCTTATCTTAATGGTAACGATGGCATCTTCAACCTGACCTATTCCGAGTTCCTCACCGCTTTCGACTTCTCGGTGTTCCCGTCGTATTACGAGCCTTGGGGCTACACCCCGCTGGAGAGCGTCTCAATGGGCATCCCGACCCTGACCTCCGACGTCTCAGGCTTCGGCAAGTTCGTCATGCAGGAGTGCAAGGGCAACGAATCGGTCACCGTAGTGCCGCGCGAGGAGGGTGATGTTAATAAGGTGATTGACGACATAGTCAAAGCCATACGCCATTTCTTGGAGATGACCGATAAAGGCATGGCGAAGGTCTCCGAGTCGGCACTCGAAGTGTCGGAGAAATTGTTGTGGAAAGACTTGATTGCCAGCTATCAAAAGGCTTGGGATGTGGCACTCGAGAAATCGTCGGGCCGCCATTATATGCTAGAACCTATCCCGTATGCCGACATGATGCACGAGGTGGTCTACCAAAAGAACGACAACCCCAGTTGGAAGAAGGTGCTGGTGAAACCGGTCTATTCCACTGAGATGCGGAAACTAGAGGAACTGTCGCGCAACATCTGGTGGTGTTGGAATGTGGACGCCATCGAGCTGTTTGAGAGCATCGACCCCGAGGCATGGAAGGCCACCGAGCACAACCCTGTCGCCATGATGGAGGGCCTTTCCGTTGAGCAAATCAAGGATTTGGAGAACAACGAGGATTTCATCGCACAATTAAATAAGGTGTACGACCAGTTCACTGCCTACATGGCGCAGCCCACGCAGCAAAAGGACCTCATCGCCTATTTCAGCATGGAATATGGCCTGATGAAGAGCCTTAAGATCTATTCGGGCGGTCTTGGCATCTTGGCTGGCGACTACATGAAGCAGG
>CAMUYT010000093.1 GCA_947164955.1 uncultured Bacteroidales bacterium | reverse complement strand
CGACGCTCCACGCGCATGTCGCTGAGGATGATTTCGGGCATCTGCACGCCGCCGAAACGCTCCGTGATTTCCACGAGATGATAACGCCCACTCAAGGCGTTGTAATAGCTTTCATACGAGGGTGTGGCCGAGCCTAAGACGATGTTCGCCTTGTGCATGGCGGCCAACACGATAGCGGCATCGCGGGCGTTATAGCGCGGCGCAGGGTCGATTTGCTTGAAGCTGCTGTCGTGCTCCTCGTCGACGATAATCAGCCCAATGTCGGAATAAGGCAAAAAGATAGCCGAGCGCGATCCTATGATGATTTGTTGCTTTTCAGAACGCATCTGTTCAAAGTCACGCACCTGCTGCCACACCTCCACCCTTTCGTTGATGCCGTATCGCGAATGGTACACGCCCAAACGGTCACCGAAATATTCCTTCAAGCGATTGATAATCTGTGCAGTGAGGGCAATTTCGGGCAGCAAATACAAAACCTGCTTCCCCTTGTCAATTGCTTCCTTGATAAGCTTGATGTAAATCTCCGTCTTGCCGCTGGAGGTCACGCCATGAAGCAAAACGGGCTTGTTGATTTCAAAACCCTGCTTGATTTCCGTATAAGCTTTCTGCTGGGCCTCAGTGAGTTGTATCGAATCCACATCGGTTTGCACCTTGAACTCCTTCAGTCGGCTCACCTTGCGTTCATAGACTTCGAAAATGCCCTTCTCGGCCATCGCTTTCAGGATTGTAGAAGTCGCGTTGGCTTTCTCCAAAAGGTTTTTCACTAGGATTTCGTTGTCGGCATTGCCGCCCAAGGTGATGAAAGCGAGCAAAACTTCCAATTGCTTATAAGCACGTTTGGTCAGATGGTCCATCAGCTCTTGCAGCTTGGCCTCGTCGCGGTATTCAGCCGCAAGGCGTGCAAACCGCTCGTATTTGGCCTTGTATTTCTCGTTGAGTTCCTCCTCCATCACAAGGATGCCTTTTTCCATCATCGAGTGGACAAGTGGCATCACTTTCTTGAAACCGATGATCTTGCTCACCTCGCTGATGGCAATCTTGGGCTTGATTTGCAGGGCTTCCACAATGAGGTATTCGAAGTCGTTCAAAGCCACCGAATCGAGAACGTAGTCAGGCGAAAGGGCCACGGTAGTTTCGCTGCTGAGCTTCAAGGCGGAAGGCAAGGCGGCTTGCATCACCTCGCCAGGATGGCACATGTAGTAAGTCTTCACCCAGTCCCAGAACTTCAGCTGCTTTTCGTTGACCAAAGGCTGGTCGTCGAGCAAGTCCATCAGGAATTTCACCTCCACCGAAGGAACTTTCTCCGTCAAACTGACGATGAGCCCCGACATGATTTTGGTCTTGCCAAACTGCACCACGGCCCGTTGACCCACGCGAACATGTTCGTTCAAGTCGAACGGCACGCGATAGGTGAAGGTGCCTGGCACGGGAATAGGCAGCAGAACCTCGGCAAAAAGGGTGATTCGTGAGTCGCTCATGGAATTGTTTTTAGCACGCAGAAATCGCAGAAATCATAGATTCGACGAAGTCAATTATGGGAAGCGCAAAGCGATGCCTAATTTGTGTCCGGAAAGTTCTGCGTATAATAAAAAAACATCTCTCGGTGTGTATTAATGTGAATTCACCGTGGTATAGCCAATCAGTTCATCGTAGCCTTTGATGGCGTTGTAATAATAGAAATACAACTTGTAGACGTTGTTGGTTTCCCAATGGTTGCCCGCGGTCAGGTCGGTGCCTATCTGGCCTGTCTTGCGGTCGATGGTGGCAAACATGAAGTTGTAGTAGCCCTGCTTAAGCACCATCGAGCAGGTGTAGCCATGCAAGCGGTAGTCGTAGCGCATCTTGTTGCTTTCGTCGAAGCGCCAATCATTGAGGGCGCCCATGATATAAAGGTCTTCGTGCGTCAATGGTGCCTCGCTTTGGTAGAAGAAATTGACGCGGCAATAGTCGGCTTCTGTATTGTTGTCAAGGTTCTCGTCTTCCACATAGACAAACTTCTCACCATGGATGTCCTCATAGGAGGTGTAGGCTTGATGTGCTCGCGACATGCAAGTGGCAATATCGATTACAAACGACTCGTCAGTCTGCCGGATATGGGCAAGGTTTTCCGATTGGAAATAGAAATTGCTTGTATTGAAGCGACGGTATTGGTTACCAGCCTCAAAGACAGTGAGTGGATGGTGTTCAAAGGAGATACGGTCAGGATAGACAAATGTGGGTTTCAGCCCCACGGCTGCATTATCCCAACGCCCGTTTTGGCGAATGGTCAGCGAGCTGTATTGCTGTGTGTTGCCCGTCAGATAGTTATTGATGTCCACACTTATGTTCAGTTGCTGATGGGTGTCGGTGAAGGCCAATTCGTCGGGATAACGGGGCACTGTTGCGCCCACATGGGCCTTCTCATCAAGGACCATGAACCGGCGAGTGAAATAGAGGTCGCTCAAGTCGTCGCCATACACAATGAGGAGATAGTTGCCCGAAAGCATCGGCGCCATGTCATCGTTAGGGAATTGTAACTGATAGTTGACATAATCGATGAGCGTGTTGCGCGAAAAGGCGTAGTCATCGAGCCGATCCGAATCGAAGCCGGCAGCATATTGGACGCGTTGGATGTCGCTAGGCTGCCAGTCATGGGTGCAATGGATGAAGGTGTAGTTGAGCACTTCGCCCTCACCGTCGATGATGTCGAACGAGAGCGTAAGGCGACCCATCATGTCCTCCAACGGCACGATGGGATCGTTTAGCTGGTTGCCATCGGCATAGAGCAACACGGTTTGCACCTCAGGACGATAGTTGACATTGTCGCAAGGCAAGTCGAAGTATTGGGCAAAAAGTCCCATAGCCACGCAAAGAAACAGTATCAAAAGCAGATGTTTTCTCATGATAAACGTATTTGCGGCAAAGATACTGAAATAATCTGTATTGGATGGGATTTATATCACGCAGAAAACGCAGAATCGTGAGAATACATCCCAAAATCCTGCGTTTCCTTCGTATAAAATAATCATCAAATGTTTTCCACAATGTGTTTCTGCACTTCGCGGAACTCTTCTTCGCTCATCTTGACATGTTTTTTGAAGTCCATGTCGCCCTCTTGGGTAATCGGGATGAGGTGGATATGGGCATGCGGCACTTCCAAACCGATAACAGCCACTGCAATACGTTTGCAAGGCACGGCTTTTTCGATGGCCTTGGCCACTTTCTTGGCAAAGACCATCATGGCGCCGAGCTCTTCGTCAGCGAGGTTGAAGATGTAGTCGTCTTCATGCTGGGGAATGACCAATGTGTGACCCACGGCCACAGGGTTGATATCCATAAAGGCGAAAAAACGATCGTCTTCGGCAATCTTATAGCAAGGGATTTCCCCTTTCACGATTTTTGTGAAAATGGTAGCCATAACACAGTGCTTTTAACGGGTAATTTCGATGATTTCGAACTGCACCTTGCCAGCAGGCACCTGTATCTCTGCCACTTCGCCGACTTGTTTGCCCAACAGACCTTGACCAATGGGCGAGTTGATGGAGAGCTTGCCCTCTTTGAAGTTGGCTTCTTTCTCAGGCACGATGGCATAGGTCATCGTCATGCCCGACTTCACGTTCTTGATCTTCACTGTCGAGTATAGCAAAACTTTCGAGTTGTCCATCTTCGACTCGTCGAGAATGCGTGCATTGAAAATGAGGTCTTGCAGTTCGGCGATTTTGGCTTCCAAGAGGCCTTGAGCTTCCTTGGCGGCATCGTATTCGGCGTTCTCCGACAGGTCGCCCTTATCGCGTGCTTCTTGAATGGCCTGTACAATGCGTGGACGCTCGCGCAGAATGAGGTCGTCGAGTTCGTCTTTGAGCTTTTGTAACCCTTCAGGGGTAAAGTATTTGATTTCTGACATGGTTAGTACATTTTGTTCATTCTCAAAAAGGTTGCAAAAAAGAGACCCTTACCGAAATAAGGGTCTTCTTTTGTTTTGCGACTGCAAAAATACGAATTATTTCCGAATCTGCGTCAGATTTAGAAAATAATTCTTGCGCCGACGCTGTGCGTACCATTAAAGGTGTAGGTGTGTCTGTAGGAATAGTCAATCGCGAGTCTCATGGCATCTTCCTTCTTCGACAGCGGCGCGTTGATCGAAACACCAGCACTGAGGCCACGGTTAAGGTTCATGCATTCGTCGGAGTCAAGGGCGCCACCTTTGGCCCAGATACCCTTCTCCCAGGTGTAACCGGCACGAACCGAAAACATTTCCTTCCAGCTGTACTCAAGGCCAGCGGTGAGCTGGTCGTTGGTGAACGAGTTGGAGCAGAAGTTACCAGCGATGGTGATTCTGTTGGTTTCAGCAAACAGGAAGTCGTAGGCAGCAGCAATGCTCAACTGGGTGGGCAACTCGAAGTCGTCGACACGTTGGACAATAGTGAACTGGTTCGTGCTACCATCCATAAGGAATGCCTTGAACGAAAGACCGTCGCCAGAGAACTTCATGGTGGGTCCAATGTTCTTCAAGGTGATACCGAAGTGCACGTTATCAAACGGACCAGTGACATACTGGATACCAGCGTCAAGAGCCACGCCGACACCGCCCATATCCTTAATCGACTCGCTGATGATCTTCAAGTTGAAGCCGCCGCTGATGCTGTTGGAGAAAGACTTGGCGAACGACAGGTTGATGTTCATCAAGTTGGGCTTGAAGGTACCGAGGGTACCCGGATCGGGGTTGTCGGGAGTGGTGATTTGGATTTCACCAATGCTGAATGTCATCAATGAAAGACCCAACACGCTCGACTCGCCTACGCGGGCCAAGAAGCCGAAGGAGGCAATGCGGGTGTCGTTGCCAACGCCCTGCAGCCACCAAGTGTTAGTGAAGTTCACGTCCAGCGTGCGGCAGGCACTGATACCAGCCACGTTGCCGTAGATGGCTTCAACGCCATGCACGAACGACATGCCAGCATTGCCCCAACCCGAGGAAGCTGCCCAAGGGTTGATCAACAACTCGGAAGCGCCAGCTTGGCCTGAACGGTCTTTGTTTCCTGCAAATGCTTGAGGAGCACTTAATCCCATAAGGACTACGAAGCTCAATACGATATATCTAAATGATTTCTTCATGATGATAAATTATTTACGGTTAGCAATTACATTGTTTAGAATGTGTTCAGGTCAACTTCACGCATGGCGCCAAAGAACTTGATGGTGCGTTCGCTGCCACTGGTCAAATCCTTGACGTGAATCAAGTAGAAGCCGCTGGCCACGGGGGTATTGGCGAAGTTCGTCAAATCCCATTCAATGCTTGGCTCTTCGTTATCCTTACGGAACTGGCGCACCTTAGTGCCGCTCAAAGTGTAGATGGAAACCACGCACTTATTGGGCAGGTTGGTAATCTTCACCCTATTCGTAAGGGCGTTGCCTTCGTAACGGTTGTAGGCATAGTAAGGATTGGGCACCACAGTAACCAGGTCGAGATCGCTCTCGGTCTTGGCAGGATCGTTCTCAACCGGATCCCAACCTTCAATGCTGAAGCTATACTTCGGATTGTAGTCGTTGATGTTGAGGTCCTCGTTGGGGGTCTGCAGGGAGCAGCCATAACCAGGAGCATAAGGCTTGGCCAAGCGGATACGGATGCGGCAGTCATTGCCTTCGGGCAACCAGGTCATACCTTCAATGCCCATCGGCATACCAACCCACATCAACAGCTTGTAGAAGCTCGTGTTCATCACATTTTGACCATTGTTCATATTCTGGATGAAGTTCAAGGAGTTGAACAACAGCTGACCGCCATCGTAACCGAAGTTCTTCATGTCTTTCCATGTAGAAGTGGCAGGCATGGCAATGGAGTCGGCACGCCAGATGTACACGAAGTGCTTACCACCGAAGACAGGCTCAGCGTCGGCACCACGATAAATGGCCGGGTCGTTTGCTTGCAAAAGGCCGGAGTTGTCTTCAACCGTAAGCTTCTGCAGCTTGGCGGGATTGAAGATCATATCGCGACCATTCATGTCTTCAAGATAGGAGTCTTCACCATAAGCCACATTGAGACGCATACCGGTTTCAACATCGATGACATAGCCGGGGAACCAACCCATACCTTGAGGAGCGATGAAGTTGGCATCTTCCTCGTTGGTGCTGGCATAAGCAGTGCCTTCAGCATTCGGGTCGGCCGGGTTGTTGTCAACAACGAGGTCGTTGGTCTTACAATCCCAAGTGCCAGTATACGGATTACCGTTCTTGTCGATGGAAGCATGACGACGCAGGAAGAAACGTTCGGTCTTGCCTTCGGAGAGGTTCTTGTCTAAGCACATCTCGATGACGGGGCAACGGGTCCACTTGCTCTTGTCGGCGGTGAACACGATGTCGATACTTGCGGTTTGCTTGAAGCCTTCGTCATAGCGAGCATTAGCCGAATACATAGGACCAGGGCTGATGTTGCTACCTTGCTTGGAATAGGTCGCCAACAAGGCGGGTGCCCAAGTGCGGTTGGCCAGCTTCTCGAAGTCTTCTGTCGGGTCCCAAGGCTTACTGGCACCGTGTGAGTTCGTTGCGGAAGACATGGAGTAGTCGTTGTTCACTGCACCATTATCATTCATGTCAACATACGTTCC
The DNA here is from genome assembly GCA_947164955.1 of uncultured Bacteroidales bacterium. Taxonomy (GTDB): domain Bacteria; phylum Bacteroidota; class Bacteroidia; order Bacteroidales; family F082; genus Limimorpha. The sequence continues at coordinate 2,002 of CAMUYT010000093.1, read as the reverse complement.
AGAACGGATCCAGTTCAGGTCAAGGCCAGGCACATCCACATCGTGGATACCATCCAACCAAACTGAATCGGGCTTTTGGAATTCAATAGACGAAGTAATCACACCGTTATTGGGGGCCACCACAGTCTGATAGTCCTTCCAAGGATCTTCGTCATTACCTGAGTCGTTATAGTACTTACCGACCCAGATGCGACCAATGTCGTAGGTTTGGGCGATGGTGATGGATATACCCTTGTCGATGAACATCTGCTCGTTGTCGTAGATGGTGGTCGTGTCGCCTCTGCACGGGTTGACACCTTCTTCCAACGGCTCGTCCTTGTCGAGCAACCACCAGTGGTTCACCATACGAGCGGCAGAGTCGCCTTGGATGTCGGGATCGCCCGTGATGTTGTGGGTGTATTGTTCATACATCTCGCCAAAGCTGAGTTCATAGCTGTGCGACTTCACATTCAGCGGGTCAATAATCTTGACGTTGATAGGACCATAACCAGCCTCATAGGTGGGATGGTAAGCGATCGGGTAGTCGGGGCTACCGAAACGGTTGGTCTCGGAAGCGATCGGCTTGCTCATGATCTCGTCGATGGTCTCTTGAGTGAGTTCAAGCTCGTTGCCACCATTGCCAACGCCAACCAGACGGGTGATAGCAGGGCTGTCGCCATAGGCAGAACGCAACACCGTACCGTTGATGGTCTTATGAGGAACAGCCGAATAGATTTGGATGTTCTTTCTACCTTCGAGGTAAGGCTTCTTCTGGCCAAGGAGACCCAGAGCGTCGTCTTGGTTGTAGGTCAGATAGTTGTTGTAAGCATAAGCCACGGCCATATAATAATAGGTGGTGTGGTTGACCAGGTTCGGGTTGTCACCTTGAGCAAACTGGTCATTAGTCAACACGAAGCTGTGGGTGATACCACCGTCGCCGGCAACGACTTTCTGCACAGGCACATTGGCATGGAGCGATTCGTCAAACTCATAATTGATAAGTGTGGAAACGCCATTGCGAACGTCGCATTGGAACACCAGACGAGCCTTGTCGGTATTGCTCAGCTCATCGGCACCCACTTCAGCATTGGCCAACTGATACACTTTATAACCCTCGAAACGATAGTACCTATCGTATAAGGTCTCAACGGTGACCTCTTCTTCGTGAGGAATATACACAGTATCACCGTGAGGAGTGATTTCCATGACAGTGTCTTTATGGACTTCAGTATCGACACGCGAAACCGGAATTTCAGGATCGAGTTCGATGTAGCCTTCCTTATAGTTGTTGGAAAGGGGAGCATTCGAGAGGTAAACGATGAGCTGTTGGTCGAGCTCGCGGATGGTCAAATCAGGAGCGCTGGGGCCATCGATGACCTTGAAGCAGTTGTCGAACAAAGCTTGGCACTTGTCGTCAACCACGCGCAACAGTTCGACGGAAGCCATGGCACCGCCAGAAGTGGCACGAGCCCACGGCACACCGAAGGTGATGTAGTTGACAGCGCCAGGTTCAAGGGTGAAGGGGCCTGCCGACTGCATGAAACGACGGTCGTTAGGAGCGTTTTGGCATTGTTCCTCGGTCCAGTACAGACCATCTTGGTTGTAACCACCATTAGGATTGATGCCACCAGTACCCCAGTTCCACGGGTCGGAATCGCCAGGGAACATGAAGTCGCATTCAGGACCGACAACGTCGGAACCCGTGTAAGCATTACCACCGTAACGCATCTTGGCACCGTTCTTCCAAATACCACGGAGGTAGTTGTAGTATTGAGGAGCAGTGTTCGGGTCACCGTTATCGGCCGAGCTGTTGTTGTGATACACGAAGCGGCGCATACCAAAACGTTCGTCATCGACGATGCCGTTGCCGAAGTTCACGCCGTTGATGCTCTCGTCGACCACTTGGGAGAAGCCCGTAGTGTCGTTGACGAAGATAGAGTCACCCGTAGCGGGATCGATGTGATCAAACACGGAAACAATAGTGAAGTTATACTTGGGGTTGTCGATACCATCGGGGTCCATG
>CAMUYT010000092.1 GCA_947164955.1 uncultured Bacteroidales bacterium | reverse complement strand
GCTTGCCTTCGAAAAGCATGTTTTCGGCAAGCGTGGTCTTACCCGACTTTGCTGCACCGATGAGGGCAACATTGCGGATGTCTTTTGTCTGGAATTCCTTCATTTTTTATTTAACTAGCTAATTATTAAATATTTATTTTTCGCGAAAATTACTATAGTGGGCGCAAAGGTACAAAATATAATGATACCTTCAAACAAGAATTCAATAAAATATGAATTAAAGGGAATCTCACATCACAGCGTTGCTATGGCTTCATGAATTTTACCCCAGCGTTGCTCGTCCATTTTGGCGCCAACCACTTCGATGATGTTTTTGGCCACGATGGCGCCCATCATGCCGCATTTTTCTAGGTTTTCGCCTTTGACGAGTCCGGCGAGGAAGCCGGCGGCCCACATGTCGCCAGCGCCCGTGGTGTCGACCACATCGGCTTGCATGGGTGGGATGCTGACGATTTCGTTGCCACGTTGCACGAAAGCACCTTTGGCTCCCACTTTCACTACGGCGATTTGGCAGCGGTCGGCGATGAAATGCAGTGCTGCTTCGGGTTCCAAACCTGTCAAGGCCTTGGCTTCTTGCTCGTTGGCGAAGACGATGTCGACGTAGTTTTCGACCAGTTCCATAAGGAAGTCGCGGCTCTCTTCGACCACGTTGTAGCTGGCCAGGTCGATGGCAATGGTCAAGCCTTTGGCTTTGGCCGTCTCGATGGCTTTTCTGAGCATTGTCGGGTTGGCCACGAGGTAGCCTTCCACGTAGAAGATGTCCCAGCCGTCGAAGAGTTCGGCTGTGATGTCGTCGGCACGCATCTCGGCTGCGGCACCGAGGCAGGTGGCGAAGGTGCGTTCGCCGTCGGGTGTCACCATGGCGATGACGCGACCTGAGGGCGTTGTCGTGGTCAACAATTGAGGTTTCACGTTGGTTTCCACCATTTGTTTTTTGAAGAATTCGCCCACTTCGTCGTGGCCGATTTTGCTGAGGAAACCCGCTTCGATACCGAGACGGGCCAGCCCGCTCATCGTATTGGCTGCCGAGCCGCCCGAGGCGCGTTGGTTGCCATATTGTTGTTCCAGCCGTTGTCCGATGCTGACGATGTCGTCGGCGTTCACATAGGTCATGCTGCCTTTGGGCAGGTTCAATTCATTGAGGATTTGTTCGTCGGGCAGCTGGGTCAGGATGTCGACCAAGGCGCTGCCGATTCCGAGGATTTTCTTCATTGGGGATTCAAAGATTTAATATTCAAGATTCAATTTTGTGCAAAGATAGGAATTATTCTAATGCGTGGGCTTTTCTTTAGGGAAAACCATCACTACAGACAAAATTTTTCTCATTGATTTACAGAAAAATAGAAAATATTTGAAAAATTTTGGTTGAAAACTGTTGTGGGTAATGAAAAAAGCTGTACTTTTGCAACCGCAAAACAGAGATAAGTTCTGTGACATTGTGCAGCCTCCTTAGCTCAGTTGGTTAGAGCATCTGACTGTTAATCAGGGGGTCTCAGGTTCAAGTCCTGAAGGGGGCGCAATTTTTATGTTTCATGTTATTAATTTTTTGGCCTCGTAGATTCTCCCCGTTTCTACGGGGTTTTTTTATGCCTTGCGGCATAAAAAGCAGGGACTGGCGTCGCCTGCTTAGTATCCGTCGCCCCTCTGGGGCTGTGTGGTTCAGTCTTTGCGACGGTAGAGGTAGACTTGGAACGTTTCCCCAATCTTTGGTTTCTGTAGTATATTGTAGTCGTACATGAAAGTGCACACCATCTCGTAGTTTTCCACTATGTAATATGCATCGTCGGTTATGTAGGGTTTGTCGAACGAAAGCATGATCCATTTCGGTGGCCTGAGTGTCTTCTGGGTTTCTTCCTTCCACAGCGTGGGCAACGTGAACACCAAAGCAGTGAACAAGACGCGATTGCTCTGGAGGTGTCTTTCGTGTTCCATCATGCTGGCACCATGCCAAAACAGGTTGTAGTTGTATATGGAGTCGCGGTCGGTTTCAGGAATGGTCTCGATACAGTGGTGGAATTGTTCGTAAATGGCCGATTGTTTCTTGTTTTGGAACAACAAGTCTTTGGCGTTGTTGCCCACGTAAAAAGCCAACGACGCCAACATCATGACGCTTGTCACGATTTTGGCAAGCTTGTTTTCGGCGAAGTCGAGGGCAGTAAGCAACATGACGCATAGGGGCAACAAAGCAATCAGATAAAACGCGTTGCATAGCCTCCCAAAAGTGCCAACGAATAGCAGGATGGAGAGGAGTGAAGGAATCCATAATTCCTTGGTCTTGCGGAAAGTCATGATGAGCCATGCCGTGAGGGAAAGAAGAAACAAACAGTAAGGTACCACATAAACCCAGCGTGGCTTCCATTGGTTGCCCATATACTCGAAATTGGAAAGGAATGAAGCGTAGACCATTTCATAAATGCCATGCCACCCTGCCTGAATATAGGAATAAAGCACACACGGCACTGCTATGATCAGCCAACCTATCATGAAGCATCCGATGCTTTGAAACAGTTTCTTGAACTCCTTTTTTGCCAAAAACTGAATCCAGAGATAAGCGATGAATCCCAAAAACGCGCAGGCGTTGTTGATTTGTATGAAGGTGATGATGCCGGAACAAACACCGATGGCGAGCATCTGCATTGGCCGAATCTCGGTTTTCGAATGGTGGGCGCGGAGAAAAACCAGCAAAGGATAGGAGATGAGGGGCAAACACCATTCTTGGGTTTGGTCGCCAGCGCCATAGAAACAAAACAGCAGAAACAAAGCCACGGTGAGGCTCGTCAAGCGTTGGCGTGGACTGCGGAAAAGCGCAAGCATTCTGTCCCATATCAACAGAGTGATAGCCAATGAGATAGCTTGCATGACAAGTAAAGCGGCATTACCGCCAAGCCAGAGTCCTAAGGCATGAATGAAATACAACAAGCAACCTTTGTTGTCGAAATAGTCGACATACATGATTTTGCCTTCAAGGATGGCTCGGCCCATTTGCTTGAAAATGGACGGGTCGGCTCCCTCAAAAACATATAAAAACGAAGTGGAGCGCGAGAATAGCGTCACGAAAACAAAGGAGACGAAAAACAGCCACAGAGGATAAAACTTGCTGTTGACAACATTGGCGATGTGGTTTTGCTCTTTCATACCAATCTATAGTATTCATTTTTCTCCACGCTGCATGGCCTCCATGTTGAGAATTGCCTTAATGCGCGGCAAAGGAATGGTTTTTCGGAATGGGTACAAAACATTTACCGCGATTTTCATCCACCACTTGTAATGCACCGACAGGTGGCAGTAGGCCTTGCGGAAGTGGAAGTTTTGGATGAGGAATTCTTGGATATGGGAGTGTTCGGTGATGGAACGCGCTCCATCTGCGACGTAGCGAAACTTCCTTTCTCCTAGATAAAACGCCGTCATGTGGTAAAAAAGGCCATAGTATGGATAGCTGTTGTTGTGCTTGTATTCGGGCAACAAACCGATAAGGCCATATTCGCAACAGTTTGGTAACCATATCCATACCGTACAGAATCCGATAAGCCGACCTTGATCGAAAACCCCCCAATAGTCGAAGTCGTTCTTTTCGCAGTCTGAAAGATAGTCCAGGAAAACGGTTTCCGACATCGGCCTATCTTTGACAGCGTAGTCCGAATAGGTGGCTTGAAGGATTTCCCATCCTTTCGACTTTAAAAGGTCTATGTCGATTCTCTCAAAGGTCAACACTTGAAGGGCACGTCTGATCTTGTTTCTTTCGTTTGACGAAAGGTCTGACAATCCTTGAAATGATTCTTTGATGACGTACCAAAAGGAGGTTTCTTCCTTGCAATCGAAATCATACGTGTTTCTGACCAGCAATCCGCCCATCTGAAGAAGGTTGCTATAGGATTCTTTCTCAAGCTTTTGCTCTTCGTGGGGTGGCCCATAAAAACGCCAGGCATTCCTATAGAGATAGTAGTTCCAATCGCTCATCACAGTCTTTTTTTTATGGCGTTGAAGGCATAACAGCTGAAATAATGCAAGGCCTTGAAAAAGGGGATTTTTTCGTGGCGACGATACACTTTCCATAGGTCGGCAGCGGCTTTCAGTTTGTTTGAACTTGCCGATCTCCTTCTGATTCTGTATGACACCAGTGGTTGGTCAATGGCGTAGGCCAAATGTCCTTGTTTCAAGATGTCGAGCCATGTGGCGGTGTCTTCGCTGGTGCGAAAACGAGGGACGACGACTTTGCCCACAATGGTTTTGTCGACGACGACTGTCGAACAGCCAATGATGGTGTTGCGCAGGTAGGTCTCATAATCCAAATGGCCGATGGTGTTGATGGATTTGTTGAGGGTGTTCCCCTCTTCGTCAATCCAGTCGTAGGTCGAATAAGTGAATCCCACATGGTTTTCCAGCATGAACCTTACTTGTGTTTCAAGCTTTTCGGGGTGCCAGATGTCGTCGGCATCGAGGAAGGCCAGAAATCGGCCTTGGGCCATTTGTATGCATTGGTTGCGGGTGTCGGCAATGCCTGAATGTTTGGCCTTGACCTCGAAGTGAATCCTATCGTCGTTGTTACACAGGTTTTTGACTATTTCGACTGTTCCATCGGTTGAGGCATCGTCAACGATGAGGAGCTCCCAATGGGGATAGGTCTGTCTCACAACAGAAGCGATGCTGTCGGCAACGTATTTCTCCATGTTGTAGCATGGCATGATGACCGATACCAACGGCTGCGCTTCCATCATTTCAAACCTTCAATCCAAACCTTGATTTGTTGCTCGTCGTGGAGTTTGCACACCAACAATGAGTGGTCGCGATAAGCCACGAGGTAGTCTTCCAGGCCTTCCACCACGGCTTCGGTGCCTTCCTCAATGTTGATGATGGTGTTCCTGTTGTCGACGGAGACCACCTTACCGCGTAAGGCGTTGCCCGCGTCGTCTTTCTTGGCATGGGTGAACAGCGAGCCCCATGTGCCGATGTCGCTCCAGCCGAAGTCGGCGGGGATGGTGAAGGTGTCGGGCGACTTCTCCATCACGCCATAGTCGATGCTGATGTTGGGACTTTCTATGAAATGCGCGTCGATGAAGCCTTGCTCCTCGGGTGTGCCAAACTGGTTTTTGCCTTTCTCGAACACTTCGACCATGTCGGGCAGATAGTGCTTGAAAGCCTGCATGATGCCGTCCAAGGTCCAGAGGAAGATGCCGCTGTTCCAGAGGTAGTTGCCCTCGCTGACGAACTTGACTGCCGTCTCGTAATCAGGTTTTTCCTTGAACATTTCCACTTTTACTACATTTCCATGGATTGCTTCGCTTTGCTCGCAATGACCCAAAGCGTCGCTACCACATTGGATATAGCCATATCCCGTCTCTGGTCGGCTCGGCTTGATGCCGATAGTCATCAAGGCTTGTGGGTTGTTGGCCAAAAAGTCAAATCCTAATCGTATGATTCTTTGAAATTCAACTTCATTGGTCACCAAATGGTCGGCAGGGGTGACGACGATGTTGGCCTCCTTGCAGCGGCTTTGGATGTGATAGGCCGCGTAGGCGATGCAAGGTGCCGTGTTGCGCCGTGCGGGCTCACACAGCACTTGGTCGGGCTTGAGCATGGGTAGGTGTTCCAAAACGAGTTGTTTGTAGGCCTTGTTGGTCACCACGAGGAAGTTCTCGTCGGGGATGACAGGGCTGAAGCGCTCGTAGGTGCTTCGGATGAAGCTCTTTCCCGTTCCAAGGATATCAAGGAATTGCTTGGGGTAATTATCTTTGCTGAGCGGCCAGAAACGGCTACCGATGCCGCCGGCCATGATGATACAATAATTGTTCATTTATTCGTTGCTGAAATTAAACAGGGTCTTCCCTTTTTCACTGAGATAAGGTTGGAGGTCTTCCTTCGAAATCTTGCACAATGGCATTCCTGCGACATAAGGTGCGATTTCGTAGGCTTGGTAGCAAAATACCACGCTGTCGGTCTCAATCCAAGGCTCGTTGGTGGGCAGTTGGAAGAGGTCTTCCGGCCCCAGTTCAAACAGGTCTTCTTCCATGTCGAAATACTCGATATGTTGTTTGCGGATGTTTTCCGTAATCAACGGAGTGAGGAGCTCGGGGTCATCGAACATGTCGTATCCAACGATGGTCCCGTCCACTTTGCTGAATGTGGTGCCATAGTACCAAGGCATGGCATGGGCTCCACCAGTGTAGAGAAAGCCTTCGGTGGTGTAGGTCACGTAGCGGTCGGTCTGTTCCGATAGCGTGAAGTTGTTTTCGTAAACCGATTTCGGCTCGCTGCCTTCCTCGTCGAAGAAACGATCCATTTCGGCTTGGAGGAAGTCTTCATAGTCTTCCGTGTCGTCTGAGAGCATCCAATGCATGATGCTTTGCTTTAATGTCTGGTTTTTGGTAACGGGAAGGTCGACGTTCGTTGTATAGTAGGAATAGCCTTCGTCGTAATCGTTTTCAAGATATACGCTATCACATAACGTGTAGGTTTTGGTGTCGACTTCGTTCGGATTGTTGTTGCAGCTGGCGATGACCAGCAGGAGCAACATGAAGGGAATGAATAACTTTTTCATGGGATTTGTTGTTTTGTTTTGATGTGGCAAAGATAGTTCTTTTTCATAGAACGGCAATAAAGGTGGATTATTTCGCCCAACGATAAAGGATTTCGATGGGGTGGACGGCATGAATACCTGTGCCGTCGAGGATTTGTTGGCGGCAAGATGTACCAGGGGCCGAAACAAGACAAGGAGTGACGCCATTGGCATTGGCCACGGCTTTGCGGACGGTGGGAAACAGCACCATCTCGCCGATGGCCAACGAGGTCTTGTAATGCTCCTTTTCGTAGCCAAACGACCCCGCCATGCCGCAGCAACCGCTTGGAATGACGTGTATTTTGGCGTTTTGCAGCAATTGCAACGCCTTGACGGTCTTCTCTGTACCCACCAAGGCTTTCTGGTGGCAGTGGCCGTGGAGCCAAATCTCGACCGCATCGGTCTTGAAGTCGTCGGCAGTGATGCGTCCGGCTTCCACTTCGCGCATGATGAACTCATCAAAGAGCAAGGTGTTTTTTGCCAATTGTTGTGCTTCGTGTCGCCGGTCGGCAGGCACCAGGTCGGGATATTCGTCGCGGAAACTGAGGATGCACGAAGGCTCGATTCCGACCAAGGGCGTTGGCTTCGAAACCTTGTCTTTCAGTAGGTTGACATTTTTTAAGGCGAACTTTTTGGCCAATTTCAGGTTGCCTTTCGAGATGGCGGCGCGACCGCTTTCTACATGTTTCGGGATTTCCACTTCATAACCCAAGTGCAAAAGCAGTTTGGCGAAGGTGAGGCCCAACTCAGCTTCCTGGAAGTTGGTGAACTCGTCGGCGAACAGCAGGACTTTGCCTTTGGTGGCGACGGCCTTTTGCTTGCGGCATTCGCGCTTGACGGCGGTGCGCATCGTCACGCGGCTGAGGGTTGGGATGTCGCGTTCGGTCGAAAACTTGATGATGCGTTTGATGAGGTTTGACGACAGTTTCCACGACGCGAAGAAGTTGTAAATCGGCCAAACGATATGCCCGAGTTGTTCCACCGTGGCCATCCTCGACACCGCAAACGAGCGCAAGGGCATCCCGCTGACGTCGTATTTGTGTTGCAGAATCTCGGAACGCAGTCGTGTCATGTCGACGTTCGACGGGCACTCGCTGCGGCAGCCTTTGCAGGCCAAGCAACTGTCTAAGACTTCTGCTAATTCGCTCGATTTCAGTATGCTTTTATCTTTATGGACGGCATCAGCGAAGGCCTCGCTCTCCCACCCTCTCGTCAGGATTTCACGGAGCACGTTGGCACGGGCGCGAGTGGCTTTGGTCTCATCGCCGCTCACCTTGAAGGCCGGACAGAGCGTACCGCCGATGAGGTCCGACTTGCGGCAGTCGCCGGCGCCATTGCATTGCTCGATACTGCACATCAGGGCGTGGAGTTGGGTTTTGGCTCCCGTGGCGCCCTCTATCTTGCACTCGTCAAAGGCGGCCTTCCAATTGTAGTAAGTTGCGCTCTCGCCTAAAACTTTTGCTATGGCGTATGGTTGCCCGACCTCAAAACGCAACATGCTGTCCATCGGCAGCGTGTCGACGATCTTGTGTAAATTAAATACTTGCAGCGGGTCCCAACAGCGTTTGAGGTCTTGCATCATTGCGTAGACCTCGTCGCCATACATCAGTTGGATGAACTCGCCGCGCAGCCTTCCGTCGCCGTGCTCGCCGCTGAGCGAGCCCTTGTATTTCTTGACCAACAGGGCGGTTTCGTGGGCTACCGCGCGGAACTTGCGCAAACCTTCCGCTTCCTTGATATTTATGATAGGCCGCAAATGCAATTCGCCCGTGCTGATATGGGCATGGTAGACGCAACTCAAGCCCAATCTTTCAAGCATTTCGGCGAAGTCAGCCATATAGGCGGGCAACTTCTCGGGCGCGACGGCAGTGTCTTCGATGACACCGATGGGCTTGGCATCGCCTTTCATGCCGGTCAAAAGGCCTAGGCCCGCCTTGCGCAGACTCCACACCTTGCTGATTTCATCGCCATAGACGCGGGAACAAGCATAAACCAAATGTTCTTCGTTGTTGATCAAGGCTTTCTCAAGTTGGTCGGCAAGTGTGTCGATTTCTTCTCTCGTCTCGCCGCGCAGTTCGATGATGAGGATGGCGGCTGGGTCGCCTTCAACGAAGAAACGGTTTT
>CAMUYT010000091.1 GCA_947164955.1 uncultured Bacteroidales bacterium | reverse complement strand
CAAAAGTACAACTTTTTATCGGACTGGCAATCAGGTCGGAACAAATTTTTCTTTTCCCCGTTTCGTAAATCGCCCGACAATGCCTAATTTTGCCGCCGTTTTTAGTATGGAAAAGAAGAATACACTTCATTGGGGTTATATAGCGGGCATCGTCTCGGGCATCACCTACGGCATGAACCCGCTCTTTGGCGTGCCTGTCATCAACAAGGGCTTGGACGTTAACTCTTTATTGTTCTATCGTTACGGGGTTGCCACGTTGTTGATCTTCACGCTCAATGTCGCCCTCGGCGTCGCCTTGATTCTTTTCGCAATCTTGTTTATGATCTTGACGGAAAAGAAAGCCTGACCTTATTTGACTTGCACTTTGCTGATGCACCAGCTTTGTCCGTTGTAGGCTTTCACAAGATAAAGTCCTGAAGCCAAGGTGGATACATCGATGGTATGCCGTTTCCCGTTAGCTTGACCTTGTATGACGATCTGACCGTTCATGTCGATGATTTCATAGTGGCGCAGGCCTTCGAGGTTGATTGTCATCTCTCCTTGGGTGGGGTTGGGGTAAACGGTCATCATGTCGGTGACGGGGGCATCGTGTTGAGGTACGCTTTCGAAGAAACCATATTTAAAGATGTAGTCACAGACATAGACGAGTTGCCCGCCGTCGTTGGCAGCCTCCCAAGCATAGCTGATGGGACGGTTGGCGAATGGATCCCAAGTGTAGTTAGGTTCCGGATGATAGGGCAGGAGCACGTGGTCGATGGTGCAGGCGTCGTCATAAGTGTATGTCACGCGTTCGGCGACCTGTCCGTTGGAGTGTTTCTCGCGTTGTATGCAGTTGCCATTGGCGTCGAATAGCCTGTCGATGCTGGAGTCGGGCACCCAGCCATTGCTCCAATAGGCGTAGGTCTCGTTGGCGCAGTTGCCCGCTTCGTCATAGGTATAGGTAGTCAGGGCAGAGTTGCTCCATCCCGTGCCGCCCCAAGCGTCGTTATATTCTTCGAGGAGTTGTGTGCAGAGGCCATTGCCGTCGTAGGAATATGTGCCACGCATGAGCAATGTGCCGCCGAGGGTCATTTCATAGCCGGTGAGTTGGTCGCCATCATAAGAATAGGTGTAGATGCCTTGTAGCTCGAATCCACTGCCCCAGTCGTTGTAGTTGGTACGGGTGAGGCGGTGGTTGTTATCGTCGTAAGTGTAAGTGATGTAACTTGGATAGATCCACTCGTTATTGTAATATTGGTAAAAGTCGATGCGGATCACATTGCCGCGCTCGTCGTAATATAGTGAGTCGATAAGGTCGTCAATTTCGCCGCCAGCATTGGAAATGGAATGGTAAGATTCCAGCAGGTTGTCAGCGTTGTAGTAGAACTGTATCTGGTCGACTCCGTCATCGGAATAGAAGCGGTCGAGGAAATAATCCTGCGCCATGGCTGCGCGGCAGGAGAGGAGGGCGGTGAGGACAAGGAAGAATCTTAGTTTTTGCATGATGTAATTGCTTTAAGGTTTTGATGCGCAAAAATACATATAATTGTTGACAGCGCAAGTATTTGGCCGTTGTTTAATTGTTGATAAAAAATTCTTCCTTTCCCCCTTGCCCCATACCCAAAAACAAATTATCTTTGAACCCCGAAAATTCGAGCAAAATTTCCCCCAACTCTAAACTCTAAACTCTAAACTTTCAACTGATTATGTTTTTAGTCTTCGATACTGAGACCACGGGTCTCCCCAATAATTACAACGCACCGCTGACCGATTTCGACAACTGGCCACGCATGGTGCAATTGGCTTGGCAAGTCCATGATGACCTGGGCCGTTTTGTTGAAAACCATAATTATATCGTTCAGCCGGAAGGCTTTGAGATTCCCATCGACGCCAAGATGGTACATCACATCTCGACGAAATATGCCATGGAACACGGGCGTCCGCTTAACGAGGTGCTCGACATCTTCTTGCAGTCGGCCGCTAAGGCCACTCATCTCGTAGGCCACAATATTGATTTCGACCTCTGTATCCTTGGCTGCGAGTTGATGCGCGAACGTGGAGAGAACCCTCTACCCAATTGGAAAAAGGTGGACACCTGCACCGAGAAGACCGCTGAGTTTTGCCAGTTGCCTGGCGGTAAGAATGGCAAGTTCAAGCTGCCTCGGTTGGAAGAGCTCCACCAGATCCTCTTCGGCGAGAAGTTCGGTGATGCCCACAATGCCGCTGCCGACGTGGAGGCCACGGCTCGTGTCTTCCTCGAATTGGTGCGTCGGGGCGTGCTCGACGAGCGTGACTTGGGCGTTGACACCCAATTTGTCGCCGACTTCAAGGCAGCCAATCCCAACCCGTTTGAACCCGCTGGCATCACTTTTGAGCCCATCGTCGACGATGAAGAAGCCGACGATGTCCCCGAGTTTGGCAACTATGTCCCGATGCACTTCACCCACTTGCACGTCCACTCGCATTATTCCATGCTCGACGGCATGTCGAAAGTGCCCGATTTGGTAGCGAAATGCAAGAAAAACGGGATGTATAGCATTGCCTTGACGGACCATGGCAACATGTTCGGCATTAAAGACTTGGCCGATACCGTGAACAAGGAAAACGGCAAGGTGAAGGATGCCATCAAGGAGCAACAGGCCATCATCGAGAAACCAGAATCCACTGAGGAGGAAAAGCGGTCGGCCCAAGAACAGATTGAAAAACTGAACAAGCAGTTCTTTAAGCCGATCTTCGGTATCGAGACGTATTGTGCGCCTGTCAGCATCAACAAGCGTGATGGCCGTCAGGACCGTGGATGGCACCTTATTCTATTGGCGAAGAACAAGACGGGCTACCACAGCCTCTGCAAGCTGAGTTCCATAGCCTATACCGATGGTTTTTATTATAATCCGCGCATCGACCATAGCCTTCTGGAGAAATACCACGATGGCCTGATTTGCAGCTCGGCCTGTCTTGCGGGCGAGGTACCGCAAAAAATCATGAATGGCGACATGGCGGGCGCCGAAGCGTCCATCGAATGGTTCAAGAGCTTGTTTGGTGACGACTATTACCTTGAGATACAGCGTCATAAAACTGATAAACCTGGTGGCGATACAGAGGTTTACGAACGCCAAAGGGAAGTGAACAAAATCATTCTGAAATTGGCTAAGAAACATGATGTCAAGGTCATCGCCACCAATGATGTCCACTTTGTGGAGGAAGAGCATGGCGAAGCCCACGACCGCCTCATCTGCTTGGCCACTGGCAAGGATTTGGACGACCCGACGCGAATGCACTACACCAAGCAGGAGTGGCTGAAGACGCCCGAAGAGATGGGTCGCATCTTCTCCGACCATCCCGAAGCGCTGGAAAACACACAAGAGATTGTCGATAAAGTTGAGACCTACAGCATTGATTCCGACCCGATTATGCCTGTGTTTCCCATCCCAGAGGAATTTGGGACGGAGGAAAGCTATCGGCAGAAATTCACCGAGGAAGACCTCTTCAACGAGTTCACGCGCGACGAGCATGGCAACGTGATCATGTCGCAGGAGGCCGCCGAGAAGAAGGTGAAGAAGATGGGCGGCTACAACCGTTTGTATCGTATCAAACTCGAAGCCGATTACTTGGCCAAACTTACTTGGGAGGGCGCACACAAACGCTATGGCGAAACCCTCACCGAGGAGCAAACCGAACGCATTAAGTTCGAGTTACATGTGATGAAGACCATGGGATTCCCGGGCTACTTCCTCATCGTGAGCGACTACATCCGTGCGGCCCGCGAGGAGTTGGGCGTTTCGGTCGGACCAGGCCGTGGTTCGGCGGCAGGTTCGGTTGTGGCTTATTGCTTGAAAATTACTGACTTAGACCCATTGAAATACGACTTGCTGTTTGAGCGTTTCCTCAATCCCGACCGTATCTCACTGCCTGATATCGATGTTGACTTCGACGATGATGGCCGTGAGCGCGTACTCAATTGGGTGACCGAAAAATACGGCAAGGAGAAAGTGGCGCACATCATCACCTATGGCACCATGGCGGCCAAGTCGGCCATTGCCGATGTGGGACGCGTGCAGAAGGTGCCGCTTTCGACGGTGAACGAAATCAAAAGCTTCATCCCCGACCGTGGCTTCGACGAGGCGCAGGTGAAGGCCGTCGATGGCGAGCTGCCCAAGAAGATGCCCAAGGTCAACCTGAAGAACTGCTACAAATACGTGCCCGAGCTGCATAATTTGCTCGAAGGCAACGATCCCAACATCTCCTCGATGCTGACCTACGCCGAGGAATTGGAGGACACCAACCGCCAAATCGGTATCCATGCTTGTGGCGTTATCATTGGCGCTCAGGACCTTACGGATGTGGCACCTGTGGCCACCGTCGAAGATAAGGCGACGAAAAACAAGGTTGTCGTCACCCAATACGATGGTCATGTCATCGAATCGGTCGGCCTTATCAAGATGGACTTCTTGGGACTGAAGACCTTGACTTTGATTAAGGACGCCTTGCGCAACATAAAGAAAACCAGAGGAATAGAAGTCGATATTGACCATATCCCGATTGACGACAAGGAGACCTACGAGTTGTATTCGGCAGGCAATACCATCGGCACCTTCCAGTTTGAATCGACGGGAATGCAGAAGTATCTGCGTGAACTGCAGCCTTCCGTTATTGGCGATATTATCGCTATGAACGCCCTATACCGTCCCGGCCCGATGGACAACATCCCCGACTTCATCGCCCGCAAGCAAGGACGACAGGAAATCAAGTACGACTTCGCCTGCATGGAGAAGTACCTGAAGGACACCTACGGCATTTGCGTCTACCAAGAGCAGGTGATGTTGCTCTCGCGCGAGCTGGCCGACTTCACGAGAGGTGAGTCCGATACCTTGCGTAAGGCAATGGGTAAGAAGCAGTTGGCAAAGATGGAGGAACTTTATGGCAAGTTCATGAAACAAGGCGTGGCCAAACTGACCAAAACCGAGAACCTGCCTGAGGATGAGGTGAAGAAACGCTTGGAGAAGATTTGGGAAGAGTGGAAGAAATTCGCTTCCTACGCCTTCAACAAATCGCATGCGGCTTGCTACAGCTGGGTGTCGTACCAAACGGCCTACCTCAAGGCACATTATCCCGCTGAGTTCATGGCGGCCGTGCTCAACAACGAGTTGGGCGACATCAAGCAGGTCAACTTCATGACCGAGGAATGCAAACGCATGAAAATCGCGGTGTTAGGTCCTGATGTCAACGAGTCGGAATACAAGTTCTCCGTTAACGACAAAGGTGAGATCCGCTACGGCATGGGCGGCATCAAGAATGTTGGCGAGGCGGCTGTGGCTGGTATCGTAGCCGAACGCGAAGCCAACGGCAAGTTCAAGGATTTCGCCGACTTCGTGATGCGCGTGTCGGATAAAGGGCTTAATGTCAGAGCATTGGAAAGCATGGGCATGGCAGGCTGTTTTGACAGCTTCAAGGGATTCCATCGCGCCATGTTGTTTTATATTGCGCCTAACGAGTCGGCCTCGTTCTCAGAGAAAGCCATGCGTATGGTGGCCTCGTTCAACGAAAGGAAAAACTCGTCGCAGATGGATCTTTTCGGTTTCGGCGACGAGGGTGGGGCAGAGGAGACCTTCAGTATCCCGCTGCCACAGTGCGAGCCGTGGTCGAAGATGAAGGAGTTGGAGATGGAGAAGGAGGCTTTGGGTTTCTATATCTCTTCGCACCCGATGGAGGTTTACCACCTGCCTTTGAAATATTTCGCCAACTGTAACGTGGAAAGGCTGAAGTTGGCCATGAACGACGTGGAGAAAAACCAAAAAAGGGCCGTGCGCCTTGGCGGACAAATCACACGCGCAGAGGAGTTTACGGCAAAGAATGGCAATCCCTATGGACGTTTCACCATCGAAGACCAAAGTGGTGCCTTGCAATTTGCTTTGTTTAAGGAGAATTATCTGAATTGCAGGAACTTGCTGACAGTCAATTCCTTCGTGATGCTTTATGGTGTTTTGGACCGTCCTTTCCCGAGGGCTGGTCAGGATCCGAGTGTGGCACCCGCATCGCTTGAGGTGCGTTTCAACGAAGTGCGCCTGCTCGACTCGCTTTTGGAAACCACCACCAAGACGGTTTACCTCAAACTGAATGTGGCCGAGATGAGCGAGGATAATTTGAAAGGCTTCATCGAAACCATCAAGAAAAACCCTGGGAAACAGAACTATAAGATTCATCTTCATGACCCGTTGGGCAAGAAATCCTGCAACATGACCCCGACCAAAGCCGGCGTGAATGCCCAGGAGGTGTTGCCGCTTTTCGAGAAGATGCCTTTTGTGGAGTTTGATTTGCGGTGATTAATTGTTGCATGTTGAGAAAAATTTCTTATCTTTGCATTCTCAAATTTGAAAATTAGAATCATTATAAACTAAACAGAAAAAGAAAATGGCAGTAATTCAAATGACTGACGACCGTTTTGAAGAGGTCGTATTGAAATCGGAACTCCCTGTGATGGTGGACTTTGGCGCCACTTGGTGCGGTCCTTGCAAGAAGGTTGAACCCATCGTCGAGGAACTCTCGGAAGACTATGCCGGCAAGATGATTGCCGTGAAGTGCGACGTCGAGGAATGCCCTGGCACCGCTGGAAAATATGGCATCATGAACATCCCCACCGTGCTTTACTTCAAGAATGGCGAGCCCGTCGACAAGAACGTGGGTGCCGCCCCGAAGAAGGTGTTTGTGGAGAAATTGGAGAAGCTTTTATAAAATTGACTGAGGACAAAAGACTGAGGACTTGAGGCTGGGTGTCTTCCGTCCTAAGTCCTCTGTCTTATGTCGTTAAATCCATGCCTTTTTCAATTGATAGGAACCGACTGACCCAGTTCGGCAGCCTTGAGTTTTTGGCACGACAAATCGTGGAGGGATTCATCACGGGTTTGCACAAGAGTCCTTTCCATGGTTTTTCTGTGGAGTTTGCCGAACATCGCCTGTACAATACGGGCGAGCCCATCCGTCATATCGACTGGAAACTTTATGGCCGCACGGAGAAACTCTTTGTCAAACGCTACGAAGAGGAGACCAACCTGCGTTGTCAGCTCGTCATCGACCAAAGTTCGAGCATGTGCTTTCCCGTGAGGCAGAAGGTCGACTTCGAGCATCCCAACAAACTCTTTTTCTCCATCTATGCCGCAGCTTCGCTCATGGAGCTGATGCGCCGCCAGCGCGATGCCGTTGGCCTCGACTTGTTTGACGACAAAATTGTATTCCACGAGCCTGCAAAGTCTTCCATGGTTCACAATAAGCTGATTTATAGTGAGCTGAAGAAACTGATTGACGACTACGACAAAAACAACAGAAAGACCACTTCGACACCGCAATGTCTTCACCAAATCGCGGAGATGACGCATCGTCGCAGCCTCGTGGTGATTTTCACTGACATGCTCGACGGCTTGGACGACTACCAGCCGATGTTTGAGGCGCTGGAACACCTCAAATATAATAAGCATGAAGTCATCTTGTTCCATGTCTTCGACTCGACCTTGGAGCAGAACCTCGACTTCGAGAACCGCCCATACCGTTTCGTCGATTTGGAGACGGGCGACACCTTGAAACTCAATCCTATAGAGGTGCAAGAGGCCTACAAAAAAATCATGACCGAGCGCAAGGAAGCCCTATTGCGCCATTGCTACCAGTACCAAATCGACTACGTTGAGGCCGACATTAATAAGGACTATAATCAGGTCTTGACGAGCTACCTGATCAAACGGACGAAGCTACATTAATTCAAGAAGATGATGAAAGCATAGATTCCATACTTGCCCACTTGCCTGTGCTGGAATGACATGCTTTCATCATCTTCTTATGCAACAAAAAAGTCCGAGAGCCACGCTCCCGGACTTTTTGTTTCCCCTTGCGGGGAAGAATTACTTACCTAACTTATATATTTACTTGACAATTACTTTCACGGAAACCTTGTTCAGGTTGTTTTCCATGCGGATGACATAGACGCCAGCGGCAAGGCTGTGGCTGATGCGCTCAGTGCTGCCCGCGTTGATCTGTTTCTGTATCATCGGCTGGCCGAGGATGTTGTAGACGGTCATCATGAAGTGGGTGCTTTCACCATTCTCAATGACAAACTCGTGGTCGGTGCTCCAAACCTTCACGTTGGCGACGGCTTCTTGCTCCTCAACGCCATCGTCGGTGAGGTCGATGAAGATGGGCTCGTCAAGGCCGTTGGTCGGGTTGACGGTGTTGGCATCGGGGTTCCAGTGGCCGTTAAACTCGGCAGTGTAATAATCTTGGAACCAATAGTGCGTTATGTCGAAGACCAATATCTTGTTGATGCCATACTCGTTGTCGTTGGGCAGGATACCTCCGAACCAGCCATCCTTGCCAGCTACCTCATCCTTGTAGAAGTCGGCGTACTGGTTGATGCTGCCAAAGTCCACACCTGTAGTCTCGACAAAAGTGGAGAAAATTGGACGTGAATCAGGATTTTGGGGATCCATATATCCGCTAAATAATTGGGCAAAGGTCATCGGGTTCTCGTTGCTCTTGACATAAAATGCCGTACCTTGGTTGGCATCGTGTTCAGTGCCGAAGTTGATTACGGTGGCGTAGTTTTCTGTAGTGATGGTGTGTTCAACTGTGGTGCCGTCGTGACCGTCATTGAGGCGGATACGCAGATAAACATGGTTGCCGGGCGTAAAGCGGGCATTGGCTGTAGGCTCATTGACGAACCATACATAAGCATTTCCATCCCAATTGGTTGTAAATTCACCGTAGCCGCCTTCGGTAGCAAGACTCGGGCTGGTGCTGCGATAGAAGCCATCCAAGTTGGCGTAAATCACATTGCCGGCACCGGCGGTCTCGGGAC
>CAMUYT010000090.1 GCA_947164955.1 uncultured Bacteroidales bacterium | reverse complement strand
GAGCCATCGCGAGCCTGAGCGCAACAACTTCACCGACAACGGCTCCTACCCTGCCCCCGTTCCCGAACAACTACTTGACTACGAAGCTGGCTACAACTTCAACAACCAGAAAGTCAACCTCGGCGCCAATTTCTACTACATGGACTACAACAACCAATTCGTGCAGACTGGCGAAGTGAGTGACATCGGCGAGGCCCTGACCACCAACATCAAGGACTCGTACCGCATGGGCGTGGAACTGCAAGCCGGCGTCAATCCCACGAAATGGCTCACCATCGAGGCCAACGCCGCCTTGAGCCAAAACAAGATCAAAGACTTCGACGAGCATGTCGAGAACTGGGACGACTGGGAAGGCAACACCGACGCCAATGGCAACGCCTACGACGGCGACGGCTATGACGTCATCCACTACGACAACTCCACCCTGGCCTTCTCGCCTTCAGCCATCGTGAACGGCTTCGTCACCTTCCACCACAAGGGCTTTGCCGCCACCTGGCACACCAACTACGTGTCAAGGATGTACCTCGACAACACCCAAAACCTCGACCGTTCGCTGCCTGCCTTCTCGACCTCGAACGTAAGCCTCAGCTATTCGCTCAAGCCCAAGAAAGTCGTCAAGGAAGCCATCGTCAAGGTGAACTTCAACAACATCTTCAACAAGCGTTACGCCGCCAGCGGCTGGGTGTATTCAGCCCTTTACGAAAGCGGCGGCCATGCCAACGACAACCGTTACTACCAAATCGGCTTCATCCCGATGGCCGGCTTCACCGTCATGGGTAATATTACCGTAAAGTTTTAACTTGATGATTACCAACGCATCCATTCACTTCGTAGGCAACAAATCAGCCGAAGAAGGCACGATTATCTCCGCTTCAAGGATGGCTCTCGACGACGCGATGAGGGCCATCCTTGAGAACCATTTCCTCACCACATTCACCTCGGAGGAATATTTCCAGCTCTACCACGACAGCGGGCTGGAATACAACGTCGTTTACGGTGCCGTCGCCCAGATTTTCGACGACCCCGAGACGCTCTACGAGCAGTCTGTCAACTTGGCCAAATACCTCTACGACCAAAGCACACACGCCAAAATCAAAGGCGGTGAGTTTTATGTGGTCCACTTCAAGGACTGTTTTGTGGATGGCGAGACCGCCGATGCCATAGGGCTGTTCAAGTCGGAGAGCAAAGACACCTTCCTGAAGGTGCTTCTGGACAACGGAGGCCTCAGCCTCGACTGTGAGCAAGGCATCATGCTGAAGAAGTTGGACAAAGGTTGCCTCATTTTCAACAAGAACCGCGAGGAAGGCTTTGTGGTGGCCGTGGTCGACAACACCAACCGAGGCATCGAGGCGCAATACTGGATGGACGATTTCCTCCACCTCCGCCAACGCAAAGACGAATACTCCAACACGCATAACATCATGGCGATGGCCAAGAGCTTCGTCACACAGGAGCTACCCAAGTCGTTTGAAGTCACCAAGGCCGACCAAATCGAGCTGCTGAACAAGTCATTGAGTTTCTTCAAGGGAAACGAGACCTTCGACATGGAGGAGTTCGCCCAACAAGTCATCGAGCAACCCGAAGTGATTGAGAGTTTTCAGGAATACAAGCGCAACTACGAATCGGAGAACGACATCAGCATCGACGACAGCTTTGCCATCTCCAACTACGCCTTCAAGAAACAGCAGCGCAGCTACAAGCGCGTCATCAACCTCGACAAGAAGATCCAGATCATCATCAACGGCAACCGCGACCACATCGAGCAAGGCGAAGACGAGCGCGGCAAGTATTACAAGGTTTATTACAAAGAGGAAGAATAGATCCGATTTTCTTCTTATCTTTGCGCCCAAATTAAGAAGAAAACCGAAATATGAAAAACATCATCGTCATTTCAACGAGCCTGAGGCAAGGCTCTAACAGCGACATCCTCGCTGATAAATTCATCGAAGGCGCAAAGGCCGCTGGCCATAACGTGGAGAAAATCAGCCTCAAAGGGAAAGATATCAAGTTTTGCATGGGCTGCTTGGCCTGCCAGAAACTGGGCAAATGCGTCATCAAGGACGACGCCAACGACATCATGGAGAAAGTGCTCAACGCCGACGTGGTGGCTTGGGCCACACCTATCTATTATTATGAGATGAGCGGCCAGATGAAGACCCTCATCGATCGCTTGAACGCTATGTTCCCGCTCGACTACAAGTTCCGCGAGGTCTACCTGCTCTGCACTGCCGCCGAAGACGGCAAGTTCGTCTACGAACGCGCCGAGGCGGGCCTCACCGGCTGGATCGACTGCTTCGGCAAGAGCCAACTAAAAGGCACGGTGTTCTGCGGTGGCGTAGGCGGACCGCGCGAAATCGAAGGCCACGCCAAGCTGCAAGAAGCTTACGAAATGGGCAAGAATGCATGACCGCTGAGGCCACACATATCACCCGAAAACGGCCTCCTATCGCGCTGATTTCCATCGGTATCATCGCCGTTGGTATTCTTTTGTTTGCCTTGAACCTGCGCTATGGCTCGGTGGCGATTCCGTGGAAAGAATTCTGGAACGCCCTGTTCGGTGGCGACACGTCGACCTACCGCTCCATCATTGTCGAATATCGCCTGCCGCAGGCCATCACGGCACTGCTGGCAGGCATCGGATTGTCGGTCTCTGGCTTGTTGATGCAAACCTTGTTCCGCAATCCCCTCGCCGACCCCTCCCTACTCGGCATCAGCAGCGGATCGAGCCTCGGCGTGGCGTTTGTGGTACTGTTGGCGGGTAGCTTTGGCGGCATCTCGGTGAGCACAATATCGCTGTGGTCGACTTTCGGCGTGACCATCGCCGCCTTCCTAGGCGCCTTTGCAGTGCTACTGCTCATCCTCGCCCTCAGCTCAAGGCTCAAGAGCATGGTCAGCCTCGTCTTGGTGGGCATCATGATTGCCTACATCGCAGGTTCGGTCACCGACATCCTGAAGTTCTTCAGCCAGAAGGAAGGCTTACATTCTTTCGTCATCTGGGGTTTGGGCAGTTTTTCCAACGTCAGCATGGCGCAAATGCCGTTCTTCGCCATCGCGGTGGCAATAGGTACCATCGCTTCTTTCCTGCTTTTCAAGACGTTGAATCTCTTACTGTTGGGCGAACGTTATGCCGAGAATCTTGGCGTGAACATCAAGCGGAGCAGTATGCTCATCATCTTGGTTTCGGGCTTCCTAACGGCGCTCATCACGGCATTTTGCGGGCCGATTGCCTTTTTGGGCTTGGCCGTTCCACACATCGCGCGTTTTTTGTTCCGCAGCAGCGACCACAAGTTGCTCATCCCTGCCACGGCCTTCCTTGGCATGGACTTGGCCTTGTTCTGCAACCTCATTGCGCGGCTGCCCTCGTTTGAAGGCAACCTGCCCATCAACTCGGTCACGGCACTGATTGGCGCGCCCATCGTGCTGTGGGTCATCTTCCACCGGCAACGTTACACTAAAACATTGTAAATATGGATTGCTTCGCAAGAAATACGCAGTATTCAACGCAGTTAAATTCGGAAAAAATCATTTCCAAAATCGCTCAAAATCATTTTGTTAGATTCTTATGGAATTTTTGAAAGATTTCTCGGCGAAGCCGATACAACAAAAATGCAAGAAGTACTCCATACAAACCATCTGCTGATTGGCTACAAAGGCCAGCCTCTGATTCCCGAAGTCAACGTGAGCCTCAGCGAAGGCGACATCGTGGCCTTGGCGGGTCCCAATGGTTCGGGAAAAACGACGCTTTTCAAGACGCTGTCGGCCAGCCTCAAACCCATCAGCGGCGAGGTGACGCTTTTCGGAAAAAAACTTCAAGACTACTCCCCCACTGAGCGTTCCTCGCTGTTCAGCCTCGTGCTCACCGAGAAGCCCGACGACCTCTTTCTGAAAGTCTTCGACATCGTTTCCTCGGGTCGGTATCCGCATCTCGGCCTCTTGGCACGTCTCAGCGAACAGGACGAGCAAATCATCTACGAAAGCCTTGAAACTGTTGGCATCAGTCATCTCATCGACAGAAATTTCATCTCGCTCAGCGATGGAGAGCAACAGAAAGTGATGATTGCCAAGGCGTTGGTACAGGACACGCCACTCATTTTTATGGACGAACCCGCCGCCTTCCTCGACTATCCGAGCAAGATCGAGTTAGTCAACATCATGCACAAACTTTCACGCGAGAAACGCAAAACCATCCTTTTCAGCAGTCACGACCTCGACCTTTTGCTCCGCCACTGCGACCGCCTTTGGGTGATGGCGCCACACCAACCCTTGCGTCAAGGCACGCCCAAAGAATTGGTTGAACAAGGGATTATTGACGAGTATTTCAAGCCGATAGTGGCAAAGGAAGAATTTTATTGGATGAGATGAAAGACGACGCAACAAGAATCACTTCTCTTTTTCCGATGAGTACGCTGATTATCATCATCACTTCACTCTTCAATCTGCTGATTTTGTCCATGGTCATTAATGCTTTTCAATCTGACATTTTAGTGTTGGAAATAGTTTCATTGGCCTTTCTGATTGGACCAATGCTTTTTATGCCTTTGCGCTTGATAGTCAGCGAAAAAAACCTTAGAATCTGGAGATCCATCGGAAAAGTCGAAATCCAAATTTCGGACATCAAATCGTGTAGCGTAATTGAGGACAGCCACAGTGTTTTCGACAAAACCATACGCATTTTCGGCAGCGGCGGCGCGTATGGTTGCCTCGGGGTGTTTCGTCACGACAGATTAGGCAAAATAAGAATGTTTGTCACCCACATTGACCAATGTTTTCTCATCCAGACCAAAGATGGGAAGCTGTTGGTCATCAGTTCGCCGAAACGAAATGAGATTGTTGATTTTATATCAAAGAAAATCAAATAGATACGAATTTCTGTTTGAAATAAATCATCAAATGCTCTTTTTTTGTAATTTTGCAACTTGAATTTTTAAGCAATTTACAACCAAAATGCAGAATATCAGAAATATAGCTATTATCGCCCACGTTGACCACGGCAAAACCACCCTCGTCGACCGTATCCTTTACCAATCCCAACTCTTCAAGGAGTCGGACGAGGCCCCGGGCCAACTCATCTTGGACAACAACGACCTCGAACGCGAGCGCGGCATCACCATCCTTTCCAAGAATGTATCTGTTCGTTACAAGGACGTGAAAATCAATATCATTGATACTCCTGGCCACGCCGACTTCGGCGGCGAAGTGGAGCGTGTCTTGAACATGGCCGACGGCGTGCTGCTTTTGGTCGACGCTTTTGAAGGCCCCATGCCGCAGACCCGATTCGTGCTGCAAAAGGCCATCGAGCTGGGCCTGAAGCCCATCGTGGTCATCAACAAGGTGGACAAACCCAACTGCCGTCCCGACGAGGTGCAAGAGGCCGTCTTCGACCTGATGTTCAACCTTGGCGCGACCGAAGACCAATTGGACTTCCCGACGGTCTACGGCTCGTCGAAGCAAGGCTGGATGTCGGACCACTGGGAGAACGTCACCGACAACGTCTCTTACCTTTTGGATGTCATCATCGACACCATCCCGCCCGCGAAATACGAGGAAGGCACACCGCAGATGCTGATTACCTCGCTGGATTACAGTTCCTACGTGGGTCGTATCGCCGTGGGTCGTCTGAAACGTGGCACTTTGCAGGCCGGACAAAACGTCTCTTTGGTGAAGCGTGATGGCTCCGTGACCAAGTCGACCATCAAGGAGCTTTACACTTTTGAAGGCTTGGGCAAGGAACGCACCAAGAAACCCGTCGAGGCCGGCGACATCATCGCACTGATGGGCATCGACGACTTCGAGATTGGCGACACCGTGGCCGACTACGAGAACCCCGAGCCGCTGCCGCCCATCCACGTGGACGAGCCCACGATGAGCATGTTGTTCACCATCAACAACTCGCCGTTCTTCGGCAAGGAAGGCAAATACGTCACCTCGCGCCACCTGCGTGAACGCCTTTACAAGGAGACCGAGAAGAACCTTGCCCTGAAAGTGGAAGACACCGACTCGCCCGACTCGCTGATGGTCTATGGACGTGGTATCCTGCACCTTAGCATTTTGGTGGAGACCATGCGCCGCGAGGGCTATGAGTTCCAACTCGGTCAACCCAAAGTCATCCTGAAATACATCGATGACGTGAAATGTGAGCCTATCGAATGCCTTACCGTCCTTGTGCCTGAGGACTTTTCAGGTCGTGTCATCGAGCAGGTCAGCGCCCGCAAGGGTGAGATGACCCAGATGGAACCCAAAGGCGACCGCATGTGCTTGGACTTCGACATCCCGTCGCGCGGTCTCATCGGCTTGAGAAACACGCTGCTGACCGTGACCGAAGGCGAGGCCATCGTGTCGCACCGCTTCAAGGACTATGAGCCCTGGAAAGGCGAGATACCCTCGCGCAATGCCGGCGCCTTGATTTCAATGGAGACGGGCCAAGCCATTCCCTATGCCATCTGGAAACTGCAAGACCGCGGCATTTTCTTCGTCAACCCGAACGAAGACGTATATGCTGGCGAGGTCATCGGCGAAAACACACGTAGCAACGACATTGTCATCAACGTTTGCAAGACCAAACACCTCACCAACGTGCGAGCCTCTGGCTCCGACGAGGCCATCCGCCTCATTCCGCCTGTCCGCATGTCACTCGAGGAATACATGGAATACATCCGCGATGACGAGTATCTTGAGGTGACGCCCAAGAGCCTGCGCCTGCGCAAAATCATCCTCGACGAACTGGAACGCAAACGTGCCTCACGTCGTGGCGAAGAATAACCAACCGACAATCAACAACAAAAACATCTACAACCATGTCTAGAATCAAGAAAACCCTCATCGTACTCTTTGTTGCGCTGGGCCTTTCGTCGTGTGAAATACTCACTCAAGTCGCACAGATGGCCAATTTTGCCAACTGCACGTTCGATCTCAACAGCGTTAACCAAATACAAATGCTCGGTGTCAACCTGAGCAAAGGCATGACGAAAAGCGACCTTAACGCTGCCCAACTGTTAACCTTGGCCAATGCCATCATGAACAAGAAGCTGCCTGTCACCTTCAATGTCAACCTCAACGTGAAAAACCCCAACGCCATCCCCGCCTCCATGGCCAAGATGGACTATATCCTGAGTCTCAATGGCAAACAAGTGGTCAGCACCACACTCAACAAAGGCATCAGTGTGCCTGCCAACTCAAGCAACACCATTTCCATCCCGATCACCACAGACCTTTTCCAACTGTTCAGTGGCGAATCGACCGACGCCATTGTCAACCTGGCTTTCAAGTTGGCCGGTGCCAGCAGCGAGCCTGTCAACGTTGGGCTCAAGGTGAAACCCTACATTTCGATCAACAGCCAACAGCTTGCCTATCCTGATTACATTTCACTGAACAAGGAATTGAAATAAACTATGGATTTTGCAGAAAAGCACTACAGCATTGATCCCGGCGAAGGGAAGAAAATGGACGGTTGCCCTTATTCCACCTTCGAAGACGGGCGCGATGTGCAAGATTTTATCATCCCCCCAAAAGGGTATGTGTTTTCCGGATTTAGATTCGACCCCAACTCCAGCAACCAGATTTACGACGGCAAACTCATCGCCCAATACGAAAAGGAAGCTTTTAACGAACGGCTGAAGTCCAACCTTTGGAAATTCATTCTTGCCTTCGTCATCATCGTGGCCATAGCCGTGATAGCCCTTCTGGCCGCCAATGTCTTCAAAGGTCCGAAGACGAGCCAACCCAAGCCCAAGCAACCTGCCACTATGGTCGACACCGCTGTAACTCAACCTCAGCAAGAAACCGTTGCCCCCGTCGACAGCACACCAACGGCACCTGCCGTGAGCAACGAGACTGTGTCACCCACCCCAACTGAGACTCAGCCCGAACCGACGCCAGCCATCACCGACGATCCATTCAGGAGCGCCTTCTGGGACTTGATCCACCAACGCGTCATCCAAATGGACCCCTACCATGAGTTGTTCGTCAACAATAAAGGGAAAGCGAGCGGCGAGGAATACGACTATCTCAGATTCACCATCCTGAAAGACTCCCAAGCCTTCAAAGAATGGACCAGCAAGCTGAAAAGGATACCGGACACCGAGTTGGAGACCATCAGCGACATCAACACTCTGATTCAGAGAATCAACGCATATTAAAGCAATCATCATAATCAAACAAAACTCATCAAAATGATCAGAAACAACTTCATCAAACGCCACAACGGCCCCACCGCATCGGATGCTGAAAAGATGCTCAAGGTCATCGGCGTCGAGTCGCAAGAACAACTTGTCGACGAAATCATCGCTCCCGAGATCCGTCTTCCGAAAGACCTCAACATCGGCGACGGCATGAGCGAATACGAAGTCATCAGCCACCTCAAGGCCATCGGCGCGAAGAACAAGCAGTTCCGCAGCTACATCGGCTTGGGCTACTACAACACCATCACCCCGGGCGTCATCATGCGCAACATCCTTGAGAACCCGGGCTGGTACACCTCTTACACTCCCTATCAGGCCGAGATTTCGCAAGGCCGTTTGGAGGCTTTGGTGAACTACCAAACCGTCATCAGCGACCTCACCGCCATGCCATTGGCCAACGCCAGCTTGCTCGATGAAGGCACCGCCGCCGCCGAAGCCATGCTAATGTTCTGGCACTCGCGCAGCCGCGCCCAGGTGAAGGCTGGCGTGAAGAAGTTCTTCGTCGCCTGCGACCTGTTCCCGCAGAGCATCGAGGTCATCAAGACCCGCGCCCACTTCCAAGGCATCGAGGTTGTGGTCGACGACATCAACAAGTTTGAAGCCAACGAGGAATATTTCGGCGTCATCATCCAATGCCCGAACCAATTCGGTGAAATCGTCGACAACCGCGCCAAGGTTGCCGAATGGAAAGCCAAAGGCA
>CAMUYT010000089.1 GCA_947164955.1 uncultured Bacteroidales bacterium | reverse complement strand
GCCTTGATTTCTTTCACGGATTTGGTAATGCCTTTCGCCTTTAGTGCCTTTTGGGTGTTATATGCTTTCTTTTGGTTGATGGCTTTTTGAGCTCTGCTTTTTGGTTTTTCCCACAGGCTTTTTTGGTAGCCAGTGATTGTTCCTGCGCCAGTGGCGACATAGTTCACCACGCTCGGTGTCAATTTGCTGTTTCCTGACAGGTTGTTAGATCCCATGCCTATTGCGCCACCTCCGCCGCCACCGCCGCCATAGCCGTTTGTTGATTCCTGTAGGTTAGAGCCTGCATCGGTGAACGAACCGAAATAGCTGTAATACTGGCCGTCGTCCCAGCTAGTGCCTTCTGTATAATTGGTGTTTGAACATGATTGGGGTGCTCCGCCACTCGTTGCAGTAACGGTTACTTCGTTCAGACATACAATACAAGCATAGTCCGAATCTGCTGAGTTATATGTACCAGGCTGGTAATTGTCAAGACCAGGTGGATCATCGGGCCTTCCATCGCCAATTCCAAGCTGCCATCCCGTCGGGTCCACGTAACGAAGCGGATTATATAGGCAGTAAGCATACCTATTGAAACTTTGTGAATTATCCATGCTTTGCACAAAGCGGTCAACCGAAAGGAAAGACGACATCATGGGATCATACATTCTGCCGTTCATATTGATAAGTCCGAAAGCTGCCAAATGTTCATGTCCCGTGAAGCCTCGGTCAAACATAGGCTCTTCGTATGTTTCGTTTTCTGAATAATTGGTCCAGGTCTCAGGATTACGTAAATTGCCCCAGGCATCAAACGACACTTCCTGTTCAACTACGCCATTCTCATCGGTAATGACAGTCCAACTGCCCAAGTGATCTTTCAACACAAAATGCAGACTTTCATCTTCTCCTTGCTTTTCCACAACGGCGAAAACACCATAGGGACTAGTTAGATAAGTCAGGGTTTTCTGTTGTCCGTTTGCAGTAACGAACTCGCAGTTGCCAGTATAGATTTTTGTTCGAATCATCCCATCTACTTCTTCATTCATTCCTATTCGTTGTTCGTTGAAACCATACGAATACGAGAGATGGTTGTCGCCCTCCTGAATATAACTTACTTTGTCAAAAGAAGTGTATTCGATGTCTTGGTCTTCTTCTGGAAACACACCTGGCATGGTGGTAGCCTCAGAAACAGCATGGATTTTTGTGGCATCGAAAACCGGTGCGGTAAAAACTTGTTTTACTTGTGGAGAACGGTTATTTCCGACAATGGCTTGTTTGCTTGTCATACGACCGAGTCCATCGTAGGTCATGCTCGCCGTTAGTCCGCCCATACTAATCGTTTTCAGCCGGTTCATATCATCGTATGTGAACGACTCTGTCATGTTTCGTCTGTTGTCCTTTCGAGCGGCTAAATTACCAAATTAATCGTATGTATAGGATAAATTCTGCAAATTATTGGAAGTTATGATACTGTCCAAGTAATGCATGTCTTCCTGATAAGTATGGCGTGTAACGATGCCATTGCCCAATGTGACTTGCATCAATTGCCCTCTGGCATTCATCTCATCATCACTCTTTTATGAATTTGCCACTTAGCAACTCTTTTTCCGCGTCATATACCCTGTATGCATACACTCCCGATTTCAATCCTGAAACCCCTAAAGTGAGCACATTGCCTTCGCCACGGACAAACCTGTCAACGCAGGGACGGCCAAGGGCATCCGTGATGCTGATGCGGCAGCCTTCATGACTCGTTAATCCGCTGATGTCGATGTTCAACGCATCCTTGGCTGGATTGGGATAGGCTTTGCCTTGAATTTCAACCAAAGGCATTTCCTTGACTGAAGTTGGTATGGGGTTCATCTCCTCCCTTGTCAGTTTCATCACCTTGCTTGCTGCGTATTGCGACAGGAACTCTCCTCCGTCCATAACTAACAGGCAGCCTCCATCGGAATAGGGAAGAACGAATTGTGGCCAATACTTATCGTATTCGTCCTCGTCGAAATAGCGACCGCCTAGAATTTCCATGTCACGGTCGAAAAGGCACAGACCTGTTCGCAGGTTTTCACCAAGATAATACCATGTATAATAACACCCGTACATGGTGGTGTCGTTGACTGTAGCCATGCTTTTGCCTTGACTCTGCTCCTCGGTCCTGTTTTCTTTATGATGGAAATCGGTAACAAAATGGTTGACCCGTCCGCAATCCAAATTGTAGTCATGTTGGCCTGGGCCAACACTCCACTCAAGATCAAGATCGGCAAGGCACAAATGGTAATTGTCTATATCATCATCGCCACTATCTCTCGTACAAAAAACCAACATGCTGTTGTCCGAAAGAAAATAATCGGAATAGCCTCTATCGCCAAAAGCAAAGATACTCATGTTTGCTTGGCCGGGATTTCCCGTAATATAACGATATGCCTTCTCATACTGAAAGTCCTCGTCATAATAAGCCGTACCTATTCCGCCGCCTGGCCCGTTGCAAAGAAAAATGTATCCGTTCCCGTCAGGGTTCCTAAGAATGTTGTAACATTGGAAACTATTTAAACGAAATTCGGGGTTATCGATGTTATATTCAGGCATCACATAGCGGCATGCTAGTGTGTCGCCATCTTCGTCAAAGCGGTACATATATGGAAAACGATAATAACCAAAGCGTTTCACGAGAAAATCGCCACATGCCATCACGGTGCCGTCGTCTTCAAGCAACAGACAAGGGGATTTTATCTTGTTCAGTGTATCACGCGTATAAACATGCGTACTGATTGTGTCGAGGTCTCCATTGAAGACAATTGTCCAAATCTCTTCGCCTCCATAGTTAATCATTGTTGTGTCGTATCTTGAAGTACCTACTGTGAAATAGTTGCCGTTCTTCAACTGAACGACATCCGTAAACAATAGCATTCCCGGCAAATCCTCGCAAATGCGTCGTTCGTAACTGCCATCGGGATGCACCTTGATGAGTTGTGTGTTCCAGTCGCGGCGACGGCCGAATCGACCTATTAAAACAGCATCCTCATTTGTGTCAATCATACCCGCATCGATGCGCGAATGCTGGTTGATGTCGTTCTGGTCGCCGAAGTCAAGGTCCCATTGCTGGGCCATCGCTGAAAAGGCGATGGCCACAAACAATGTTATAAAAAAGGATCTTTTCATGATAGTGTTTCCTTCCATTATGGTTTAAAGGGGACCTCTATAATTATACTTGATTGACTTGTTTTCGGGTTGTCAGGATGCCGAAGTCCCGTTGGGGCAATCCCTTCAACCCGCTGCAAAGTGATGTCGCTAATAATAGTACTAACTTATTCATAATTGCTACTTTTTTCATCGTTGTATTTCTTTTGACGTGAATACTTTTGTGTTTGAAATTTGTTGCAAAAGTATAGTCACCCTTCGCTTGTGTCAAGAAAAAGATGGTGTGGATTGGTGTGGGTTTTTGACTATTGTCAAGATAATCAATTAGATGTAGATTCATTGGCAAAGCCTCGCAGCATCGCGGAAAGCGGCTCGTCACTGCCGAAAACACCCTTCAGTTTTCGACTGCGCTCGCTCACGGTGTAGTAAGCGCGTTGCATCAAGGCCGAAACATCGGCATCGGTCAGCCTCAACAGATAAAGACAACAATAGTCAAGGTCGCTATTGGTAAGTTCGGGATAGGCCTTTTTGAGGCGGGCGGTAAATTGTCCGAAATGTCGGTCGGCTGCCAAGCGCAAATCCAGCAACTGCTGCTTGTCCAAAGCAGAGTCCTTATAGACGATATAATCTATTTTCGATTTAAATTGCCCTTCATTCACCCGATCCATAATGAGGCGGCATATAGGTTCTTCATTGAACGAGGCAGCCTTTTCGGTTTTTGCAACCGAATCATCCTTTTGTTTGATTTGGTCTTTCAGTTCTCGCAGTTCCTGGTTGCTCCGTTTCAGCCGTCCCGACATGGCGGCTTGCTCCATCCGGTGAGCCTGTCGCTCGGCTTCAAGGACTTCTGCGTATTGCTTGTCCTTTTCTTCCAACTCTTTTCTTGCCTCGGTCTCTTTTGCTTCCATCTCCCTTTGGTAATGTCTATCTTTATCTTCCAGCAGCTTTTTGCTTCTCCTTTTCGCCACAACGAATATGGCCAATGCAACCAGAATAGCAATAGGCACAATGATTTCAACGGTTTTCCTTATGGACTTTTCTCGCATTTCCTCGGCTTCTTCCTTCCGTTTTTGATCCATGTATGTCTTGTACATGCCTTCAAGTCTCGAAGTCAAAGCCTTGTTTTCACCCTCCGATTTCTTATGGTCGGCCAAATAACGCATAAACTCATTTGCCTTTTCTCTGTCGCCAAGACTGTCATAAATAACACGAAGACTTTCTGCAGCCCTGATTTTAGAAGTTACGTCTGACTTGTTTTCAAAAGCCAATTCAAAGTAACGAAGTGCCGAATCGTAAATGCCTTCCTCGGAATAAACCGATCCTATGACCAAAAAACGGACGACTTTCTCTCCATCATCTGTTACAGAAGCAAGGCTCTGTTTCATTGTATTCAGTGATTGTTCCGCTCCTAAACCTAACTGATAGTCGCAAAGTGCTTTCATGGAAACGGCATCCCTGTATATAGGACTATTAGTATCGGAGATTTCTTCTATGGCCATCTCATAATAACTCCTTGCTACGTCTTTTTCTCCATTCTTGTCGTATTGTTTCCCAATGTGAAAATATGTATTGGGAATCTCTTTGGATAAAGAAGTATCTTTTCGGCAATATGCCAAAGCCTTTTCACCACAAGAAAGGGCTGGTTCCATCATAAACTGTGCTGAAAACAATTCCAAAAGCCTATTATAAATATAAAACATGAAAACGGCCTTCTTTCCCGTCTGTGCTTTCTCTTCAAAATGTTCCTCCATCACCTCCAATGCCTTCAGGTATTCCGCGCAAGCGTTCACCACGCTGTCTTTTTCGTAATAGCCCGCACCGTTGATGTAGTGGGCGCGGGCGGCAAGGAAGACGAGGTTGGGGGTTAGGTTGGAGATTTTTTTTGAATCCCCCGCCCTTTGGGCACCCCCTTTCAAAGGGGGATGGGGAGCCTCTCGCACGAGGCTGTCGAAATAGGCCACAGCTTGAAGCAATTCCTCACGGTTGCTTTGGGCCGCATAGTTCTTATACAGCAGCTCCGAAATCAGCAGCTGGCAATAGTGACCATTAAACTCATCAAGGCTGTCGGCTTGTGGGCTTTCCGCAAACTGTTTCAGCAACGCAAAAGCGCTGTCGGGCTGGCGCCACATCAGGCTGTCAATGGCTGCCAGGGTAGTGGACGCTTGCAATGCGTCATTATCGGCAGGATCGGGAGTCTTGGTCGAAGGGGTGCAAGCGACCAACAAAACAAAAAACATTAATGTTATGCTATTCAAGGGTTTCATTTCACCTGCAAAGATAGCAAAAAAGAATCTTCTTAGAAATTTTTCTCCAAGAACGTTTGCGCTTCTTTTTCCCCGCCGTCGCGGGCTTTCTGCATCAGCAGCTTGGCATAAGCTTGGTCTTGCTCCACGCCCTCGCCGTTGTAATACAATAGGCCGAGGCGGTATTGCGCACTCGAGATGTTTTGGTCGGCGGCAGGCTTGTAGTATTCGATGGCTTTGGCGAGGTCTTTCGTCACCCCGATACCGAAATAATAGCAATCACCCATCTGCGACTGGGCGTAGGCATTGCCTGCATCGGCGGCATCTTTCCACCATCTGACGGCTTCCTTCTCGTCTTTTTCGGTGCCCATGCCGTAGAAATAGCAGTTGCCCACGTTGAGCATGGCTTGCGCGTCGTTGGCATTGGCGCCTTTCATGTACCAGCCAAAGGCTTGGGTGGCATCGGCTTTCACGCCCGAGCCGCTCCTGTAGAGGTTGCCTAACGCATTGTAGGCGGCTGGAAACGCCTTCTTGGCGGCCTTGGTGTACCATTCAAAGGCTTGCTTGGCATCCTGTTTCACGCCCAAGCCGTTCTCGCAGCAATAGCCGTAGAAATACATGCACTCGGCATCCTCAAGTTGCTCGGCGCGACTGCGGATGGTGTCGATTTTCGCAATGAGTTGGTCGTGCATCGTCGGTTTCCCATTCAATTGGCTGAAATCGAGCGGCTTGCCTTCTTCCAGCTTCAGGACGGTGCCATTGGGGTTGCTCGTCACGTTCATGTCATTACCGCCTTTTTCGGGTACTGTAATTTGCTGCATGGGCGCCACGGGAACACCCATAGGCACCTTCACCTCGTTTTGTTCCTGAGGCTCTTGCTCTTTATTGTCTTTTTGTTCTTTTTGGGCACAGGCCGACAGCAGCAAGGCCGTGGTGCAAAGGAAAAGGAGTTTTTTCATTTGATGAGTTTTTGAGCCGCAAAGATACGTTTTTTTCACGCAGAATCATGGGAATCATGGGAATTTGTCATCGCTTGGCTCCGACAAATTCCCATGGTTCTGCGGATTCTGCGTGAGGAAAAAGACTATTTCACCGTGAAACGAACGCCCAAATAGGCTCTGATCCCGCTCAGCGGTCCCCAAACCATCGAACCATCGAAATCCTCGCTCGCGGGGTTGTCAGCCGAGATGATGGGATGCGTTTGCTTGTAGTTGGTCAGGTTTTCGCCACCGACGTAAAGTTCCCAACACTCACCTAACGACTTGGTAATCTGCGCATTCATAATCACATAGAACGGCGAGCGCTCGATGTTTTGGTCGTGGGCCACCGCCGAGGCGTTGCCGTTGAGGTTGGGCACGCGGCTGTCGCCGTTGAACTGCGTCGTGAAGTCGAACTGCCAAGTGCCTGGGGCATACGACATCGTCACCAAACCTTTGTAGCGGTTGACGAAAGGCTTCTCGCGCAGCGTGTCGTTGATGGTCATCTTCACATCGTTGTAGCGGAAGGCCAAAGTCAAGTCGAAGTCCTTGAAAATCTCGCAGTTGGCCTCGATTTGGGCACTGTTGGAGTACGACTTGCCGTCGAGGTTGTAGATGCGGATTTGGTGCGCATCGGCATCGCGGTCGAGGACGATTTGGTTGACGAAATCGGTGCGGTAGAAGTCGGCGGCCAAAGTGAGTTCGCGCCAACCGAGGCTGTAGGTCTTGGTCAGATTAATGCCGTAGTTCCATGCCTCTTCCATCTTGGGTGTTTCCACAAAGACCACTTCGCGTGCCGAAGCCAGCATAGTCGAGTTTTCGGCCAACACATTGGGCGAGCGGTAGCCCTTGCCCGCCGAAGCCCTGAGGGTCAGGTCGTCGTGCGTGTTGAAACGCACATGCAAGCGGGGCGTGTAGAGCAACTTTTGGTAGTAAGTGTTGTAGTCGGCGCGCATCCCAAGGATGAAACTCCAGTGGTGGTCGTCGTCGAAGGTGTATTCGGCAAAAACGCCTGGCACATGCTCGATGCGCCCATAGAGGCTATCGGCCAAAATCTGGTCGGAATGCCCGCGCTCGGTGCGACGCAGGTGTTCCTTGTATTTGTCGTAGGAATAGCTGGCGCCCACCGAATACTTGTGCATCTCGTTGACAATGTATGAGTTAAATAATATATTTGCGTAATAGGAATACTGCTCGGCATGATAGAGGTTGGTGTTGAAATAGGCCGAGTGCATCTTGTGGTAGGTGAACTGCTGCTGGATGCCGAGGCTGGTGTCGTCGCGGTCGAAGAGGAAACCCGTCTTCGAGAAAGCCTCATAGCGTTGCGTGTTGATGACAAAGCCCAAACTGTCGCCAGCCGAACCTTCGTGCAAATGCGCACCTGGAACGAAACCGATTTGTCCACCGTAGCGGTCCTCTTTCAAGGCTTTCACGCCCCACATGCCTTCAAACCAGTCGTTGGCGTAGTTGTAACGGGCAAAAATGTTGTATTGTGTCACCATCGGGTCGTCGACGAAATGGTCGCCGTTGCTGTCCATCGTCATGAAGCTGTGGTTGACATGACCCAAAACCATCATGCTGCCGCGTTGGCCCATGTTCCAGCGGGTGTTGAAGTTGAGTTCGGCCATGCCCATGGTGTTGCCGTAAAGGTTAAGAAACAGCTTCTCGCTCTCGCCCACTTCAGGTTTCTTGTAGTCCACGTTGATTTGTCCGCTGATAGATTCATAACCATTTCTGACAGAGGAAG
This sequence comes from uncultured Bacteroidales bacterium, assembly GCA_947164955.1. GTDB lineage: Bacteria > Bacteroidota > Bacteroidia > Bacteroidales > F082 > Limimorpha. The sequence goes on along the minus strand of CAMUYT010000089.1, from coordinate 935 downwards.
TTCCTTTCGAAACTTGGATGGCATTCATCCAGTTACCGGGCACATAGTTGAGGCCGAAAGCCGAGGCCAAGCCACGGAAATTAGGCATGTTTTCGGCCAACATTTGGGTATAAAGGCCGCTGAGGCCAAGCAATTCAATTTGTTTCGCGCCTGTGACGGCATCACTATAGCTGACGTCGACCGAAGCGCTGTTCTCGAAGCTCTCCGCGAGGCTGCAACAAGCTGCGCGACGCAAGCCTTCGGAGGTGATGGTCTGCACCGAAACGGGGTTCAAGGCCGAAATGAAGGTGCCTTTTTGTCGCGCCTCAATTTGCACTTCGTTGAGCATGTTGGCGGACTGGAAAACGTGGTCGTAGTGCATCGGCTCAAACATGTGGTGAATCGTGTCGTTCTCGTAGCTGATGCAGCTGAACACGAGGCAGCCGATTTGTCCGTGGACGGGGATTTTGTAGTGCCCGTCGGCATCGGTCACCACGCCCTCGTTGACGATTTTCCAATAGACGTTGACGCCCGGCAGCGGGGTTTTCTCGCCGTTTTCGTTCTGTTCATAAACCGTGCCCTCAATGAAGCCTTGGGCAAAGGCGGTTGACGAGAAGGCCATTAATAATAAGGTGATAAGGGTTATTTTGTTGGTTTTCATAATTCTATAATTCAAGATTTAAACTGGGTTTGTAGGGCTGTCACACCGTGGCAGCCACAAAATGCAATGATGCACCTCTGTTTTGCCAGATTTGTAATCCAGCAATGTTGAGATGGGGATTTGAAATCCCCTTTTCGATGCAGGCGAATCGCAAATCCGCCAGAACGAAGAATCAGAAAACCAAAGGATTAAGCTTAAGCGAAGAAAAGAATACAATCCGTTCTTGCCCGGAAAGAAACTTGAGCGCTTTCTTCGGTGAATGGTTGTAGAAGATTTGTCGCACTTGAACGAGAAC
>CAMUYT010000088.1 GCA_947164955.1 uncultured Bacteroidales bacterium | reverse complement strand
CAGCAAGAAACAGAAAAACCTTATCTGCTCCAGGTGAAGATGAAAGAAACGGACTGCTTCCGCTGTGTTTCGGGACAAATCACCATGCGCGACCTCTCGGAAGTGGCCAATGTGGAAATCGTGTTCAACGGCTTGAACGAAAAAACCATCGAGCAGTTCCTCAAAACCAATGCGCTCGAATACGTCAAAGGGAACGAAGGCTTCAAAATCGTTTCCGACAAGGAAAAATACGCCAAGCTGAACACCATCCCCACCGTTTCCGAAGGCCATCTGATGGACAAAAAAGGCAACGAGATCATGGTGTTCCAATTCAGGCTCGACAAGCCGACCCAAGACCGTCTCAGCGCCATCAAAACCAAAGGAGAAGCCTTGATGCAAAAGGATCCCACGACCCTACAGACCGATTACAACAACGACGGCATCAAATTTTCCACGCAAGGCAACTACTACGTCCTGACCAACAGCCCGATGAACCTTTGCCAAATATTCAACACCGACGGAAAAATGATACGCGAAATCGACGGCAACCTCGTCGACCCCGCCGATGTTTTCCCCGAATTGAAGCAACTGGATTCCGCATTGATACAATCCATCAAGAGCTTTGGATATTATCGCAGTTCGGTGGAAGACGTCTTCATCAACGGGAAGGAGATTTGGATTGGCTTCACGGTTTCTTGCCCCAGCATGGAAGACGGACAAGTCAGCCTGCAATCCCCTTATCAAGTGCTTTCCTATCCGCTTTACGAAACAACGCAGGACTTCAAAGTGATTTTTGACGGAAGGCAAAACGAGGTCGCCACCATGATGTTCGGCCATTCCAACAACAGCGGCAACAGCCTTCCGTTTTTACAAGATGTATATGTCGTTTCGCAAAAGTTCGACCAAGAGGGACAAAGCATCTACACCCAAGCCAAATGCGAAGTGCAGGATGGCATTCTCACATTGAAAGACGAGCGTCCGATTCACTATCCCGAGTTTGAGCAAAAGGATTTGCTGTGGTACAAGCCCAAACTGAAAGATGGCATGCTCAACCTTGCGTTCACAGAATATCTTCTTGACATACAAAAAGATACCGTTTTCAATTTGCCTTTCCGATACAACACCAAAGTGATTGACCACGGCGGTTTCAACATTCAAATGACTCAAGATGCCCTGCTTGTGGATTGGGCTTTCAACGGGGAAACGCTCGGCGTGATTTACGACGACATTGTGGACAACCAAAGAAGCAAACGCCATCACCTCGTTTGGCGAAAAGGCCAAAAGGACTTTACGGACACCGAAATAACCCTTCCTGAAGAGGCACTTATTGGGATGCAGCTGGTTCTCCCCGATGTGGCCTGCTATCTGACGACAGACAACCGCGTTGGGACGATGGTGCTGGAATAGCGATAAAACCGAAAAGAATCTTGGAATAGTGTTTTTTTGAACAAAAACATATCCAAATATGGAAATTTCAGCGAAAAACAATATTTGAATATGGAAATTGAATTGCGCAAAGGCTATTCAAAGGAAAACACTTATTTTTGCGCTTCAAAATTGACACCTATGCAAAACACCGATTTCGCCCCGCAAATCGCGCAGGAACTCAACTTGGCCGCGCACCATGTGGCCAACGTCATACGCCTCTTCGACGAAGGCGCCACCATCCCTTTCATCGCTCGCTACCGCAAGGAAATGACGGGCACGATGAACGAAGAGAACGTGGCTGCTGTGCAACATCGCCTCGAACAACTCACAGAACTCCAGAAACGCAAGGAAAGCGTCATCGCCTCCATCCGCGAGCAGGAGAAACTTACGCCCGAACTGGAGCAGAAGATACTGAACGCCAAGACTTTGCAGGAAGTGGAAGACCTCTACCTCCCCTACAAGCCCAAACGCCGCACTCGCGCAGCCATCGCACGCGAGAAAGGCCTGGAGCCGCTGGCCGCACAAATCATGGCGCAGAACGTAGACATGGTGGACCGCCTTGCCGCGCGTTATGTCAACGCAGGCAAGGGCGTCAACGACGTCGAGGAAGCCCTGCAAGGCGCCAAGGACATCATGGCCGAATGGGTCTCGGAGAACATCAACGGGCGCAACCGCATCCGCAAGATTTTCCATATCCAAGGCGACATCAGTTCCGCCGTGGTCAAAGGCAAGGAAGAGGAAGGCAAGACCTACCAACAATATTTCGACTTCCGCGAGCCGATTTCAGAGGCACCCTCGCACCGCCTGCTGGCCTTGTTTCGCGCCGAGGAGGAAGGCATGGTGAAGCTGAAAATCAAGGTGGACGACGACTTTGTGCTCAACTCGCTCGAAAGCATCTTCCTGAAGAACGACAACGAATCGTCGGAGCTGGTGCGCGAGGCCATCGCCGACTCGTGGAAACGCCTCCTTGAACCGAGCATCGAGACCGAAATCCGCAATTATTATAAGGAGAAGGCCGACGAGACCGCCATCCGCGTCTTCGCCGAAAACCTGAAACAGCTGCTTTTAGCCGCGCCGTTAGGCCAGAAGCGCGTCCTTGCCATCGACCCGGGCTTCCGCACAGGCTGCAAAGTGGTAGTCTTGAGCGAGACGGGAGCCCTGCTCCACAACGAGACCATCTACCCCCACCCGCCCAAGTCGGACACGGTGGGCGCGATGCGTAAAATCAAGAGCCTCGTGGATGCCTACCGCATCAAGGTGATCGCCATCGGCAACGGCACGGCGGGACGCGAGACCGAGGACTTCATCCGCAGCATCAAGTTCGACCGCGACCTGATGGCCGTGATGGTGAGCGAGAGCGGCGCATCGGTCTACAGCGCCTCGAAAATCGCCCGCGACGAGTTCCCCGACTACGACATCACCGTGCGCGGCGCGGTCAGCATTGGGCGCCGACTGATGGACCCGCTGGCCGAGTTGGTGAAAATCGACCCGAAGAGCATCGGCGTGGGACAATACCAGCACGACGTCGACCAAAAGAAACTCGGCGAGAGCCTCGACCAAACCGTGGAAAGCTGCGTGAACGCCGTCGGCGTGGAACTCAACACCGCCAGCCAGCAACTGCTGTCGTATGTGAGCGGCGTCGGGCCCACCTTGGCCTACAACATCGTCCACTACCGCGACGAAATCGGAGGCTTCAAGACACGCCAACAGCTCTACGGTGTGCCGCGCCTCGGCGACAAGGCCTTCGAGCAATGCGCCGGCTTCCTGCGCATCCATAACGGCGACAATCCTTTGGACCAAAGCGCCGTCCACCCCGAGAGCTACCACATCGTGGAGAAGATGGCCAAACGCCTGAACGTGAAGGTAAAAGACCTCATCGGCAACAAGGACCTCATCGCCCGAATCAACCCGAAAGACTTCGTTGAGGAGCATTTCGGTTTGGAGACCATCAACGACATCTTGGCCGAATTGGACAAACCTGGCCGCGACCCGCGCAAGAGCTTCGAAGCCTTTGAGTTCGACAAGAACATCCGCGAAGTCAAGGACTTGCGCACAGGCATGACCTTGAACGGCATCGTGACCAACATCACCGCCTTTGGCGCGTTTGTCGACATCGGCGTGCACCAAGACGGCCTCGTCCACATCAGCCAGATGGCCGACCACTACATCAAGGACCCGAACGAGGTGGTGCATCTGAACCAAAAGGTGAAGGTAAAGGTTTTGGAGGTGGATGCCAACAGAAACAGGATTAGTTTGACGATGAAAATGTAATTTTGCACCCGATTCGCAATAAAACCAACACAAATCAGTTAATGAAAACAAATCCAAACGAAATGACACGACACGGAATAATCACCCTTCTATTACTGGCCTTCATTGCGGCCTCTCCTGCCTTGCTCCATGCCCAAATCATCAAGGGCGAAGTGTTTTTTGGCGGCAATCTTACCCAAGTCGACGGCGACGAATGCTACCGTTTCCGCAAACTCGGTGTACATGCCGGTGCAGGCGCCTTGATTCCCATCACCAATTGGATGGATGTGGGGATTGAGGTGCTGTTCAACCAAAAAGGGGCCTACAAAGGCGATTCAATCAATCAGCATCTTGGACTCTACACGGGGCGCTACAAGCTGAACCTTAATTATGCGGAGATTCCCGTCATGATCTATCTGACCGACAAGGATCGCTACAGCCTTGGCGTTGGCGTCTCCTATGGACGTATCGTCGGGCTTCAGGAATACGTCAACGACCAACCTACTGCCATCCGCTTGGGCGATGGACAGCTCCACTGGAAAGAAGACGCCGAAGGTATGCCCGACCTCAGCCAAGCCTCCAACATCAAGGAACTGACCACCCTCCTTTACCAAGCAGGCTATTCGCAAAACGAGGCCATTGAGACCCTCGTGCCCTCTGCAGTGGCCAACTCCGACAGCTATCGTGCCAACGACTTCAACATTTGCGCCGACCTTCGCGTACGGCTTTGGGAAGGCATCCACGCCGAGTTACGCTACCAATATTCCTTGGCACCCATCAGGACACGGCTGTTCTACAAGGATGTCAACGAGACGATATTGAAGACCGACGACCGTCGTGTTCAGCCGCTGCAAAAACAATACAACAACAGCATCACGCTACGTGTGGTCTACATTTTCAATGAACACCGAAGCAAAGCCAACAAAGAAGTGATGAAAAAACAATAAGCCTAGCCCCGAAGGGGCGACAGCTCACAACCCCAAATAAAAATCCTTCAGGAACGCGTTATACTGATCTGTAAATCGGTTATCGGCTCCGCGGATGACAAAGGTCTCCTCAAAGATGGAATGGGGACTTTCGAACCCCAATTCCAAGTTGACACGATTAGCCTCCTTACCAGCTATCGGAATGATTGACATGCGTTTGTGCAAGAACAATCCCATTGCATCCGCCACGTTGAGGAACTGCTCCGATTCCTTTGCCGGAAGCACCAACGCGAACCTGCCATCCGGCTTCAACAAGCGTGTCACGACACCACATAGTGCCTCAAACGACAAGGCGGCATCAGTGTGCCTGGCACGACTTTTACGGGCCGAGTCGCATTGCGAGAAATGGACGAAAAACGGCGGGTTGGAAACTATCAAATCGTACTTCTTTTCAGGATGGAAATCAGCAATATCCATGCAATAGGCTTTCAGCTGGTCGCGCCACTGCGAAGCCTCGAAGTTGATCGTCGCCTCCTCAATGGAAGCCTTGTCGATGTCGACCGCATCCACTTGCGCCACACCTTTTTGCGAGAGCATCAACGGCAAGAGGCCACAACCCGTGCCGATGTCGAGGACGACATCGGTCGGACGCACTTCCACCCAGCGACCGAGCAAAATGGCATCCGTGCCCACCTTCATCGTCGAGCGATGATGATAGAGGCTGAAATGCTTGAAGTGGAAGGGGCGCGCGTCGGTCATTGCAAGTACATATCAATCAAGCCCTCGGGCGCGGTGATGGTGAGGATTTTCTTGTCGCGGTCGACGTTTTGGATCACATGGTCGAGAATCGGGATGAGGATTTCCTTCTTGCCATGCATGATTTGCAGGATGGCCTGCGTTGGGTATTCCAACACCTCGCTGACGGCACCCAACTCGCCTTTTTCGGTATCGGCCACCATAAAGCCCACGATTTCATGGTAATAGAACTGCTTGCCACTCAGCTTGGGCAGCATTTCCAAGGGCAAATAAACCGCCTTCCCAACCAAGTTTTGCGCCTGCTCGACGGTCTTCACGTCTTGCACTTGCACGAAGAACTTGTCGCCATTCGGTGTGATTTTCTCCACGAAGAAAGGCGTCAGCACCTTGTTGATTTCGAGGAAGAAATGCTTCATTTCGAGGTAGGCCGAGGGGTCGTCGGCCTCCAATTTGATGGTCACCTCCCCTTTCAGGCCGTGCGTCTTGGCCACGCGGCCAAGGTAAAAACAATCTTCTTTTTTCATCTTTTATAGACTTCGGGACGCGGGACTTCGGTACGAGCTTCGCGTCATGATAAATTTGGTGCAAAAGTAAGAAAATATTATCTTTGCAGCCCAATTTTTCAACCCATGCACGACTTTTTGCATTTGTTCATAGACGTGCTGAGAAACAGCGTCTTAATCACCGGCTTGGTGATTATCATGATGCTGTTGCTCGAATACGTCAACCTCAATTCGCACGGAAAGTGGTTCAACAAGCTGCGCCAGCGGCCTTTCGGACAGGTCGTCTTGGGCGCGGGCTTGGGCCTCATCCCGGGCTGCATGGGCGGTTTTGCCGCCGTGTCGATGTATTCGCACAAGCTGCTGACTTTCGGTGCGTTGGTCGCCATGATGATTGCCTCGTCGGGCGATGAAGCCTTCGTCATGCTCGCCATGATTCCCAAGCAGGCCTTGCTTTTGATGGGGATTTTGTTTGTCGTGGCGGTGGCAGTCGGCCTTATCGTCGACAAATTTGGCAAACCAGCAAAAAAAGAAGCGCACGAAGGCTGCGAAGAAGGCTACCAAATCCACCACGAGGACGAAGTACACGAAAACCATCCCGAAAAAACCACGCTGCGCAACATGCGCCGCGCCAGCGCGGAGCGCATCGCTTTATTATTAGGTGTGATGCTGTTCATCGTCGCCCTCGCCTTCGGCATGTTCGAGCATGGCCACGAGCACGACGAAACGGTTCATACACAACTCAATATCTTCGACGAGTATTGGATGAACCTCATCTTCGCCATCCTCAGCCTGTTCGTGGTTTGGTTCATCGCCACCGCGCCTGAGCATGTCGTCAAGGAACACCTTTGGGAACACATCATCCGCAAGCATTTCTTGCCAGTTTTTCTCTGGACCTTCGGTGCCTTGATTGTCATCCAAGTCGGGCTGCATTACTTTGACATCGAGACACTTATCAGCAAGAGCATTCCTTGGATGATATTGTTGGCCGTACTCATCGGCATCATCCCCGAAAGCGGTCCGCATTTGCTGTTTGTCACCTTGTTTGCCACGGGCGTGGTGCCGTTTTCGGTGTTGCTCGCCAGTTCGATTTCGCAAGACGGACATGCCTCGTTGCCGCTTTTGGCCGAGAGCAAAAGGAGTTTCGTCAAAGCGAAGATTATCAATGCTTTGGTGGCGGCGGTTTGCGGATATTTGTGTTATTTTGTTGGGGTTTAAAATCCCTGCTGGGTATGTCATTCCAACACAGGCTTGTGGGTTGGCGGGAATCTATGGCCAGCAGGGATTTTCATCAAACAGTTCATAGTGCTTTTTTTAAACTACAACAAAATTTTTGCCTCCTATAGATTCCATCCGCGCATAACCTCTGCTAGGAATGACATAGAAGGCAAAAATTTTTGAATAAGTAATCAAAAAAAGCTGTATTTTTGCCGCCGAAATAACAAAGGGGTGCCTTTTCTGCACAAGCAGATGAAATCGGCTGAGATCATACCCTCTAACCTGATCCGGGTAATGCCGGCGTAGGGATTGGATATTGTCAAACCTTCCCCCTCACATTTGTAAAACTAAAAGTTCAAAGAGATGAAAAGACTATCTTTTGGTATCGCTGCTTTGATGATAGCGATCAATGTGAATGCCCAAAGCAATGACGTGGTGTTTGACACCACAAAGTACGAAACCCTTAACGAAGTGGTAGTCAGCGGTGTGCGCGTGCAGAAAGACGCACCGTTTGCCGTGACCAACATCAAGAAGATGGAACTGAACGACTTTTCGAAGACGGGTCAGGAGCTGCCTTTCCTCTTCGCCAAGTCGCCCGGCATCATCGCCTGGAGCGAGAACGGCATCGGCTCCGGCACGTCCTACATGCGCATCCGTGGCGCCGGCGACTCGCGCATCAACGTCACTTTAGATGGTGTGCCGCTCAATTCACCTGAGGACCAATGCGTGTTCTGGGCCAACATGAACAGCTACGGCTCTCTGCTCGGCTCGGTGCAAATCCAACGCGGCGTAGGCTCCTCGACCAATGGCGACGGCGCCTTTGGCGGCACGGTGGCCCTCTCGTCGGCCACGCCATCGTTTGTGCCCAGCGCCGAAATCACAGGCTCCTACGGTTCATTCAACACCCTTAACTTCGGTGCCAAGGCCTCGACAGGACTCCTCTGGAACCACCTCATCGTCGACGGCGCCTACCACGAGACCCACACCGACGGCTTCATCCACGGCACCAAAGGCCGCAGTGGCAGTTATTATGGCGGTATCACCTATATCAACAACAACTTCCAACTCCGTTACAAGAACATCGGCAACTTCGAGATGACCGGTCAGGCCTGGAACGGCGTGACAGCCGGCAACGACGACATGAGCCTCATGGACGGCACCTACGGCATCCCGACTGGCATCAAGACCTACGCCGACATGTACAACGTGGGTTTGGGCCGATTCAACTCTTTGTATGAATATTTGGTCACCGATGAGGACGGCAATTTCGTCAAAGACGAGAACGGCCACTACGTCACCGCCCGTTACCAACTGAACGACGGTACTTTCTGGGACCGCACCACCGACAACTTCTGGCAAAACCACAACCTCCTGTCAGCTTCTTGGGACATCAACGAGCATTGGACCACCTCGGCCACGCTGCACTACACCTACGGCTACGGCTATTATGAGGAGTTCCGTCCCAACAACAAGCTCTCGAAGTTTGGCATGACCTACACCGACAACGAAGGCAACAAGGTGAAGCGCACCGACTTCATCCGCCAGAAAGGCCTCACGCAACACACCTACGGCCTCGTATGGAACGCCAACTACAAAGACGAGCGTTGGGACGTCATCGGCGGTCTGTCTGTCCAAAACTTCGACGGCAACCATTTCGGCTATGTCACCTACATCGCCAACCCCGACGTGGCCGCCAAATACCTCGTTAATGGGAAATACCAATACTACGATTCCGATGCCCATAAGCTCGACGGCAACGTCTTCATGAAGGCTGCCTTCAACATCACGGAACAATGGTCGGTCTTCGGCGATGCGCAATATCGTTATGTGAATTACAAGACCGATGGTATCAACGATAAGTTCTACGAAGAAGAGAGCGGCTACTACAACCAGCCCTTAGACATCCACAAACAATACCATTTCTTCAACCCCAAGGCAGGTCTGTCGTGGCAAAACAACGGCCATCACGCCTATGCCTCCGTGGCCATGAGCCATCGCGAGCCTGAGCGCAACAACTTCACCGACAACGGCTCCTACCCTGCC
>CAMUYT010000087.1 GCA_947164955.1 uncultured Bacteroidales bacterium | reverse complement strand
GAGAACGGATTGACCTACTACATCCGTCACAACGAGAAACCCGCCCAACGCGCCAACTTCTACATCGCGCAGAAGGTAGGCTCCATCCTTGAAGAGGAAGACCAACGTGGTCTCGCTCACTTCCTGGAGCACATGGCCTTCAACGGCACAGCCAATTTCCCTGGCAAGTCGCTCCTTAACTATATGGAGCACAACGGCGTGAAGTTCGGGGAAAACGTGAATGCCTATACCAGCATCGAGCAGACCGTCTACATGCTCACCAATGTGCCCACCACCAACATGAACCTCGTCGACTCGTGCATCCTCATCTTACACGACTGGTCGAGCTTTATTACATTGGAAGGCGAGGAAATCGACAAGGAGCGTGGCGTCATCATGGAAGAGAAACGCACCCGCAACGACGCCCAGCAGCGCATGTGGGAGAAGATGCTTCCCGACATCTACCCCAACAGCCCCTACGGCCACCGTATGCCCATCGGCACCGATGAGGTCATCATGGGCTTCGACCACGAGGCTTTGAGAGCATATTACCACAAGTGGTACCGTCCCGACCTACAAGGCATCATCATCATTGGCGACGTTGATGTCAATGAAGTTGAGAACCATCTGAAGGCCATTTTCGAGGACATCCCTGCCCCCATCAACCCAACAGAACGCACCCGCTTCGAGGTGGCCGACAACACCGAGCCCATCGTCAGCATCTGCACAGACCGCGAAGAAACCAATTATGGCATCTCTGTATACTACAAGCACGACATCGTCCCCTTCGAGGAAAGAAACGACATCCAGTATTGGCTGAAAGGCTACATCGACCAATTAGTGGCCATGATGTACAACAACCGGATGGAAGAGCTCACGCAAAAAGCCAACCCACCTTTCATCTTCGGCTACGGCTATTATGGGACCTTCTTCGTCAGCGACACCAAGGATGCCTGGACCAGCATGGCCTACGCCAAAGACAAGGACGGCATCGACGAAGCCCTGACCGCCCTCGTGACCGAGAACAAGCGGATGCAGCAATACGGCTTCACCGCCTCGGAGTTTGAACGCGCCAAGGCCGACCTGATGAAGCACATCGAGAACCAATACGACGAGCGCGACAAACAAGAAACCGCCCGCCTCTTCAACCCCATCCTGGCCCACTTCCTCACCAACGAACCGCTGATGGGCATCGAAAACGAATACATGCTGCTCAGCCAAATCCTGCCCAACCTGCCCGTGGAAGCCATCAACCAATATGTTCCCGAACTCATCCGCGAAGACAACATCGTCATCACCTTGACAGCGCCCGAGAAAGAAGGCGAGAAACTTCCCTCCAAGGCCGAGCTCATCGAGATGCTGAACAAAGCCAAGGAAATCGAGGTGGAGCCTTACGTTGAGACCGTCAGCAACGAGCCTCTGATTGCCACCCTGCCTGTGAAAGGTTCCATCGAAAGCAAGAAACACGACGACATCTTCGATGCCACCGTGCTCACCCTAAAGAACGGCGTGAAGGTCATCTATAAGCCCACCACCTTCAAGGACGACGAGATCCTGATGTCGGCCTACAGTTTCGGTGGCTATAGCGTGATGGACCAAAGCGACCCATACACCCTGCAGGAAATCAACGCTTTAGCCACTTTAGGCGGTGTGGGCAACTTCAGTGCCATCGACCTGCCCAAGGTCTTGGCCGGAAAGAGAGCCAGCGTTTATCCCAGTATCGGCATGATGACCGAAGGCATGAACGGCAACTGCTCGGCCCGTGACCTTGAAACCATGTTGCAACTCACCTATTTATATTTCACTTCGCCTCGCAGCGACGAAGAGGCCTTCCAGTCCTACATCACCCGCGCCAAAGCCATGGTCGCCAATGCAGAGTCAGACCCGATGACCGCCTTCCGCGACAACCTAATGTTCGCCATGTACGACAATCACCCGTTGGTCAAGCGCATGAAAGCCGAAGACTACGACAAAGTGGATTACGCCAAGGCCATGAAGCTCTATGCCGACCGTTTCAAGGACGCCAACAACTTCGTGTTCACCTTCGTCGGCAACATCGACCCAGAGACCTTCGAACCGTTAATCGAACAATATATTGGCGCTTTGAAGACCAAGAAGAACGACGAAACCTGGACTGCCAACGTGCCCTCCATCACTGAAAAAGACATCACCAGCCACTACACCAAGGCCATGGAGAATCCTAAGGTGACCTGCTACACCATCTACAGTGGCGACATGCAATACACCCGCAAGAACCAGTTGACCATGCAAGCCCTCAACGACGTGATGGACATCGTCTACACCGAGAAGATCCGGGAAGACGAAGGCGGCACCTACGGCGTGGGTGTGCAAGGCAACCTCAGCCTACGTCCGAAAGAGACCTTCATGTTCCTCATCGGTTTCGACACCAACAAAGAGATGTACGAAAAGCTCATGGGCATCGCAATCGCTGAATTGCAGAACGTGGCCAACAATGGTCCGCGCGAGCAAGACCTCAAGAAGGTGAAAGAATTCCTCGTCAAGAAGCACAGCGAAGACATGGAAAACAACCGCTACTGGATGAGCTGCATCCAATCGCAGGAGCGCGACAACATCAACCCGATGCAGGACTATAACGACATCATCAACAGCATCACCGCCGACGACGTGGCCAACATGGCGAAAGCCGTGCTGAAGGGCTACAAGAAAGAAGTGGTGCAGATACCTGAATGAATCTTAAATCTTTAAATCAAATAGTTATGACAGAAAAACTCACATTGAGAGACAATGCCGCCATGCGGTGGATTGCCTTGCTGCTGTTGGCCTTGGCCATGTTTTGCAGCTACATTTTCATGGACATCTTGTCCCCCATCAAGGACCTAATGGAAACCCAACGCGGATGGGACTCGAAAGCCTTTGGCACGATGGAAGGTGCCGAAACCTTCCTGAACGTGTTCGTGTTCTTCCTCATCTTCGCCGGTATCATCCTCGACAAGATGGGTGTGCGTTTCACTGCCGTGCTTTCGGGCGCGGTGATGCTTGTTGGCGGTATCATCAAGTACTACGCCATCAGCGAGTCGTTCATCGGCAGTGGCCTTGAGACCTGGTTCACCAACAACCTCAACTACATCCCGCTGTTCGACGAGCTGGGCGTGTCGCCGTTCTATCGTGGCATGCCTGCCTCGGCCAAATTGGCCGCCGTCGGCTTCATGATCTTTGGTTGCGGTACTGAAATGGCCGGTATCACGGTGAGCCGTGGTATCGTGAAGTGGTTCAAGGGCCGCGAGACCGCTTTGGCCATGGGCTCTGAGATGGCTCTGGCCCGTCTTGGCGTGGCCACTTGCATGATCTTCTCGCCCTATTTTGCCAAACTCGGCGGCACCATCAACGTGAGCCGTTCCGTGGCCTTCGGCGTGGTGCTGCTCTGCATCGCCCTCATCATGTTCGTCGTTTATTTCTTCATGGACAAGAAACTTGATGCCCAAACCGGCGAAGCCGAAGAGAAGGACGACCCATTCAAGGTGAGCGACATCGGCAAAATTCTTTCGAGCCTCGGATTCTGGCTGGTGGCTCTGCTTTGCGTGTTGTATTATTCGGCCATCTTCCCGTTCCAGAAGTACGCCGTCAACATGCTGCAGTGCAACCTGACGCTGACCGAGCCCGCCGCTGGTTCGTTCTGGGCCGGCGACACGGTGACCATCGTTCAATACATCATCATGTTAGTCGTGGCCGTCTGCTCGTTTGCCAGCAACTTCTCGAAGAAGAAAGGCATGAAGTTCGGATTGATGGCTATTGCCGTCGTCGCTCTTGTGGTTTATTGCTACATGGGTTATATGCGTGGCACCGCCGAGACCATCTTCGCCGTGTTCCCGCTGTTGGCTGTGGCCATCACGCCCATCCTCGGCAGCTATGTCGACCACAAAGGCAAGGCCGCTTCAATGTTGGTCTGGGGAAGCATCCTCTTGGTGCTCTGCCATCTCACCTTCGCTTTCATCCTGCCCAAGGTCTCTGCAGGCAGTGCCGCTGGTGGCGTGGTGGTGGCCTATGTGACCATCCTCGTGCTGGGTGCCTCGTTCTCGTTGGTGCCTGCCGCCTTGTGGCCGAGCGTCCCGAAGTTAGTGGACGAAAAAATCATCGGTTCGGCCTACGCCCTGATTTTCTGGATCCAGAACATAGGCCTCTGGCTGTTCCCCATCCTCATCGGTAACGTACTGACTTCGACGAACCCCGAAGGCACGCCCGCCGACCAGCTCAACTACACTTGGGCTTTGGTCATGCTGGCCTGCTTGGGCATTGCCGCCCTGCTCATCGGTCTCTACCTGAAGGTGGTCGACAAGAAGAAGCACCTCGGCCTTGAGGAACCGAACATCAAGTGATTTTGGATTTGAATTTAATATTCAAAATTCAAAATTTAATATTTAAGATTGTAGGGCTGTCACATTGGGGCAGCCCTACATTTGTTTATCTGTGCACAAACGGCACCTCGCACATCAACAAAATCTCCTTCACGAAAGCCTGTTCACTAAGGCCGAAATGCCCATCAGCACGCGAAATGAGGGTCATCATGCGCGAGAAAACGGTTTTCTTCGGCTTTGTCATGCGTTTCAAAGTCTCGTAAGCCTTCACCTGCAGCTCGTTCTTCGCTATCGGGACAAAACCCGTAGCCTCAAGGCCAATTTCCTGCAAACAATGCCTGAGGGTCTCCGTCTCGCCCTCGTGGGTTTGGAAATCGGCATTCGCCAGATTGTACAACACGCTGGCAATGGCCACCTTCTCTTCTTGCGTAAATTTTTCGTCCATAATGAGAAATTTTGTTGCAAAGAAACGATTTTTCTTAATTTTGCGCCAATAATCAACGAAAAAAAGTTCACCATGAAGAAACTATCCTTCCTCATCCTGGCTATGGCAGCCACATTGGCGCTGCAAGCCCAATGGGTCGACGCCCCTGCCACCAACACCTTCATCGCCAACTGCGGCAACGACGACGGCGAAATCTACCTCTCCACCTGCCCTGCCACGGGCGACACCTACGTGCAATGGGAAGGGTCCAGCACCAACGGCTGGTCGCCCACCCTGCAACGCCTCAACTTTGAAGGCGTTCCCCAATGGGGCGCCGACGGCATCCACATCGAAGCCTACGAGTTCTCCTCCTATTCAGAAGGCGTGGCCATGGTGAGCACCGCCGACGGCGGCGTGGTGAGCTGCTTCGCCGACTACGAAGGCTACACCTACGCCGTGAAAATCAACCCCGACGGCACCTTCGCCTGGGGCGAAGAAGGTTTGCGCCTCTTCGATGGGCAAGGCTTCTCGCGCACCGAGATAGCCGCCGGCGAGGAAGGAGGATGCTGGGCCTTGGGCTCCGACTACGAGAGGCTCTTCCTGCAATTTGTGGCCGACGACGGCACGATGGGACCCACCGTCACCATTTCCTCCAATTCCGGCATGAAATGCATGTTCGGACAGCTGACCATCAGCAAGGACAACAACGTCTTTGTCACCTACGAGCAAGTCGGCAACGGGTTCTATGCCGAAAAGTCGGTGCACGTGGTGGGCTACACCACCGATGGCGCCCAAATCGCCCCCGACGAGCTGCTGATGTCGACACAAACCTTCCAAACCACTTACATCCACCATGCCATTGCCGATGGCGCAGGCGGCGGCTACGTCTACATCTGGCATCCAGGCATCGACGAGGCCTTCAACGTCTACGTCTTCCATTTCGATGAAGTGGGCAACTCCACCATCAGTGACGTGAACGGCATCCCCGTGCATTCCACAGACCCGAGCAATTTCTATCTCAGCGCAAACGCCACCGTCGACCCATCGAGCCACGACCTCATCATCGCCTTCGAGCAAACCGATGCCGCGACACAGTCGCAAAGCCGTGTCTACCTCAACCGCATCACCACAACGGGCGAAAAAGTGTGGGGCGAAGGCATCGTTGCAACTGACTATTTAGGCGACACCTACTCCGACGTCAAGGTCGATGCCTTCGAGGATGGTAGCGGCTTCAGCCTGGTTTACACGCAAACCGGCAGCAACCCCTATTTCACCACCATCGAGGCCATGGGCTTCGACATGGACGGCAACCCACTGTGGACCAGGTCTCTATGCACAAATGCCTATAGAAGAACGATGTGCGACAACAGCACGGGCTTCAACCTTGGACAAAACATCGTGGCATGGATCAACGCAACCAATGGCGGCCTTTATGGACAGAACTTCGGCACCGACGGCACAATGGGCCCAATTGAAATCCCCGAGCCTTGCCTTGCTCCGACCAATTTCGAAGGCTCTTATGTCTATAATAGTGAAGACCAAACCTTTGGCGCATTGCTGACCTGGGATGCACCCGAAACACAGCCTTTGTGGTACAACCTTTTCATCAGCCTGCCCGATGGAAACACAATTCATGCTTCCATTGACCCTACTGAGACCGAGTATTACCATGAATTGAACGTCAGTGCAACAATAACATACAGATTGACAGCCACCTACGAGCATTGCGAATCCGACTATGCCCTCACACCCGACGGCGAGGATTACGTCAGCATCAACGTGACCGGCATCGAAGAAAACCTGGACGACGAAATCGTGACCATCATGAAAATCTTCAACGCCAACGGCCAAAGCCTGCAAGTGAAAGACCTAAATGAACTGAACACGGGCCTATACATCCTGCAAGGGCTGACGAAAGATGGTCGCCTGACGAGCCGCAAAGTGGTAGTCAAATAATAAATCAAGACCAGACCACATGCCCCATCTTCAAATCCTCGTCAGCGACCAATGCGACCCCTTCCTCAACCGTGCCGTCGAGCAATATCTCACTGACAGCCAAGAGGAAGGCATCGTCACATTGTACCTTTGGAAAAACCAACAGACCGTCGTCATCGGGCACAACCAGAACCCCTACTCGGAATGCAACGTGCAGCTTCTGCTTGAAGAAGGCGGTCACCTCATGCGACGCGGCACCGGCGGCGGCGCAGTCTATCACGACCTCGGCAACATCAATTTCTCGTTCGTCGCCGACAAAAGGTTGTATGACGTGACGAAACAACTGTCCGTCATCCAGGATGCACTGCGCACTTACGGTCTCGAAACCGAGATTTCGGGACGCAACGACCTCACCTACCAAGGACGCAAATTCAGCGGCAACGCCTTCGGCAAAGGGCAACGCAACCACCTGCACCACGGCACCATCCTCATCAAGACCGATGGCGCGATGATGCAACGCTACCTCATCGTCGACAAGGCCAAATTGCTGAAAAACGGAGTGAAGAGCGTGGCCAGCCGCGTCATCAACCTCAGCGAAGCCGTACCACAATTGACCTCCGAGAACATCAAGCAACCGCTGATGGCTTCCTTCGAGAAAGTCTACGATGGCCAAGCCGAGACACTGGATTTCGACACCTTAATTAATAATCCCGAAGTGCAAGCCATCCGCGAGCACATTTCGTCGCACGATTTCCTTTTCGGTCGCTGGGAGCAGTTCAAGACGACCAAAAAGGCGCGTTTCCCATGGGGCGGCGTTGAGATTTCGCTTAAAATCGACGAGGCGCAATCCATCATCACCGAGGCGCAGATTGCCTCCGACTGCCTTGAGCCAGAGACCATTTCGCAAGCCGAGGTCCTATTACGCGGAGCCAGCACAAAAACGCAGCCCGATTTCGACACCGAGAACGAGATTCTGCGTGATATTATCCATTTGGTTTACGGTTGAACAATTATTCGTATTTTTGCAGGCCGATTCGCAAAGCCCCGTAGGGGCGACACACCAATAAGCAGGCGACGTCAGTCCCTGCAAATAGGCGACGTCAGTCCCTGCAACAGGCGACGTCTGTCCCTGCTAAAAAACAAAAAGGCTGCCCAATCCCCCAGCCCCCTTTGGAAGGGGGAAATGTGACAGCCCTACAACTGCAAACTATCAACTGTCAACTGATAACTGAATGAAATACTACCTCCTCCCCTTAGGCTGCCAAATGAACCTGAGCGACACCGAGCGCGTGCGCACGGTGCTGCAAGGCATGGGCTTCGTCGAGACCCAAAACGAAGAAGAGGCCACCATCCTCGGCATCATCGCCTGCTCGGTGCGCCAAAAAGGCATCGACAAGGTGTATGGCCGCATCGAGAAATGGAACGCCATGAAACACCGCCAGAGCGTCATCACCTTCGTGTCGGGCTGCGTGCTGCCCGCCGACCGCGTGCGCTTCCTCAAGCTCTTCGACCTCGTCTTCCCCATGAACGAACTGCCCAACTTCCCCGACATGATTCGGCAGTACGGCATCGTCACGCCCGCCTCGCTGCGCTATGGAGAAGAGATTGAGGTACAGCCCGTTGTCAAGCCATTGGCACCGCTGTTCCACAAGGACGACAAAATCAACCCGTCGGCCAATATGGGCCAGTTTTGGGCCATCAAGCCGACGCAGACCTCCGATTTCGAGGCTTTCATCCCGATACAGAACGGCTGCAACAAGTTCTGCACCTATTGCGCCGTGCCCTACACCCGTGGCCGCGAGGTGTCGCGTCCCTCGGAAGAGATTTTGGCCGAGTTGAAGGAACTGGTCGAGAAAGGCTACAAGAGCATCACGCTTTTGGGCCAAAACGTCAATTCCTACGGCCTCGACAAGAAAGGCGAAGAGATTGACTTTGCGGAACTTCTGCGCCGCGTGGGCGAGTTCGGCAAGGCCTCGGGCAAGGAGTTTTGGGTCTACTACACCGCACCGCATCCCCGCGACATGAAAGACGACGTCATCGAGGTGATGGCGCAATATGACTGTCTCGGCAAACAGATCCACATCCCCATCCAGAGCGGCGACGAGAACATGCTCCAACGCATGAACCGCCACCACGACCTGGCCACCTACCGCCACATCATCGAGACCATCCGCGAGAAACTGCCCACCGCCACCATCTTCACCGACATCATCGTGGGCTTCACGCACGAGACCGAAGAGGAGTTTGAGAACACGCGCAAGGCCATGGAGGAATTCAAATACAACATGGCGTTCATCGCGCAGTACAGCGTGCGTCCAGGCGCGGTAGCCTCGCAATGGGAAGACGACGTGCCGAAAGAGGTGAAACGTCAACGCTACCACATCCTCACCGAAGAACTGATGAAACACAGCCTCGTCTACAACCAGAACCTCATCGGCAAGACCGTGA
>CAMUYT010000086.1 GCA_947164955.1 uncultured Bacteroidales bacterium | reverse complement strand
CGTCGAGGGAAGGCAAATGGTCGGCACCGTCGAAAAGCGACTGTTTTACCGAAAGACAGAAATTTGCTGGGTCATTTTTGCATGCTATCATCATCTCCTCGGGCAAGGCAGCATACATCAGCGCAATGGTTCCAGAGACTTGTGGAGTGGCCATTGAGGTTCCAGTCATATTGCCGTAATTGTTGTTAGGAAGTGTAGAATAGATAGATGTGCCAGGTGCACCAATGTCAATGTTGTTGACACCATATCCAGCGCTTCCATATTTTTCGTCGGAAGAAGTGGTGTTGGTGATGCCTATGAGATAATTTCCAGGACAGGCTGAAGGAACATCGCCGACCACATCAACGTTTACGTTCATGTTGGGTCCGGCGCCGCAGCTCAATATGCCCACGTTGCCCATTTCGTCGTACATTGAGCACCAGATGGGGTAATCGTCAGGATTCCCGTAATCTACGCCAAAGGACGAATTGGTGGCTACAATAAAAGCTCCTTCTTCTCCATCAGTTTCATTGTACCGCGCTCGCATCTCCAAAACATAGGAATAGGCTTCTACGACGATAGACTCGTTACTCGAACTACCGCCGATGGGCATGACTTTCACATTCCAATTCACGCCGCAAACGCCTTTTCCATTGTTTCCGACAGCACCGATGATGCCCGAAACATGAGTGCCATGGTTGTTGCTGCCGACATAGCCGTTGTGGTTGTAAGCATTCCAACCGTGAAAGTCATCGATATAGCCGTTACCATCGTCATCGATGCCATTGTTGGGGATTTCATGAGCGTTTTCCCAGCAATTCAGGTCTTCATGGGTCCAATCCGCGCCACCGTCGATGACAGCCACAACGATGGTGTCGCCCGTCGCCGTGACACCGCCCGTGGTGAATTCTTCCCAGGCTTGCGGAAGGTTCATGATGGCTGGTGCCCATTGCATGTTATAATACGAGTCGTCAGGAACCGCTTCGCGCAGTTTGATGTTGGTGTGGTTGTTTTGTATGACCCGAACATCGGCGTTTTTCGATAGGCGGAGCATTTTTTCTTCTCTTGACTCTTTATTGTCGATGATTTCGAAAAGCCAGATATTCAGTCTTTTGGATAAAAGCCTTTTCGGCATGATTGCGGCATCGCACTTTGCGGCAAAGGTCGAGGCCTCCACATCTTGCTCTAGCCAGATGATGAATTCGTTTTCCACATATGTGGTTGATTCTTGGCTTTGCTCTGGCTCCTGCGCGTATGAAAACACGGACAAAGCCATTAAGGCCAAAATGAATAGTGGTTTAATGATTGATTTCATGGGAATGTAATTATTGATGTTTCAGTTCGCAAAAATAATCATTTTCGGTTTACTCGCCACTTTTTCCAATGATTTCAAAAGATTTGCCTATTTTTGCAAATTCATCATCAACTGATAACTGAACAACTGAACAACTGACAACTGAAAAAAGATGGACGGCAAAAGACTAGAAAAGGTAAACCGACTGATACAAAAGGAATTGGGCGACATTTTCCAGAAGGAACTGAAGCCGAGGGTGCCGATGCTGATGATTACGGTGACGCATGTGCGCGTCACTTCCGACCTAGGCTATGCCAACGTGTACCTGAGCGTTTTCGGCGTCGACGACAAGAAAAAGGTGGTCGAGGAAGTGGCGCAAAACGGCAAGGCCATCCGTGGCTTGCTTGGCAACCGCGTGCGCCATCAGATGCGTGTGGTGCCTGAACTGCGTTTCTTCGAGGACGACTCGCTCGACTATATCGAAAACATCGACAACCTCTTGCATCCCGAAAGTTGAGACTCCCGCTCTTCATAGCAAACCGTTACCTGCTGGCCAAAAAGAGCCACAATCTCATTAATATCATCACTTGGATTTCCATTTTGGGTATTAGTGTGGGCTCGTTTGCGCTCATCGTGGTGCTCTCGGCCTTCAATGGCTTGGAGAAGGTGATTTCGTCGATGAACAACCGCCTCACGCCCGACTTGCAAATCGCGCCCGTGAAAGGCAAAACCATCGAATTGACGGCTTTCCCGTTGGGACAACTCAATGAAATCCAAGGTGTTGAGTATGTGATTCCCACGATTACCGAAGACGCGCTTTTCCGTGCCAACGACAAGCAACATATCGGGCAGGTGAAGGGCGTAGGTCTTGAGTATCAAGATATTGAACGATTCAATGAAATCATTTTCGGTAGCGACGGTCTCCAACTTGCCGACGACGAAGAGCACAGCTTCGCCGTGCCAGGGGCAGGTGTGGCGTGGTATCTCGGCATCAATGCCTACAATCCTTACGCAATGGTGCGCGTCTATGTGCCCAAACGCGGCAATGCCTCGTTGATGAGCCTCGAAAACAGCTTCAATTCCGACATCTTGACCGTGCGCAGCGTGTTCTCTACCGAGCAGGAACAAGACGAGAAACTGGTCCTCGTACCTTTCGATTGGCTCTCTGAACTCCTTGAATATGAGAATAAAGCAAACAATGTGGAGTTGTTTGTCGCGCCAAACGCGGATATTAATAAGGTGAAAAAGTCGGTAACGAGCCTGATAGGGGAGGACTTTACTGTGAAAAACCAGCAGGAGCAGCAGGAGACGCTCTACCGTATCATGCGCTCCGAGAAATGGGCGGTCTATGTCATCCTCACTTTCATCTTGATTTTGGCGACTTTCAATGTGGTAGGCTCGCTCTCCATGCTGATGATCGACAAGCGCAAGGACACCGAAATCCTGAAAGCGATGGGTGCCGACAACCGATTGATTCATAAAATCTTCATGAACGAGGGCCTGCTGATTTCTGTGGCTGGTGGCATCATCGGGTTGTTGTTGGGCATCGTTTTGGTGCTTTTGCAGCAGCAGTTCGGCTTCGTAAAGTTCGGCACGGGCGGTGGCAATTATGTCGTTGACGCCTATCCTGTCTTGCTGAAACTCAAGGATGTTTTGTTGATTTTCGCCACGATATTGGTGGTGGGATGCACGTCTGCTTTCCTCACTGTGCGCCATGCGATGCGCAAATCGGTGAATCAAAAGTCAAGGTTGAACGATAGGTAATAGCGCGGGTTTTTCGATATTTGCCCGTCTTGTATTCCCCAAGCCACATCTCCTCTAATGAAATACCCGAAGATGGTGGTGCGCAGGCCGAATCCGATGCCGCCCACCAAAGGCTCTTTCATCTCTGTTACCGTGATATTGAGATTACCGTCATTGATATGGGTGTTGTAGAGTGAGTTGTTCGGGTCGTAAGGATTCCATCCTGTCCAGGCCGTGCCAAGGTCACCGAAAGCTACAATTTGGAAGTCGCGGATGAATTTCATGTTGATGGGCCTGTTCATGAAATAGCTGAACACGGGGAAACGCAGTTCGCTGTTCAAAACCATGAAGTTGTTGCCGTTGCGGATGTTTTGGCTGAAGCCGCGCATATTGGTTGCAAGGGTTTGATATACAAAGTTTTGTGAGTAATCGATGGGGGCTCCATTGTCAAATCGGGCTAAAATCCAGTTATCGACACCTCCCATGTAATAGATGAGTTTCTGTTGTCCGAACGAGCTGCTGCCCGCAATGCGGTTGGCCCAAATGAAATTACGGCTGATGCGGGTGTAGTGACGGTAGTCGAAGCCGGCGACCACCATGTTGTTGGTGTTCAATGCAATGCGTTGGTAGTATTCGGCGAACAATTTGCCTCGTCCCCCGACGTGAAGGTTGGTGCCGATTTTCTTCGAATTGTCGTAAACAAGTTCGGCTCTCACTCCGCCCCAGTTCTCGTAACGGTCCTTGTCGGCTAAACTGAAGTCGTCGATGGCTAGGTTGACCTTATGGTCGAGGCGGTAAATGGCTGTGCCTCGCAGACTTAGTATCTCGCTGAAGGGATAGCTCAGCGTATAGAACGCTTCATTGGTAAAAGTGCGGTAGTAGTAGCTGGAATAGTCGTCGGTCACGAAGCGATGCAATGTGATGCTCTTGTCCAACCGCTTGCTGTAGTCGCTGAAGCGCAGCATGTATTCGTTGTTGGTCAGGCTGGTGTTGAGCTTTACGCCGATTTCGATTTTGTAATCTTCCATCAAGTCGTTCATCTTGCTGCCGAGGAAGACGTTGAAACCCGAGTTGAGGTAGATGGGCGCATTTCCTCCTGTGAACGGTTGATAGCTGTAGTTCATGCTGGTGAAATCGATTTGGCTCATCAGTTGGTCGGCGAAGAGCTCCACGTAGTAGTTGTTGGGCCGTTGTAGGGTGTCTCGTTTCTGAAGCTTTTTGGGAGGTGTTGAACCATGCTGTGCGACCAATGCCGTGTCGCCTCCAATAGGCCCGTTGATTTGTCGCTTGCGTCGTGCATAGCGATAGCTGCTCGAGAAGCGGTGCTTCGAGAGGGGTTCTGCCAACGTGTCCTTTTTGTTTTCAACGAGTTCGGCAATCAGCCGTCTCTGTGCGTATGGACTTAGTTGGCCAATGGTCTCTTCACGGCCGCGCAGAATGGGTGACATGAAGAATTTCTCACCGTTTTGGCCAGCCATCAGCATAGCGGCTTTATGGTCGCGGGGCTGGTAGCTGTAGTCGATGATGTTGGCGGAATAGTTAGTAAGTTGCTCTTTCTTACCGAAATATCGGTAATGCACGATGGTGTCTATGTGGCTGATGGCGCTGTCGAACCTGATTTGGTAGAGGTTGTAGTAACCGCTCGTGTCGTTCAGGTAGAGCAGGCTGCCGTCCTTCAGCGGCTCGGGCAGGATATTGTTCGAAAACCGCTGTTGGGTCAGATTTTGCAAAACCACACCTTTATTAATATAGTTGAAAGCGTACAAATCGAATTGCTTGTTTTGGAATCCTATTTTGTCGTCTGTTTTCAAGGTGTCGTTGTCGCGGTTCGAGCTGAACACAATCTGTCGGTCATCGAAGGTGAATACAGGATTGAGGTCGGTGTGATAGTCATTGGTGATTTGTTCCAACGTGTTCGAAAACAGGTTGTAGACGTAAATGTCGGGTTTGCCCATGCGGGTGGCGGCGAGCACGATCTTGCGGCTCTTGTGGGCATAAGAGAATGAGCTTACTTTTTGGAAATCAAAAAGATATGTGCTAGCTTTCTTGCCTGAATTAATGTCCAGATTGTAGAGCTGGATTTTGCCTTTTTCTTCGAGAATGAACGAGAGGATCTCGCTGTTGGGGTGCCACGCCAAAAGCGGAAACGAGGTGTCGATGTTCTCGTCAGAATGGTATCCGGCGCTGTACAGTTGCTGCCGCTTGCCGTTTTGAAGGTCTTCGAGCCAAAGCCGTATCTTGCCTTCGTCGTTGCTAACGTATGCAATCATCTTGCCATTCGGACTGATGGTGGGCTGCGTGAAGGTGCGGTATTTCCTGTATCTCAGCTTCATCACGTCGTTGGGTTGGTTGACAAGGAGGGTCTCGTAGCGGGCCTTAAAGAAATCGTACCATTCTTCAATCAAGTCCTTGTATTCCTTGCCAGTGACGTAGAGCAGGGCTTTTCTGACGTTTTGGGTGTTTTCGGCTAAGGTAAGGATGTCGTTGAACGATTTGCTGCCGTATTTCTCGTCGATGAAGTTCCAAAACGAGTACCCCGCAATCAAAGCATCAATGTCACTCAAATGGTTGATTTTTTTGTAGTTGCCCGAAACAATACCACGTTGTAGTTGCGCTTCTTTGTGGCAGTCCCAGCTGCCAGCGATGTAGGCCACAAGGCCGTCTTGGAACCATTGCGGGATGTTGTAGCGATATGAACTGCGGATTTGCAACCCGATGCTGATGCCGTTCATCACTTGGTTGAACAGCAGTTGCGCGATGCCCTCGCGGATTTGGGCTTCAAAATGGGTGTAGTCGCCGTCGAAATAGAGGATGACCTTCGAGCCGATGATTTTGGTGATGCCGCCCGTGTTGCCGTTTTCTTCTTCCTCAAAGTTGATGTTGCTCTGCTTGAAGTCGCTTTTGCTGTTGAACACGATGAACTGGATTTTTTTCCCGAAACGGCTGCTGAGGCGCAACTCAAGGCGGGGAATCTGGTCTTTGGCATAGGCTTGGGCGTACTTGGCCAAATCGTCGCCACCTTGGTAGAAATACACGTCGAAGTTGTCGTTCATGTAGTACGACCAATGGAAGTCGCCCCACTGTACGCGGTTTTTCCCGAAAGGCATGTTCATGCCGTTGTAGAACTGGGCATGAGCCATCGGGGTCGTGCATAGGAACAAGACCAACAAAACCGCATATTTTGTTTTTGACATCATTTCAGCCAAAATTAGCGGACAAAGATAGGCAATTTCTTTAGATTATTGTGGAAAATACCTTATCTTTGCCCCGAAAATCATGTGTTTTATGGCCACAGAGCCTGTCGACGGGCCATTTTACATCTTTAAATCTTCGAATTTTAAATCATAGGACCCCCTAATGCTCCAACTAGAATCCTTCATATTCAATCCCTTTGCGGAAAACACGTATGTCGTTTACGACGAGGATACCAAAGATTGTGTCATCATCGACCCGGGCTGTGGCACGACAAACGAGGAGAACCAACTTTTTGGCTTCATCGACAGCCATCACCTTAAGCCGTTGCTGGTCATTAGCACGCATGGCCATATTGATCACATTATGGGCAATGAGGCGGTTAAGAAACGCTATAACATCAAGGTGGCAGCACATCCTGACGTGAAAGGAGACTATGGTCACGTCCGACAGCAGGCCATGCTTTTTGGTCTCTTCACTGCTGCCGATTGTGCGTTCCCCGAAAGGGACTTGAACGACGGCGACATTATACAAGTGGGCAATAGTACCCTTGAGGTTATATGCACGCCCGGCCATGCCCGTGGAAGCATCAGCCTCTATGCCGAGCTTGAGGGATGGGTGTTTACAGGCGATGCGCTTTTTTGCCGCAGCATCGGGCGCACCGACCTCGAAGGTGGCAATTACGAGCAACTCCGCACTAGCATCAAGGAGCGACTCTTCCGCCTGCCCGACGACACCGAGGTCTTCTCCGGCCACGGTGAGCCGACCACCATTTTCGATGAGCAACGGTATAATATGTACATCGGATGAAACGATTGTTCAACATATTGGTTTTCTTTGTGTTGTCTGTTTCGGTCTTGGGACAGCCCAACACTCGGGTCGTGGATAGCCTGCAAGCGGTGATGGCAAATCAGGAAGGGAAGGAGCGTGTGGAGACAATGATGGAGCTGTCTCGTTCCTTTTTCGACTTATCGTTTGATGATTGCATCTGGTGGGGAGAAAAGGCTATCGAGGAAGCTAGTCGCTTTGGAGAGGATGAATTGGTTGCCAAGGCCTATTGGAAAATTGGTTTGCGATATCTCAATCATTATGAATTTGACTTGGCGTTGGATAGTTTTGATCAGGCGTTGGAAATTCTGAATGATGCTGGTGTTTGTGAACTGCTCATGGATGTGCTGAATTACAAAGGCCGGACGGAGTTGCTTATGGGGGAATTAGATGCAGCGATGTCCACGTATCAACGGACTTTAGAAGTGTCTGAAATTCTTGGTGATGCATTGAATTGCGCCGATGTGATCAATAATATGGCTTACATTTATTTCCAACAAAACGAATTTGACAAATCGTTTGATTGTTTTATTGATGCTCGACATAGATACATTCAGTTATCGGATACTCTTTCTGCGGCTCAATGCGACAACAATATTAGTAATATCTATGTTCAAAGACAACAATACGATCAAGCTCATTCGGTTTTGAAAAAAGCAATTCCTTTGTTTGAACAGTATGAGGACGAAGCGTCTTTGGCTCATGCTTACCAAAATTTGGGAACAGTATTTGCCACAGGGCGTGTTAATTTGGATTCGGCATTGTATTATTTGCATAAGTCTATTGTTTGTGCCGAAAATATGGGAGACCAAATCACTTTGATAGAGGATGAAATCGAACTGGCCAATGTCCTTAAGCTATTGAATAGGGAAGACGAAGCATTAAATCTTTATCAGTCGGCTTTACATTCTTCGGAGGCAATCGGACACGCCAATGGTATGTTGGAATCTTATAAGAATCTTGGAGTATATTATAATGAGAAGGGTGATTTCACAACTTCAGCAGTTTACCTAAGACGGTGTATGGATTTGGCTTCCGAAAAAGGCAATCTGCTTTATGTCAATGTTGTTCGACCATATCTGATTGCGGATTATGCCCGTTTGGGAGAACTTTTGGAAATGAAAAAGGAATTGGGTTTGATGATTGATAATTATGAAGGTATCTTGAACGAAAACAATGCTTTGGGTGAAGAATTGACGAAATTGAGAGAGCACACAAATGGATTGTTAGACCAGTACGAATCCCAATCTGCCCAAATTGAATCCCTCCAATCCCAGCGTAACCAATACCGATTAGCCTTTTTTGGCTTGCTGGCATTGGTCATCGCTGCAATTGCAGCATTTGTGCTTTGGATAATTGTTGGGAAAAATCAAGACAAAAATGCGGAGGAGTGAAATAAAACCCTAACTTTGCAGTTCAATTTTCAAATCTTTGAATCTTAAATCTTAAATCTTTAAATCCTTAAATAACCAATCATGATCGAGAAAATCACATCATCGCAACAAGCTATGGACCTCGAAGCCAAGTATGGAGCCCATAACTATCACCCGCTGCCGGTCGTCCTTGCCAAAGGTAAGGGCGCCAAAGTGTGGGACGTCGAAGGCAAAGAGTATTTCGACTTCCTTTCGGCTTATTCTGCCGTCAACCAAGGCCACTGCCACCCGAAAATCATCAAGGCCATGACCGACCAGGCCGAGCGCCTCACCCTCAGCAGCCGCGCTTTCTATAACGACGCGCTCGGTGTGTGGGAAAAATATGTCACCGAATACTTTGGTTACGACAAGGTGCTGCCCATGAACTCGGGCGCCGAAGCCGACGAAACGGGCCTGAAGCTGGCCCGCCGTTGGGGTGTCGTCAAGAAAGGTATCCCGAACGACAAGGTGAAGATCGTGTGCTGCGAAGGTAACTTCCACGGCCGTACCATCACCATCATCACGATGAGTAACGACCCCGAGTCGTATGCCAACTACGGCCCCATGACTCCCGGTTTCATCCGCATCCCTTACAACGACCCCGACGCACTGGAACAAGTGCTGGCTAAGGAAGGCAAGGAGATCGCTGGTTTCCTGCTGGAGCCCATCCAAGGCGAGGCTGGCGTCTACGTGCCGGATGATGGTTACCTGAAGAAGTGCTACGACATCTGCAAGAAGTACAACGTGCTGTTCATGGCCGACGAGGTGCAGTGCGGTATCGCCCGTACGGGTAAGATGCTGGCTTGCGACCACGAAGGCGTGCGCCCCGACATCCTCATC
>CAMUYT010000085.1 GCA_947164955.1 uncultured Bacteroidales bacterium | reverse complement strand
CGGCAGCCATAGAGGTTGTCGAACTTCGACTTGGTCACCGAGTCGTTCACGTTGATGGCAGGCACAAGCAGTTCGCCGCGCTCGTGCATCTGGTACAGACGGTGCACGCCCGTGGTGGTCTCTTCCGAAACGCCCTTCCAGTTGGCCACCACCGTGTGCCAGAACGTCGGATTCTCTTTATAGGTGGCCTTGATGACGCTCATCAATGCTCTTTCTTCTTCGCTATTCGTAGGAGCGTCCAAGAGTTTGGGGTCGTTTTCGCAAGCGTAACCCTTGTGAATCAGCAACGTAGCATCACCGCCATCGTCAACGATGAGGTCTGGACCCGTGCCATCGGGGAAGGTGATGGCGCGTTTGGTGCACCACCAGTAGTCCTCAAGCGTCTCGCCTTTCCAAGCGAAGACGGCAGTGCCCGTCTCAGCGATGGCCGCAGCGGCGTGGTCTTGCGTGGAGTAGATGTTGCACGAGCACCAACGCACCGTTGCTCCCAGTTCGACCAAGGTCTCAATGAGGCAAGCCGTTTGGATGGTCATGTGCAGCGAGCCCATGATTTTCGCACCTTTCAGCGGTTTCGTGTCACCATATTTCTTGCGCAGCGACATCAGGCCAGGCATCTCGTGTTCCGACACTTCGATTTCCTTTCGTCCCCATGCGGCCAAGCCCATGTCGGCCACCAAATAAGGGAGTTTATTGTCTAAAAGTTTGTTATTCATTTGTTTAAATTTTATAATTTTGCTATTTTTGAAAGGGCAAAGGTAAGCAAAATACTGACATGCTTCAACCTTTTCATCAATTTTCCGTACTTTTGCAGCCCCAAAAACGATTCAATATAAATGAACCTGACCGATTCTACACGAAAACAATTGCTGCAATACGCCCTGCCGAGCATCGTCGGGATGCTCATCGTGGGGCTTCAGACCATCATCGATGGACTGTTTGTGAGCCGTGGTGTGGGAGCTTTGGGTTTGGCCGCCGTCAACCTGAGCATGCCGCTCATCAGCGTGATGCTCAGTGTGGCCATCATGATTATTTCGGGCGGCATCGTCATCGCTGGCATCGCCAAAGGCAACGGTGACGAGGAGCGCGTGAAGGGCTACACCACGCTGACTTTCGTTGTCCTACTGACCACCATCCTATTGCTCTCAGCATTGGTCGCGTTCAACCTCAAAAGGCTGTGTTATCTTTTAGGCTGCAACGATGAGGTTTATCCATTTGTGCGCCAATATCTTGGCATCATCGGCTGTGGATTCATTTTCTATTGCATCCCCAACTTCACCGAGGCTTTCACCCGACTGCGCGGCAAGCCCAACTGGGTCTTCACCAGCGGCGTGATTTGCTGCGTGGTCAACGTCGTGTTGGACTACTTCTTTGTGCTACGTTTCGGTTGGGGCGTGGCAGGCGCCGCCATCGCCACCTGCATCGCCAACACCACGGCAGCCTTGGTGCTGCTCCACAACGTGCGTTTCGGCAAGCTGACGGGCGGCAAGCGCGAGGTCGGGAAGATTTTCTTCAACGGCTCGTCGGAGATGCTCACTTCGGTGTCGGCGGCCATCACCACCTATATCTTCAACCTTGTGCTGATGCGCGACATCGGCCCGAAGGGCGTGGCAGCGCTCACCATCGTCTGCTATTTCAACTTCATCGTCAACATGTCGATTTTCGGGCTGTCGCAGGCGCTTTATCCCTTGATGTCGTACAACGTGGGCGCGAAGGACTATCAGCGCATCAAGTCACTGTTGGTCAACGCGATGCTTTTTGGCGGTTGCATTGGCATAGGTGTTTATTTGATTGTTTTGGTTTTCAAGCATGGCATCGTGGGGGCTTTCTCTGAAGGCGACACTGAGCTGCACGAGTTGGCCATGGTGGCCACCACCTATGTCACCTTGCATTATCTCATCTCATTCGTCAACATCATCGGGAGCAGTTTCCACACCGCCATTGAGCGGCCCATCGAGTCGGTCGTCATCGCCGTGTGCCGCAGCATCGTCTTCGTTTTGATTCCCTTGTTTGTCCTCACCCCCATCATCGGGCAGTTGGGCATATGGCTGAGTATGCCGATTGCCGAGGTATTAACGTTGTTTGTGAGTGTGCCGTTGATGTGGACTTCGATGCGAAGGCTGAAGAGAACGTTTCAAAACCGATAATTCACCATCACCTCAAAGCTTCTGCCCGGCATGGCTCGCCAAATGACGTTTTGGTAAGCCTTGTTGGTGAGGTTGTTGCAACGCAATTCAACGCGGAACTTCTTGATTTGCTTGCCCAAAGAGAGGTGGTGTAGCACATATGAAGGGAGATCGTAGGCAAAAAACTCCTGCTCATTGTAGGAGGTACTGCGACGCCCTGTCACCTCGATAGTGTAGCCCAAATTCCATGTCTTCCATTGTGCATTGAGGAAGAAGTTGGCGTGATGGCGCGGAATGTAGATGAGCTGTTTACCATTGGTACCCTGCTGGTAGGCCTTTTCGCTTTCATCGGTGGTGACGGTAAACACATAGTTGCCCGACAGCGTGACTTTCCAGTCTCCCTTGACGAACGCCGCATCGATATGGTTCTCCATGCCACGCGCAAAAACTTTCGAAACGTTTTCGGGCACCCAAAAACGATACGATGTCGGCATCCACTGGATCCAGTTTTTCACATTCGAGAAATAGCCACCACTACGCAGGTCGAGCTTGAAGGGACCTTGTTGAAGACCGAATTTCAAAGCGAAGTCGACCGTCCGGCCATTTTCTGGCAACAGGTCGGGGTTACCGCCTGGATACCAGTAGAGGTCATTGAGCGAAGGATTACGGTAGTTATGGCTGTAGCCAATGGTAAAGCTAACAGCCTTATAGAAAGGAAGTTGATAGGAGAACGTCGCCGTCGGAAAAAGACCCATGGGTTTGCCGTCGGTCCAGTCGTAACGGGCTGTAAGCGTAAGGTCGGCACAGTCGAAAGGCTTGCCGTTGATGGCAGCATAGGCCGAGACGACATTGCGTCGTTTCTCGCCTTCATAGTTGTTGCTCCTCACCTGCTCGTTGTCCCATTGCAGCTTGGCCTTCAAAGTCCACGACTTGTAGAGTTGCTGGTCAAGGTTGGCAATCTGGTGCAGAATAAGAGCATGGTTCTCAGAGTTAATAAAGGTGACCGAGTCGTTGGTGACCGGGTTACGAGTCAGCAGGAAATAGCGTTGGTTTTCCACGAAGGCTGCCGACTTCAGTTGAAGGCTACCCGTAGCCCAATAGGTCTTAAACGAGACAAAGTTGCGTGAGAAATTATCTTTTGTCCACTCTTCCAAGTTGATGTTGAGCACATTAGGCATGATAGGCGGCAAGTTACGTTTGTTCCATTGGTTCCAAGAGGAGACAGAAATGACATTATTGCCTAACATCATGCTCGCTTCGGGCATCACGCCATAATCGACAAAGTCGGCGTTGCGTTGTTTCATCTTTTGGTGCGGTATGGTGGCCAAGTTTTCGTACTCGAAGTCGTTGTCCGACGAATTGCGGTAAGCCTTCACCCTAAACGAGAACTTTTTGCCATAGTTGCCCACGGTGACGAAGCTACCAAGCGTGTTGAAACTGCCATAAGTCTGCTTCAAGTCGAGCAGGAACCCGTCGCCAAAATGATGCGTGTTGTCGATGTTGACCGATCCGCCCAAGCCTCCGCTGTTGGTCGAAGTGCCGCTACCCCAATTGAGGCTCACATCGTCGGCCAAAAAGACGGGAATCGTACTGAAATCGACTTGTCCCAGACTCGGCGCATTGAGTTGGAAGCCATTCCAGAGCACGAGGGTATGGCTTGCAGTAGTACCGCGAAACGATGCCGTCGACGTACCGCCTGGACCATAGGTCTTGATGAACACGGGGCTATGCTGGATAAGCAGGTCGGCGAGGTTGGACGTGCTTTTGGATTGCAACACAAGGGTATCCAATTTCTTTGCCACCAGGGGTTTCAATGCTTCGATATCGCTCCGCTCCGCGGCCACTTCAACAGAATGAAGCATAATGGTGTCCTGCGCATGAATACGCAAACACGCCATAACAAAAAAGGCTAGGATGATATGTCGTCTCGAACAACGCATTTTCGGCGGCAAAAATAAACAAAAAAGCCGCGCGGAACGACATTCCCACGCGGCGCAAGTCAATTTTCACTCGTATTATTTCTTTTTGCCATTGTCTGTCTTAGGTTGGGCTTTCTCGGCATAGGTCTTCTTTTTGCCTTGCAGCACGCCATTCTTATAGGTAGCCTCGCTCTTGAGTTGTCCGTCAGGATAGAAGCTCTCCTGTTTGCCATTGAACTCGCCTTCCTTGTAGACGATGGTCATCTTTTTCTGTCCGTCTTCATAGAACCAAGTCGTCAGACCATCACGCTGGCCGTCCTTATACTCAGAGACTTCCAAGTTCCCACCCTTTTCATAGCAAAGAATCTGCTTGCCATTGAGCTTGCCGTTCTTATAGGTATTCAGCTTGGAAAGACGACCGCCACGATACCATTCGCTAGCCTGTCCTTCGAGCACATCATCCTTATACTCAGCCTTTTTGGTAATAGAACCCGTCTTGTCGATTTCCACAAACACCCCATTTTTCTTTCCGTTTACATAGTTCACGATCTTCTTGGGAAGATAGGTGTTGCTGTTGAAGTATTCGATCCATGTACCTTCCTTCTTGCCGTTCACGACTTGCCCCTCAATGGTGAAATCGTGCGCTTTAGTGGTGAATTTTCCGTTCGAAGCTTTCGTGACGTCCACCGTTTCAATGGTTTGGGCAAACGTCGGCATGGCAAATAACGCCATAGCAATGATAATCAAAGTCTTACGCATAGTATTATCTTTTAAAAAGTTGTACAAAATTAGAAATTTCGTTCCAAATAACAGCAATTTTCGTGCAAATTCTTCAAAATTCAGTTTTTTTTCGCATTTTTGACCCCAAATTCCGAACCAAGATGAAAAAGATAGAAGTCAAGAACTTTAGGCTCTACACCACTGCGGTCATCAGCATCGAGTGGAAAAACGAGCTCCTCAACGTCAACCTTGACCTGGCCATGATGCTCAAAATGATGCGTATGGAAGGTCTTACCGAAGCCGACATCGAGCGTTACAGCAAAAACGGACAACCCATCCCCTTCAAGAAGGTCTCGCTCATCCTCTTCCAAGACGACGACAAACCCGGACAATACTACACGGACGAGTCGTTCTGCGAAGACGACGACCCAACGGTGTTTTACGTGGAAATCAAGGAATAACGTTTGTAGGGCTGTCACATTGTGGCAGCCGCTGGTTTTCAACCCACAGCGGCTGCCGTAATACGGCAGCCCTACAAGCCGTAATACGACAGCCCTACATCAGTTATCAATGCAATGATTTAAGGTACTCATCAATCGCCTTGGCGGCTTTCTTGCCGGCGCCCATGGCGAGGATAACCGTGGCAGCGCCACTCACTGCATCGCCGCCAGCGAAGATGCCAGCGCGTGAGGTCTGCCCTACTTCATCGGCCATGATGCAGCCTTTCTTGTTGCGCTCAAGGTTACGCGTCGTACTGCCAATCAACGGGTTAGGCGATGTACCGAGGGCCATGATAATCATGTCGACATCGAGCACAAACTCTGAATCCGGAATCGGGACAGGGCTACGGCGACCTGAGGCATCGGGCTCACCCAATTCGCATTTCACGCACTTGAAGCCATTCACCCAGCCGTTTTCATCGCCCAAAATCTCGACGGGAGCGGTCAACAGGTCGAAGATCACGCCTTCTTCCTTGGCATGGTGCACCTCCTCTGCCCTCGCCGGCAGTTCGGCTTCGGAACGACGGTAGACAATATGCACCTCAGCGCCAAGACGCAAAGCGGTGCGAGCCGCATCCATGGCGACATTACCACCTCCTACCACAGCTACTTTCTTGCCGACGTAGTTCGGGGTCTCGTAACCTTCCTTATAGGAGAACAGCAAGTTGTTACGGGTCAGGAACTCGTTGGCCGAGACGACCCCGCAATAGTTCTCTCCCGGCACGTTGAGCATCATCGGGAAACCGGCGCCCGATCCGATGAATACGGCTTCGTAGCCCTCGCGGTGCATGAGCTCGTCGATGGTGATGGTGCGACCGACCACCACGTCCTTCTCGAACTTGGCACCCAAACGCTCCACACTCTCCACTTCCTTCCTCACCACGGTGTCCTTGGGCAGACGGAACGAAGGAATACCGTAGACCAACACGCCGCCCATCTCATGCAAAGCCTCGAAGATGGTGACGTTGTAGCCCATCGAGAGCAGGTCCTTGGCACAAGTCAAGCCCGAGGGACCACTACCAATGATCGCCACTTTGTGACCGTTCGGGATGCCTTGGTTGTCGAAATGCAGGTCGTGCTCGATGGCATAGTCGCCGACGAAGCGCTCCAACTTGCCAATGGCGATAGGCTCAAACTTCTTGCCCATCACGCAAGCGCCTTCGCATTGGGTTTCTTGCGGGCACACGCGGCCACACACGGCAGGCAGCGCCGAGTCGCAACTGATGACACCGGCAGCACCCTCAAAGTCGCCTTTGGCAACACGGGCGATGAAATCAGGAATATCGACATTGACAGGGCAATGCTCCACGCATTGCGGGTTCTTGCAGTGCAGGCAACGTTGGGCTTCCATGATGGCCATATCGGCGGAATACCCCAAGCACACCTCATCGAAATTATGGGCGCGCACTTCTGGCTTCTGCTCGGGACATGGAATGCGATGTTTCTTGTCGAAGGTTTCCTCTGAGATGCCGCCGATGTGACATTGGTGACCTTCGGCTTTTTCTTCAGCTTCAAGCTGTTTGCGCGTCACCACATTGTTATACATGCACTGGCGTTTCATGGCTTCGTCGAAATTGACGTCCTTGCCGAGGAACTCGGGGCCATCGATGCAGGTGAACTTGGTCTTGCCTGCAATGCTCACACGGCAGGCGCCGCACATGCCCGTGCCATCCACCATGATCGAATTGAGCGACACCGTGCAGCGGATGCCCAACTCCTCACAAGTCTTGGTGGCGAATTTCATCATGATCATCGGGCCGATGCAAACGGCCTCGTCATAGATCTTACCGCTGGCCACCAGTTGACGCAACACATCGGTCACCAAGCCCTTTCGACCCGTAGAGCCGTCGTCGGAAGTGACATAGAGATGACAGTAGTCGGCCAGTTCTTTCTCAAAGATAAGCAGGTCCTTGGTTCGGGCGCCAATGATGCAGTCGGCCACAGCACCGTGTTCGTACAACCATTTCACCTGGGGATAGATCGGCGCGATGCCCACGCCGCCACCGATGAAGACGAACGAGCGTTTGCGCAGCTCCTCGGCTGTCATCATGGCGAACTCGGAAGGTTTGCCCAAGGGACCCACCACATCGTGGAAGCGGTCGCCCACCTTGTATTCGGCCATTTTCCTGGTTGAATCGCCAATGGCCTTAAAGACGATGGTCACCGTGCCCTTGACACGCTGATAATCACTGATCGTCAACGGGATACGTTCTGAGTTTTCCTCCATCTTAACGATAAGGAACTGTCCAGGCAAGGCCGTGACGGCGATACGCGGCGCATACACATCCATGAGGTAGGTCTCGGCCGCGAAAGTCTCTTTATGTAAGATTTCAAACATAATTTATGGAATAATGAGTTAGTTTTTTGCAAAATCACCTTGCAAAGATAGTGATTTTATGAAACTACCAAATAAAACTCAAAAAAAGCGGCACAAAAAAAGCCCCGAGTTCCCTCGAGGCTTATATTAATAAAGGTGTGATTAGGCTTATTTTCCGTCCAAAGCCTTCACTTCTTCCATCATGTTCAGCTTCACGTAGATGGAACGAAGCACGTTCTTCACGTCGTCGGAAGGTTGGGCATCGTAGGCCTGCTTCAGGTAAGGCAGACCCGTGCGCAACAGCTCATTGGCTTGCTCGATGAGGCTGTTGTATTGGTCTTGTTCAGCCTTCGAGAAACCGGTGATTTCGTTGGCTTGCTCGATGTACTTGTTGGCCATACCCGTGTAGAGCACACCGATGTTGTAGGTGGCATCGTAGTAACCCGGGTTGATAGCGAGAGCATCCTCATAATACTTGCGGGCCTTTTCAACATCATACAGATCCTTGTTGTTCTCGTCGCCATAGATGGTGCCGAGCACGAAGAGCAACTGGGCGTTGTTGGGGTCGAGTTCGCGGAGTTTGTTGAGGTCGGCCACAGCTTCGGCGCCCTTGCCTTCTTTCAGGTAGGCGTTCACCTTTTCGAGGATCAAGCCAGCATCACTGGGGCTCTTCTCCAAACCGGCGTTGATCATGGCCATGGCTTGTTCGGCATTACCCAAACCGTTGTAGCAGGCGGCAAGGTGTTTGTAGACATCCACATTGTCGGCACCGTTGTCCTTCACTTCAGTGAAGTAAGTGAGAGCGGTGTTGTAGTCCTCAGCCCTCAGCGCAGAGGTGGCGGCAAGGTTCAGCATGTCGTTGGCATCGGAGCTACCCAAGCTCTTGGCGATGTCGTAAGCCTTCTTGAACATAGGAGCGGCATCGGTGAACTTACCCGTGTTGTAGTCGTCGGCACCCTTGGTATAATAGGTGTTCATGACGTTACCCACACGTTGGTAAATCTCTCCCTTGTTGTCCTCGAGGAAGTCCTTGTTTTCCATGCACTTCATCAGTGATTGATAGACGATTTCAAGAGCATTGGGAGTCTGAGCCTTCAATGCTTCGTCACCCGATTGGATAACATTCTGGTAGATAGCTGCACGGTAAAGCCATGCCATAGCTTGGTCATTAGGTTTCATGCCCAAGAACTGCTCGTGGTTGACACACTTCTCAATGGAGGTGATAGCCTTGGCATATTGGCCATTCTTGTTGTACATGAAGGCATCGGTTCTGTCTTTCTTTTGGGCCATCATCACGTTGGCGGTGAGCACGACGGCCAGCAAAATCATTACTTTTTTCATTTTCTTGAATTATTTAATGTTAGACTTTTCGTTTGTTCTCTCTATTCCCTACAATTATTGTTCCAAAGTGGTTTGAATTGCCTTCCATGTCATTCCCATGAAGGCATGTGCGCTGGATGGAATCTATGGGAGGCAATTCTCATTAGTTATTCTCTTCTTCAGTTTCAATCGGCCCTTCGACAGGCTCAGGGGCCTCGGTTCCATCAGGTGTCGGTGTTTCGACAGGCTCAACAGCCTCTGCTGTCTCTTCTTCGTCCTCATGCTCCGTCTTGGTGACAGCAGCGATTTCGTCGTTGCCGCGCAGGTCGATGAGCTTCACGCCTTGGGTGGCACGACCCATCACGCGCAACTTGCTGACTGCCATACGGATGACGATGCCCGACTTGTTGATGATCATCAGGTCTTCGTCGTCGGTCACGCCCTTGATGGCGATGAGGTCGCCGGTCTTGTCGGTGATGTTCAAGGTCTTCACACCCTT
>CAMUYT010000084.1 GCA_947164955.1 uncultured Bacteroidales bacterium | reverse complement strand
TCAAAGCCATGCCGCCGTAGGGGATGCGGTCGTTGTAGTAGGCATCTTCCGTCTCACGGGCCAAGTGGATGGCGGGACCCTCGGTCTGGCCTTCGTTGAACCAGCCGTAGCGCGAGTTACCGAAGGTAGCCACGGCGAAGTTGCTGATCTTGGTCATCAGTTCAAGGATGCAGTCGCTGCTGAAGTCGCCGCAGATGCAGCCCGAGGTGTGGAAGAAGGTGTAGTTGTGGTCGATGCCGTTGGCACCGCTGAATTGGCTGTCGGTGATGTTGCTGTTGGTCCAGCCGGCCACGTAGTTGGTGTTGGCGTGACCGTCGTGGTGCACATATTGGGTGCCTTGGTTGATGGCGTTGCGCAGGCGGCTGCCGCTCCAGTTGCCTTCCTCTTCGTAGAGGCGGGTGAAGTCGTAGTCCTCGGGGATGCCTGTGGTGGTGTAGCCGTTGTCGTCGTGCGTGCCGATGAGCAGCTCAAGGTATTGGCTGCCAACGCTGTACGGGTCGTCGTAAAGGAATTCTCCGCCCATGGTGACCTTGTGGAACTCGCCAAGAACGGGCTCGGCCTGGTAGGTGAAGGTCTTGTGGAGCATGTTGTTCAGCTCGCCTTGGTTGCTGAAGCACATGCGGCCGATGCCTAATTCGGGCAGCAGGTCGTCTTCGCCGATCTCGCCCCATTTGTTGTCGTTGTTGTCGTTCCAAGTGCCGTCGAGGCAGGCGTAGTACATGTCGGCGGGGATGCCGCTGTCGGTCATGTGGCTACCGCCGCTGAGCACGTCGCAGTAGAAGCCGCGATAGGGAATGTTGGGCACGTCGCCGGCGAGGTTCACCATCATGATGCCGTTGTCTTCGTATTCTTGGATGATGTAGTTACGCAGCTTCTCTTGGTTGTCGCGGCCTTCCATGCTGCCGACGATGTCGGAGAGATCGGCGACGCGGACGCGCAAGCCACGGGCTTGGTAGAACGTCACGTATTCATCAAAAGCACTGACGTAAGGCGTAGTGGTGACCACCAGCAGGTCGTAACCGCCAACAGAGCGGCCATGGGTGTTGTAGTTTTCAAGCATTTCAGGGTTTTGGGCCAAACTCTTGACGCGTTGGGCGTTGCCGCCCGTGAGCCAGAGCTTGCGGCTTTGGTCGGTCTTGGCGGCAGTGGTGGTGACGCGCACGGTGGCTTTGGTGGCATAGCGCACTTCGCCCGTGCCAGGCACATACTGCACAGGGGTGAACGCCGAGAAAGCGAAGCCGACACCATTGAGATATTGCGTGCTCAGCTTGCCGTAGGCTTGGGCAGGGTAGACGCTCTTGGAGGCATAGAGGGCCTCGTCTTTCTCAAATTGGCGGCGCACAGGGTCGGAGTAGGTGCGGGCCGATTGGTACGGGAACAGGTTGTGTGAGCCTGCAATTGTTTGGAAATCGGAGAGTTCCACTTCGATGCTGACCGCCTCTTGGCCTTGGGGCAGCATCAGGCTGACGCTTTGCCATGGCAGCGAGGGCTGACCTGAGATAGCGCTTTGCATACAGTTGTCGAATTGGATTTGTTCGTAGCCTTGGATTTGGCTCACGTTGGGTTGACCGAAATAGTAGGTCTTTTCGATGGTCTGAGCCGTGGCAAACAGGCTGGCCATCAAGCACATCATGATAAAACTAAGCTTTTTCATATCATTTAAATGAGTTTGTTCTGAATAATTAGGTGCAAAAATACACATATTTATAACATGAAGTTGGTGTTTTCAAAAAATACATCTATCTTTGCGGCAATAAAATCTCAAAACCATGAAAAAACACTTGGCACTGTTGCTGTTCCTGCTGGCTCCGGCGGTTTTGCTGGCGCAGGAAGAGGATTATGATTATGAAAAATACGAAAAGGAATACGATGAATTTATGGAAAGATATAAAAGCTCGGAGGAGGAAGCGTATTACCATGTTGACGAGGACAAAGAATGGGTTGTTGCTCCTTTTGTGCCTACGGACGCCGAAGATGTGAAAAGCTACAAGAACAAGTTCTTTGAATTCACGGAAATCGAGAATTTTACTCCTTACGATGAAAACCAACAATGGACTCCGTTTCAGGATTCATTGATCAAAGCCGGTCATTTTTTATGGTATGAGCCTCGTCAGTTTATTGGAGGCGTAGATAGGAGTGATATCTTGAAATATGAAAAGAAGGATAATGTCGTAGCGTTTGCCTATTGGCAAAACGAATTCCGGCAAGGTCGAGGGATTTGGATAGCTTATTCTATGGATGGGGGGAAGTCGTGGGCGCATTACCATTCTGGATTAATCCAAGAAAAGCCATTATTCGTCAAATGGTATTCTAAATATCCGCTGATAAAAAGCAATGGAGACTTGCAGATAGAGGCTTGTCTGATGAGGAAGGCTTCTGGACCTGGGTTGCATGGCTTTGTTGAGCATGAATTGGTTCAAGATGGTTTGTTGGTGACTTTTGAATTGGAGACTCTGGCCAAAGATTCTGATGGCGATGGCCTGACCGATATTATGGAGACAAGACTTCGAACCGATTTGAACAATCTTGACACTGATGGCGATGGCATCACGGATGATTTAGACATGAATCCTCGTTATAATCTTCCGAGAACCGAGAAAACCTTGATTTATGAGGCTGTCATCAACGATGATCTTCGCGCTCATCGTTTTTGGGATGAAGATTGTGAAATCATTCCGTTTTCTGAAATGCCTATTCCACATTACGTTACCGACACAACAAACACGATATTGGTTGTGACCGATGACCCTGATTTTTTGGCATGCCAACCTACTCAAGAAAGAATCATTTTCATGAGAACAGAGGAATTTGAGAACACAAAGGATACTTTTTTCGAGGAGAAGGAGAATGTGTCGTTCTCGCCTCTTTTCAAGGTGGATAATATGGAGGATGCCTATGTGTTTGGAGTGGGTGGAGCTTTTTGGAGCAACGATTATGTTGTTGAAAAGCAAAAGGATGGTTGGTGTATAAAGGTTACGATGAGTATTATTGAATGACAACAGCCCGCTTGAAATTCTTTCAGGCGGGCTGTTTTTTGTGTTTGTCGTCATCGTTCTGTTTCGGCTTGTAGGGCTGTCACACCGTGGCAGCCGCTGTGGGTTTCACCGATGCGGCTGCCGTAATACGACAGCCCTACAATCCGTAATACGACAGCCCTACAAGACCACAATTAACGTACCACAAATTTCTGCGTCTCGCCTGCAAACGTAATGAAATACATGCCCTTAGGCAGGTTCGAGACATCGATTTGTTGTGTTTGGCCAATGATTTGGCCCGTCAGAAGGGTTTGGCCTATCGGGTTGGTGATACGGTAGGTCTGGTCTGGTAGAGACGTTGCGCGCAACGTCTCTACAAACAAGATACCGTTCGACGGATTAGGATAAACCGTAAAGGTCCCTGAGCCTGACGAAAGGCCGTTTTCTTCCACATCCAAAACCACCTCCATTGGGGGGAAGACGATGTTGTCCAACCAAACGCAGTCCTCGCCGCCCGTGGCGCCGCCGTCTTTCTCGTAGCTCCAGGTGAGGCGGTGACTGCCTTGCGGAATCATGTAACTGATTTTGGTCCAGTCGGTTTCGCCCGACCAGCGACCCGTGCGCACATCGTCGACGTAGAACACCAGGAAGTCGTAGCCGGTTTCAGTCGAGGTCTTCACGTAGAAGCTGATTTCGTTGTCGCAGGCGAAGTCGTAGTCGAGGCTCATATAGGCCGAACAGCCGTGGTCCATCGGGCGTGTGTGGGCGCAATGGCTGCCTTCGTAGGCGCCATTGGCGATGATTTCCCAGCCGCCCTCGCCGTCAAACTGCCAGTCGTGTTGGCTGAAGTCGCCGGTCTCGAAGCCTTCCAGCTCGCTGTCCACATTGATGATATAGGAGTCCATGACGACATAATGTCCTGAATAAGTGGCCAAAATCAATTCGTAGGCTGTAGCGCTTCTTGTGCCGGAGATACTGCAACTGAAGTCGACAGTGAAGGTCTCGCTAACGGGTAGGTCGCCAATGTTGAAAACATTTTCGTCAAAGATGATTTCGGGGGCGGAACAGTACACGGCGAATTGCGTGTTGGGCGAGAGGCTGTGGCCCGTGTTTTGGCCCGTGAAATGCAAGGTGAGGATTTCGCCTTGGTTGGCCATGCCGTTGCCATTGCCGCTGACTTCCTCTATCGTCGCCGAGATGGGTCCATAGCTTGGCGCGTTAACGGTGATGTCAAAATGGCTCTCCCAGGTGTCACAGCCGTTGCGGCAGTACATCACGACGGGAATCACCGTTTGGTCGGGGATGTCGTCGCTGAATTTGACCTCGAAAGCGTTTTCAAGGGTTACTGAACTGTAAGCATCGATGTGATCAATCACGGCCTCGTTGTCGATGAAGGTAAGATACTCGGGCATAGAGCAATACATCCAGCAGTCCACGTTGGAGGTTTCCAAGTTGCCCACGTTGCGGAACACCACGTTGAGCGTTTGGCTCTCGCCGAAGTCCACTTGACCGTCGGGGTCGTTGAGGGTGTAGCTGTCGATGAGCACGTGGGCGCAGTTGTCGTTGTTGAAACGGAACGTCATGTGTTGCGGCCAACCGTTCATGCCGGTGACGTAAAGGTCGAGCACGTCAGTGTTGTTGACGGGCGCAAAGCGCAGTTCGGCTTCGCCTTCGTGGTTTGTCGTGGTAAGAGCAATCAGCTCTTCGCCTTTGAAGAGGCGGCACTCGAAGTTATAGATGCCTTCGCCGTTTTCGTCCTTCACCTTGACAGGGATGCGGTCGGCACCCACGAAGAGAACGGTGTCGCATTCGATTTCGGGCGTGAAAGGCTCGTCGAACCAGGCATTTAAGGCTACATCGCCCATGATGTTGAGGGCGTAGAGCGTCCAGCGCAGCACTCCGATTTCGCCGTCCATGGTGACGAAAGGTGCGGTCTGTATCTTACTTTCCTTCAAGGCACTGCCGAGACCCGCGATGCGCTCGTGGCAGTAGGCATCGATCAGCTCGCGGTGGTAGTGGTTGGAGGGACCGTCGCCCGTCTGGCTGTACCAGCCATAGCGCGAGTTGCCGATGGCGGCCACGGCTCCCGTTTGGTTATTGACCATGCGCTCCAAGATGCAGTCGTCGGCAAAGTCACCACAGATGCAGCCTTGACTCTTGAAGATGAAATAGTTATGGTCTTGTCCGTTGGCACCTGCGAACAGGCTCGGCGTGATGTCCCAGTTGTACCAGCCCGAAACATAGCTCGTGTTGGCGTGACCGAAGTGGTTCACGTATTGGCAGCCGTCGTTGATGGCAGCGGCCAACTCGTTGGGATTCCAAGCGTGTGTAGGCGACTCATAGATGCGCACGAAATCATAGTCTTCGGGGTAGCCGAAGGTGGTGTAGCCGTTGAAGCTGCATTCGCCGATGAGGCGCTCCAGGTCGTTGCTGGCATACACGCCGTCGCCGAGATGTTCGCCGCCGAGGATGGGGCGACGGAACTCGCCCAAGACGGGCGCGGTGGTGTAGCTGAAGGTCTTGGAAAGGATGGTTTGCAGCTGGTTGGCGTTGTTGAAAGGCAGGCGGGCGATGGCCAATTCGGGCAGCAGGTCGTCCTCGCCGATTTCGCCCCATTTGTTGTCGCCGTCGTCGTTGAGGGTGCCGTCGAGGCAGGCGTAGTAAGTGTCGGAAGGCACATGGTCTTCGTAGCCCGGCTGGGCGTTGCACCACAGGCTGCGGTAGGGCACCAAGTCGACGTCGCCGCCCATCATCACCATCGAAATGCCGTTGTTTTCGTATTCTTGGATGATGTAGTTGCGGATTTTCTCGGGGTTGTCGCGACCGTCCATCGAGGCGTAAATATCCTCCAAGGCCGTCACGCGGACGCGCAGGCCACGACCCGCGTAAAGTGCCACATACTCGGCAAAATTGTTTGCATATTGCGAAGGCGTGATGAGCAGGATTTCATAAGCGGGCAGTTGGCCGTCGCGACGGGCGTAACTTTCCATCATCTCGGCGTTTTGTGCGAGGCGAAGGATGCTGTTTTGCGTTTCGGGCCTGAGCCAAAGCTTCCGGCTGTGGTCGGCGCGAGAGGCTTGGTAGTCGACGGTTACCGTCACCGTTTGGGCATAGCTGACCTTGCCCAAGGCGGGGTTGTATTTCACGGGCGTGAAGCCGCCAAAGGCAAATGAAACGCCGTTGAGCACTTGCGTGCTGACCGTGTTGAAGACCTTGTTCGGGTAGGTTGCGTTGGAGCGGTAAAGCGTCTCGTTTTTCTCGAAGACAAACGGGCTGTCGTCGGAGATGGGACGCGCCTTTTGGGCGGGCATTAGGTTGTAGTGTCCTTCCAGCTCCGTGAAGTCGCTCAAAGTCACGCGGATGGCGGTGGCTTCGGTGTTTTGCGGCAGCATCAGGCTGACGCTTTGCCAGGGCAACAACGGCTCGCCGACAGTGCCGTTCGAGAGCGTTTGCTCAAATGAAATCGTTTGGTATTCACCCATTTGCTGAACCTTGGGCTGACCAAAATGATAGACATGTTCGATGCTTTGCGCCGAGGCGAAGAGGCTTGCGGCGAGCAACAATAACAAGGTAAATGCGCGTTTTTTCATCGTCAAAAAGAAATTGTTAGGCCGCAAAGATACATTTTTTTTGCGGCCTAACAATCCCGATGGAAAAAACGTCAATTAACGCACCACAAATTTCCGCGTCTCGCCCGCAATGGTAATGAATTTATTGTTGTACGCGCTTGAAAGTATAGCAATGGGTTTGCTCTAAGTGGTGATGAGAATACTCTGGATGCCCGTTGTTCGTATACTGTTCAATGACAAGGGTTTCCTTGTTGAGTTCCTTGATTGCGTATTTTAACACACTCCCCTCTAACCAGTTGGGAGAGACAAATAGTGAGTCACCGCTGATGCGCCATTCGAAGTGCCTGTAAGGTTCGGTATACATTCCATCGTGGACATATAAGTCGCTCATGTGCCACCGAGTA
The DNA here is from genome assembly GCA_947164955.1 of uncultured Bacteroidales bacterium. GTDB lineage: Bacteria > Bacteroidota > Bacteroidia > Bacteroidales > F082 > Limimorpha. The sequence continues at coordinate 2,497 of CAMUYT010000084.1, read as the reverse complement.
GTACCATCGGAATAGAACTCGGCTGCGTCATATCCACGATAATTGGTGTCGGTGGCTGGGGTGTAAGTTGCATCTTCGTATGTGTCCATAGTAAAGTCGTGCATCCAATAGTGATAAGTCTGCACATCCCATTTTCCGACAACTAGTTCGTTGTAGTTGGGCTTGTCATTGTTGTTTGTGTTATCCTTTTTGCAGGATACCATTGCTGTCGCGGCCATCGCGACAATTAGAATTACGAATGCTTTTTTCATTGTTGTGTTTTTTTGATTGTTATTTATTCTATTACAAATTTCTGTGTTTCGCCTGCAATAGTGATGAAATACAATCCAGCAGGCAGATTATCGATATTGATTTGTTGTTTTTCAGCGGTAATGTGGCCTTGCAGCAGGGATTGGCCCATCAGGTTGGTGATGCGGTAGGTTTCCGCTGTAGGGCTGTCACACTGTGGCAGCCGTACAGATATGTTCAAGACACCGTTGTTCGGGTTAGGATAGACCATAAAGGTCCCTGAGCCTGTCGAAGGGCCGTCTTCTTCTATACCATGTACCTCCGAATAAACCGCGTCACAGTCCTCGTCGCCGTATTTGAACACCAGTTCGCCTTCGCTCCAATAGCAGCGCATACCTTCCACGCGGATGCCATCGCGGTTATCCATCAGCCTTTCAGGGAAGAAGCTGGTGAGGTGGCCGATGCCGCACACGATGTTGCCGCTGAAGAGGTCTTCGGGGTCGCTCACGCGCAGCATCCGATAGGTTCTGCCTTCGTATTCGGTTTCTTCCACCGCGTCCACATGCATCGTTAGCGTTTCCGTGCCGACTTTGATGACCCAACTGTCGCCTTCTTGGGCACCAAAGTCATATAGCACGGTGAATTCCTCCAAGGTCTTGTTCCACCAATATAGTTTGCCATCGCGCTCGTAGACATATTCGTGTGTCACCTCGTCACGCAATCCCTTGTCGTAAAGCGTGTTGATTTTCACAAGGATATGCGTCGGCTCATCGTTGATGATGGTGTCGCCCGCCTGATAGAGGTATTGGTAGGTGATGCTGCCGTCCTCGTTTTGGATTTCGTAGTACCATTCGGCACCAGGAGGAAGGATTGGATTTAAAACTTCGGCTTCGTTGATGTTGATTCGATAATAGAAATTCAAACCGTTATCAATCAGCATTTTTGAAGTAAATGTCGCCGTGATTTCCTGACCTTCATAAATGGTGTCGTTACCCACTATAAAATAATTGTCTTCGTATTGATTGTCGAGATAATATGTCTTTCCGTTCGATACGAAGGCTAACGCTAGTCCAGGCACTGGAATATAGGAGGTATAAGGCATGGGAACCATTTCAACGGTTCCAGTCAAAGTGGTTTCTTCATCGGTGTCTATCTCTACCAATTCATACGTTATCGCATTCCAACCACGGATGTCAAATTGATCATGCTGAATGCCTTTGACAACGACCTGCATGTTTTCCCTGAAAATGTCGTTGTTGATGTAGGTGTCGCGATAAAGGAAACCGTTGTGGGTCGGATAATAGGGCGTGTTCGGATTAACCCAATCTGGAGGACCTATCACTGTTAAGACATGCTCATCTTCACAAGGTAATGTAAGACATATCGGTTCTTGAAAATTTGTGGTGATTGTGCCATTATAAATGATATTACAATCTATAAATGATTGAATGTCTTTTAGTTCCATACCAAGAAACTGGTTCCCGTATGAATCTGTCTGGATACCGCAATGCCCGATAAAAGTTTGCAGGTCGGAATCGTCATAGGTCACCCCATTGAAGACCAACGGCCAGTTTTGTTGTTCCCCATCGATGGTTATGTAATACGTCTGATAGGGAGGTTTTGGAGTCTGAAAAAGTACTTTATCATTTGTAGGATCAAGCATCGCAGTAAACGCATCGTAATAATGAGCTGAGGTTTGCTGTATATCAATCACATCAAAGTAATTAACTTCATCTTCCGACATCTGTTTGATGGTTCCAAACGCGCCAATGACCGTACCCACGGGAATGGTGTCATAACGCACGGCAAGCCGCTCTTCCTCCCATGGGTTTTGGCGGAAGCCATCCACTGTGACATAGTAATCATGGTTTTCAGCAGTCCTAATGGCCATCCATTGGGTAAAAACAGGCGTAGTGCCCACATAAGGATTTTCTGTCGCAACAACCTCGCCTTCAATGTAATGGATGTCATTGGCGTTGAATACGCTTTTCATGCGAACACCATGACCGCCAAAATACAAATGGCCGTCGCGACCTTTATAAATGGAGCCGTCATCTAAGCCTCCCGGGGCAGGTGAATAGAGTGGCAGTGCCTCGCCGTATTCATAGAAAGTCTCACCGTGGTCGGCTGAATAGCGCAACACTGTGTAATCGTAATTATCATCGCCCACATTGTGAAGGTCATAGACGATGCCATTGTCGGCAACCGTGAACCGCCTGTCAGGAACGAGATATAAGCCTTGTTGCTGCTGGTAATGTCCGTAACCACC
>CAMUYT010000083.1 GCA_947164955.1 uncultured Bacteroidales bacterium | reverse complement strand
GATTGGAGGACTACAAATAATAATGGTATTAGGATTTTTGTTTTCATAAACTACAGATTTTTATTTGTTTAAGTAGATAAGCAAATTTAGTTTACATATTATAATCAACATAATGAGATTCCTTTACGGGAATGGAGTGCTAGTGTTGTGTGTTTTGCGGCGGCGAGTAAAACTTACGAACCTTAAGCTGCCACAAGCCGCCGCAGTTCGACTAATAACGACACACTCCATTCCCCGAAGGGGAAACTTTTACGACTTAGGGCATGGTGTCGTCGCGTGTGCCCATCAACATGCGGATCCATCCAAACGGCGGGATGATGAGGAAACACACGCCGAACCAAAACCAGAACGACTTGCCTCGGCTGCGGGCGACCATTCCGCCTGCGTAGGCCTGGATAATGTAGGCGATGACTACGAGGATGATGATTAATGTTTCTGACATGGTATTGATTTTAACTACGGTTATTCTTTAAACTACGGATTACACAGATTTAACAGATAAAGGTAACTACGAATTACACTAATGGAACGAATTTATTAGAATTTTGCAGCTTCGCTGCGGATTTGTACGAATTGCAACTACCCCCCCCAACTCCTCATTCCACATTCCTAATTCCTAACTCCTACCTCCCAACTCCCAACTCCTAACTCCTAACTACTAACTACTAACTACTTCTTCTTCCTCCCACTCTTTTTCAGTGCTTCCGCGATAATCCATTGCAGCTGCCCGTTGACGGATCGGAACTCGTCGGCGGCCCACTTCTCCACGGCTTCCATCGTCTCGGCATCCACGCGGAGCAGGAAGGTCTTGGTATTCGTATTATTGTCTTTTTCCTTTGCCATTACTTCCAAACCTCCTTTTCTTTTAAGGCCTCAAACAGCCTCATGGTTTCTCCCTCAGTGGCTCCATTCAAGTAATACAGGTTGTCTGAAGTGCGAATCTCGATGTATGGCGGCATTTTGTGGCGGACGAACAACATACACTTTTCGCCATTTTCCAGCAGGAAATGACCTTTGGAATACTTGCCCGTGCTGGACCCGTTAGTGCGCATTTTGACATGTGGCAACGCTTCCAGCAATTCCACCGAGACGATGTCGGCAACAGGGATTTCCCTGCCGTACATACCCGAAATTTTGACCGAATCTTCGTCCACCGTAATCTGTTGCGGACGGCTGCTCATGGCAATGATGACCACAACGAAAGCCATCGCCAAACCGAGGGTGACCAAAACGATTTTAGGAGCCTTTTCGAACCTTGGGCCGTAAACGCCTTCGCCTGTCTTGTCACGCCCGAAACCGTTGTATTTCTTCATGGCAATGAGTATGGGAATAATCATAACCAGGATCGAACCTGAAAACAACCACGAAGCCACCTCCACGTCAATCACATTGAAAATATGAAGCACATCCGCAGTGATAATCAGCAGTCCCATGATGGTGAGGATGATGGCCGTGGCCCGCTTCAGGCCTTCGATGTCCACAAAGGCTTTGCGCTCGTCCGACATGCTTCCGTAGGGATTGATCATGTTCGGGAAACGGTAGCAGAGCCAACCTACCACTATCAGCAGCAAGCCCGTTCCAATAATCATATAATCAAAGAGTTCCATAATGTTTAATTTTGATGTTGTGTCCTTCGACAGATTTCATTCAACGAACTTTTCTCCAACTTTTGACTTCAATTCTTCAATCAGTTGCTCGGTCTCAGCCGTCGTCTTTCGGTTGACGAAAACGAGACCGCCGTGCGTGTACATCTTCAAATATGGTGGCTGTTTGCCCAGCAGGTAAAATTTGGCATCAGAGCCGTCTTTCAGACGAAACTCACCTTTTTTGTTTCCGAAAACGCTGTAGCCATCTTTCGTGTATTTTACCTCAGGCATGGTTTCCATAACGAAAACGGAATCAATGGCTTGATAAGGCATTTCGATACCATAGTCACCCTCAACGGCAAAGGTCTCAGGAAGCACTTCCACTTTGCTGTCTTTGACCAGCCAGATGTGATATACAATCACCAACACTACTGCCAATGCCAACATAACCAAATGCCATTTCGGGGTTTCACCCATAATTCGCCATTTTGCGACAAAGACAGTAATTCCTCCAATTATGGCCAAAGCAAACATGACGTAGGTGAGTTTCATCCCAAAGAGCCAACCAATCAAGCCCGTCAACATCCACAAGATTCCAGTGATCAGATAGTTGACGAAATAGAACTGTTGCAGCCTTGGATCCAATTCGACATCAGGTTGCAACGCTTTCATTTTCCTCAAATTCCGAATCTTCATCGGATTCCGCTTAACCTGGAAGGCTTGATAGATGGGAATCAGCCCAAAGAGAATATATACGATTAAACCAGCCATAGCCAATTATTTACATGGGGTAGAGACGCAGAATTTTGCGTCTCTACCCATTCATTCATTAATATAACGACCCCGTATTCACCACCGGCTGGGCCGACTCGTCGGCGCAGAGCACCACCATGAGGTTGCTCACCATGGCGGCCTTGCGTTCCTCGTCGAGTTCCACCACGCCATCGTCCTTTAGTTTGTCCAAGGCCATCTTGACCATCGACACGGCACCTTCCACGATCTTCTCGCGGGCCGAGATGATGGCGGCAGCCTGCTGGCGGCGCAGCATGACGGCAGCGATCTCAGGCGAATAGGCCAAATAGTTAATTCTCGCCTCAAGCACTTCGAGGCCCGACATCGTCAAACGCTCGTTCAGCTTGGCCAACAGCACCTCGTTGATTTCTGAGCCGCCTGAGCGCAGTGTCAGCTCGCCAGTTTCGGCCTCGTTTTCGTCGTAGGCATACATGCCCGCCACCTCGCGCAAGGCGGCGTCGCTCTGCACTTGGATGAAGCTCTCGAAAGCTCTCATGCGGCTCGACACCGACACGGGTGCTGTGCCCGAGCCACCGCCGGCCATCGTTTGCGAGTCGATTTCGAACATGGCCTTGTAGGTGTCCTTCAGCTTCCAGACTAAAATCTGGCCAATCATGATGGGGTTGCCCGTCTTGTCGTTCACCTTGATGTTGTCAGGGTTGAGGTTGCGGGCGCGGAGCGAGACCTTCTTGGAGGTCATCAGGAAGTTGACCCAGTGGAAGCCCGTCTTGGTGAACGTGCCTTTGTACTTGCCGAAAAACAGCATCACCATGGCCTCGTTAGGCTCCAGCTTGCGGAAACCAATAGGCAGGATGCAGGCTAACAGCAGGCCAATGACCGACCAAATTGGCGTGGCGATTTGTTCGTTAGCGAAGGCCACAAGCCCCCAAACGCTCAGCGCAATGATTGCGATTTCGATGAATAATGCGACGAATCCGTTCATCGCAAGTCCCTTGAATTCAAATTCTTTTGTTTCCATAAATGATATTATTTTGATATTATTTTGATGCTGCAAAAATACATTAATTTTGGAACATGCAAGAAAAAAATGCACTTTTTTGAAAAAAAATCCGCCATTAAGCACTATTTTTGCAGTGTAATTCACGATAATTATTCAAAACGAAGTCAATATGAAGAAGTTAGCATTAATCTGTGCGGTGGCCCTTTCGATGGCCAGCTGCACAACAATGAAAGTAGTCAACCAAAATGCAGCCATAAATGCTGGCGCTGCTGCCGTGCAAGCGCTTACCATCAGCGATGCACAAGTCAAACAACTGTGTAGCCAATACATGGTGGAATCCGATGGACAAAACACGATTTTGCCTGCCGACAACAGCTACACGCAACGCCTCAATCGTATCATGGCCCGCTTCAAGAACATCAGCAACTTAGACCTTAACTACAAAGTGTATCAATCGAATACAGTGAACGCTTTCGCCGGCGGCGACGGCTCGGTGCGCGTCTACACTGGCCTGATGGATGCCATGAATGACGATGAGGTGTTTGCCGTCATCGGCCACGAGTTGGGCCACCTTATTAATAAAGACGTGCGTGACGCCTATCGTGCCGCCTATCTCGTGGTGGCCGCACGATATGGCATTGCTGCTGTAAACACCACCGCAGGTGCCCTCTCGACGGGCTTCCTTGGCGACCTCGGGCAGCAATTGGCCAGCAACGCCTACTCGCGCAAGCAAGAGACGCAAGCCGACGAGACCGCTTTCCAGTTCTGCATCCAGAATGGTGTGGATCCTTATGCGATGTACCATGCGCTCAACGTCTTGGTCAGCCTTGAGGGCAACAGCGGTTCTTCGAGCAAGATAAAGGAGTTGATGTCGAGCCACCCCAACACGCAGAAGCGTGCTGCTCACATCAAGCAGATGGCTGAAGCGGCGGGGTACAAGATGACCACGCCAAGTTCGACTGGTACAAAGCCAACGAGCACAAACACCTCTGGGACTACTACCAAGCCCAAGACTGTGAAACCGGCCCAAAGCAGCGGATCAGGGACAACCAACACTGGGAGTACCAGCAGTGGCAAGAAGACCGTCAAGGTCGGTAAGAATTAACCTAAGTTCACCAAACAGAAAAGCCGAGTTTGACTCGGCTTTTTTTATGCCTTGACAAAAGCATGTGCCAAAGCCTTGAACTTCCGCCCCCGCTCCTCGAAATTCTTGTACTGGTCATAGCTCGATGCCGCAGGAGATAGCAACACGACGTCACCATTTTGGGCTTGGGTGGCGATGTAGGCGAAGGCTTCCTCCATGTTGGCATAATAATATAGGGTCGGCCCTTCGACAGGCTCAGGGACCTTGACATCGCAGGTCGTTGAGCCTGTCGAAACGCCGTAAATTAATTCCATCATCCTCTCCCCTGCCTTGCCCGTAAACAGCAGATGCGGCACGGGGTTTTCTTTAAGATAATCGGCAAGCGGCTGGTAGTCGATGCCACGATCGAAGCCACCGAGCAAAAGGAAATCGACGCGCCCCAAGGCCTTACACGCCTGGATGGTGGCCTGCGGGATGGTGGATATGCTGTCGTTCACAAAAGAAACGCCATCGAAAATGCCAACGGGTTCCAAACGATGCTCCAGAGGCTTGAAGGAGTATAAATAAGGTATTAATTCGTGATAGTCCACGCCGTAGGCATCGCATGCCAACAGTGCAGCTTTGATGTTCAGAAGGTTGTGGTCGCCTTTGAGGGGCAACGCAGTACGGTCAATAATGTTATCGAGGTCGAAAAGTGAGAATGTCCTGGATTGCGTCGCTTCGCTCGCAATGACGCGATGCGCGTCGAAGGAAAGACTCTCATGGATAATGGCGGTGTCGTCCTTGTCCATGAAACGCAAAAGGTTGAGCTTTGCGGCTTTATAGCGCTCAAACGTGCCGAAATGGTCGAGATGCTCTTCAAAGACGTTCAGCAAAACGCCCACGCGCGGGCTGTTGTGCACGTATTCCAGCTGATGTGCAGAAAGCTCGTAGACCACGATGGAATCAGGTTTTATCTCCTCCATCACGTCGAAACACGGGATGCCAATATTCCCGGTGAGAATCGCGTCACGACCTGATGACTTCAGCAGATGGTAGATCAAACTCGTTGTCGTGCTCTTGCCTTTAGTGCCACTGATGCCGATGGTTTGGCTATGGAACTGGCTGAGGAACAAGTCGGTTTGTGAGGTTATCTCCACTCCTTTCGTATCAAAGTCCTTCAATGAGATGCCAGGCGTTTTGATGACGATGTCATAGTCGTAAATGGCCTCGAGATAGCTTGTGCCAAAATATTGCACAAGTTCCATTTCATTTTTGTCGGCCACGGCAACGGTGGCTTCCGGCAGATACTTATGCAGGAAACGCCATGTCGATCGTCCCTCCCGGCCAAATCCCAAAACAAGGATGCGCTTGCCTCGCAGTCGATTCAGAATCAAGTCAAACATGGAGACGGGATTTTAGGATTTGTTCGAACTTCTTAGGCAAGAAATGGTGGGTATTGAAACGATGGAGAATCTCTTCAACAGTCGGCCCTTCGACAGGCTCAGGGGCCTCGGCGCTAGCGATCACTGAGCTTGTCGAAGTGCCCACAGCGTTAAGACATGCCCTCACCTCTTCCACCGTACCCACACACTCGAAAGGTTTCACAGGTGCAGTGCCATTCAGCTCTTCCAAGATGGGTCGCAGGCTCTCGTCTGCCATCAAGTCTTTGCCGAAAACAGCCGCCAATTTCTCTCTTGACAGGAAGGGTGAAAGGATAATCCAAGTGAAGAGACATTTCGGGCAATGTCCACACCACGAATCGGTCTTGCTGCCCACGTTGCAGCTGCGAAACACAGGATGATAGGCCTCGTATTGGGCAAACAGTTGGGCAATCTGCAACTCGCTTAGCGGGCGCAAAAAACTGAAATACTGGACCTCGCCATTCAGATTCTCAGCAACATAGTTGCGGAAATCGCACTCAAACTCGATGGACTTGCTGTATTGGTGATTGATGTTGGTGCCAGGTACAGTGCTCTCGTTTGCGCTGTTTTCGTTCGACAAGGCAATGTATTTCGAGCGGCTACCGAAGGCCACCAACACACTGATGAAAGCCAACAAAGCCGAGAAAGGCGTGTGTCCGTTGAGGTAGCCTTCCGCGTTGAGTTTCAGCATGGTCGGGTCGAGCGTACGGTTGATGACGATGAAGTCGTTTTCTTTGTATCCAGCCACTTTAACGCAATTCAATGTTGCCCCTCTTGGGTTGACAATCATCGGGATTACGGGCATCTCGTTGCGCAGACATTCCAACGTGACCACCGAGTCCTTGCCACCCCCGATGGGAACGAGGGTTTGCTCCAAAAACTGGATTTTGGAATCAAAGCCCATAGATTCCATTCGCACGGCCCTTGTTCGGAATGACATAGGCCTTGATTCCAAAATCATCAAATCTTCCTCCGAAACCGTGATGCCGTTCAGATAGAGAAATTCGCCCAATCCATTGTAATACAACTTTTTCCAGAATCCAATTTGGCTTTCCGTCAAGGCAAAAGGCTTCACCACCACCCTTTTCGGGCAGGCAATTTTCCAGTAGCTCACCAACTCGGTCATGCCGATTTGGAAGGCCAAAGCCTGCAGTTGTTCATCGGGGATGCTATCCCAGTTGAAAAAGGGTCGAGCGGGGATTTCAAGCGTTGGGCGGAAATGATAGCGGTCGTCGAGGTTGAAGTCGAACGACAGGCGCAAGGTACCATTTCCCCTGCTCACCGTTTGACTTTCAAAGGTAAAGGTGGAGAACTCCTTGCGTAGGGCGTCGAACTTCGGTCGGTTGTCAGTGCGTTTCAAAATAGTTACGATTTTATGCCACAAAATTACAAAAACCAGCTTGAATATCGACCAAAAAGACTAATTTTGCGCTATGGATTTAGGAGAAAAGTTTGTCATCAAGAGTAATTCGTTGGACCCGAAGCAGGGTAACATCCTGATTTCTGAGCCATTAATGAACGATTTCCACTTTGGGAGGTCTGTCATCCTGCTCATTGACCACGTAGCCTCAGAAGGGAGTTTTGGTATCATCATCAACAAACAACTCAATGCCAGCGTCAGCCAAATCGTCGACGACTTCCCCGATTTCGAGGCGGCGGCTTATCTTGGCGGTCCCGTGTCCGACAACCAGCTTTTCTTTATCCATACGCTTGGCGATCTCATTCCCGAATCCTCACCCATTATCGACGGACTCTATTGGGGCGGTGAAGTTGAGACCTTGAAAACGCTGATTGCCACAGGGATAGCCAATGAGGAAAACACGCGTTTCTATCTCGGCTATGCCGGTTGGGATGCAGGTCAACTCGTGAATGAGTTGGTTCGTAACACATGGGCCATCAGCGAAATCAACGTGAAGGAGTTTTTCGGCACGCCTATGGAGACGATGTGGTCGACCTTTGTCAGAAAACTTGGCAAACCATACGAAATGTGGAACCGTTTCCCGAAGAATTTCGAAGACAACTAATAAAGTGGACTATTTTTCCACTCCAAACCAACAATTATACTTGTCAAACGTTCAATGAATGAATTAAATACGTAATTTTGCAGCCTTTAATTCCATCTATTGATGCGTCATCACCATGGCATATTAAACAAAAGAGCAACACATTGTATATCAATTATTCTTGTTGTTTTATTAGCATCCTTTCATCCCTTTGATGTCGAAGCACAAACAAGGCGTAGCGATGATTTTCACCAACGTTATACCTTGAAAGAAGTCGTGGTATTGAGTCGGCACAACATCCGTTCGCCCCTTTCAGGAAAAAAATCCACCTTGAGGCGCATCACGCCGCACGAGTGGTTCCAGTGGTCGTCGGCACCAAGTGAGCTGTCGCTTCGAGGCGGTGTTTTGGAGACCATGATGGGCCAATATTTCCGCAAATGGCTCGTCAGCGAAGGGCTGATGAAGGAAAACGAGATGCCAGAAGAAGGTGCCATGCGTTTCTACGCCAATTCGATGCAACGCACCATTGCCACGGCGCAATATTTTTCGTCGGGGATGCTGCCCGTTGCCAATATCCGGGTGGAGCACCATTGCGAAATCGGCAAGATGGACCCTGTTTTCAATCCACAATTGACCGACGTAACCGACGATTTCCGTCGGCAGGCCATGCAAGAAATCACGGCCATGGGCGGCGAAAAAGGCTTGAACGGCATCAGCGAAAAGATGGCCGACAACTTCCGTCTTCTTGAGCAAGTCCTTGACATGAAACAAAGTGCAGCCTGCCGACAGGGCGACACCTGCCGCTTCCGCACCGATGACCTGCAAATCCACTTGGTGCAAAACCGTGAGCCCGCCATGGGCGGTTCGTTCCGTTTGGCTTGTCAGGCCGCCGACGCCCTCGTCTTGCAATATTACGAAGAACCCGATGCGGTGAAAGCTGCGTTTGGCGACACATTAAGTCTTGAAGAATGGGAAACGATTTCCGAAATCAAGGACTGGTATGGCGACGTGCTGTTCACCGCGCCCGTGGTGGCCCATCAGGTGGCCGCTCCCCTTTTGAAGACCATTGCCGAGGAGCTTCAGACCGAAGGCCGCAAGTTCGCTTTCCTTTGCGGTCACGACTCGAACATCGGCAGCGTTTTGGCCGCCATTGAAGCCGAAGACTATAGCCTGCCGCAAACGATTGAGAAGAAAACACCGATTGGCTCGAAACTAGTCATGGAGAAATGGCAAGACGCAAAAGGACAATACTTTGTTTCCATCAACCTCGTCTACCAAAGCACGGAGCAACTGCGACAACTATCGCTCCTCGACCTCAACAACCCGCCTGTCGTGTTTCCTGTACATCTGAAAGGGTTGACAACGAACCAAGACGGCCTTTACCCCATGGATGACTTTCTGCAAAGATTCAAATAATCACATCATAATAATTTAAAAATGAAGCATTTGAACAAAAACTTTTCGAAAAAGGCATTGCTGCTTGGAACAGCGGTGCTGATGCTTTTTTCCGCTTGCAACAAGAAGCAAGAAGAAAGCAAGTACAAATTTGAGACCGTGAAGGGCGACCTCAGCGAAGCCCGCATCTACACGCTCGACAACGGCCTGAAGGTCTACCTGAGCGTCAACAACGAGGAGCCGCGCATCCAGACCTACATCGCCGTGCGCACCGGCTCGAAGAACGACCCCGCCGAGACCACCGGCTTGGCCCACTACCTTGAGCACCTGATGTTTAAGGGCACCGACAAGTTCGG
>CAMUYT010000082.1 GCA_947164955.1 uncultured Bacteroidales bacterium | reverse complement strand
GTCATGCAATAATATGACCATCGGTCTGTAGGGCTGTCGTACCACGGCAGCCGCCAAACCGAAGCGGCTGCCACAATGTGACAGCCCTACAACCAACCGATGAAAAAAAACTGAAAGGCAATCCGTTTTTGGGTTGCCTTTCTTCTTTTTTGATTTTTTTCCACTATTTCGTTATTTTTCCACAAATCCACGCACCTATATAAAACATAAAAATGGATAAGCGAACTAGATTCAAAAAACATCTTTATCAACAATCAAATCAAAAGTACTATGAAGAAAAATGTATTCTTTATGTTGCTGTTAGCCTGCTTCGCCTTCATGGGCGTGGCCAAGGCACAAGAAGAAATCAAAGTGACGGTCAACACTGACGTCAACGCAACGATTTCAGACCTGAGAGCCCCCGTCGTACTGACCTACGCTCCCGAACCCATGACACCTGCCGGCTTCCTCTCCATCGGCATGGCCTTCAGTTGGGGCTACATGTTCCCCGCCGAGCTGATTGCCGAATACGATGGCAAATACTTGACCCAGGTTGCCTATGTGGACTATACCAACTCCGCTGGCGAATACGAAGTGCACATCTGGCAAGGTGGCGACACGGCTCCCGCAACGGAAATCGCCCACCAAGCCTTCACCATCTCCGGAACGGTCAACAACATCGTCCCGCTTCCGCTTGACCAACCTGCACTCATCGATGGCTCACAAAACCTATGGGTGACCTTCTATCAAGACGGATCGGTGGAACAAGCCGCCTGCGTCATCACCGACATGGGCGACCCCAACAGCCGCTGGATTGGCGTTGACGGCTATGGCTGGATGGATATGGCTTCGGTGCAAGGCGGTGCTGGCTACAGCTTCGCATTGTGGGCCTTCGCCGACGACTACGATGCCATCGGCGAGTTCGACAGCAATGTGGCCGTGTATCCCAACCCGACCACGAGCAACGTGACCGTGAGCGCTCCCGGCATGAACCACATCACTGTGTTCAATGCCATGGGCCAAATGGTGATGGATATGCCCGTCAGCAACGACAGCCAGGTTTTGGACATGAGCCAATATCAAGCCGGCGTCTACATGGTGCGCGTGGCCTCCGAGAAAGGCATCAGCACCAAACGCGTGACTGTGATGTAATTTTATGGTTAATGACAAAGAAAGGCGGCCTCACGGTCGCCTTTCTTGTTTTTAATACCCTTCTTCGGATTGCTCTTCGCCGCCACCATCGTCACCGCCTTCATCGCCACCCAGACGGTTGCGCTTCATGTTCTGTTGGTTGATGCGGTAGTTGAAGTTGAGCGAGAATGAACGGCGGTTCCAAGTGCTGTTGCTGTATTGCCAGAAACCGTCGCCCCACGACTCACCACCCATGCTGCGTGAGTTGAACAAGTCGCGCACGTTGAAGGTGATGGTACCGTTGCCATGCAAAATTTCCTTGCTCACGGCGAGGTCCATCCACCAGTTGCCGTCGCGCATACCAAGCGGCTCCTTGTGCGGTCCCATGACGTGGGCCGTCAGCTGCAAGTCGAACCAGTTGCTTATCTTGAACTTGGAAACCATACGCCCAAAGAGCATCCAACTCTCGGTTTCGTAATACTGCTCCTCGATGTAACCTCTTGTGTATGAACGGAAAAAGTTGACGTTGCCATTGAGGTTCCACCATTTCGTCATCTGCCCTTGGGCCACGGCCTCAATACCGAAGTCATCGGCCTTTCCGAAGTTGACAGGCATACTGTAAAACACGCCGTTATCTTCGTATGTGTAGTTGCGTATCATATTGTTTCCATGACGGTAATAAGCCGTGAAATTGAAGCTGGCCTTGTCCCAAAAATGGATGTAGCCGAGTTCGTAGCTATCCATATAGGTCGGCTTCAGGGCCGGATTGCCCATGCGAATGTTGCGGTTGTCGTTGTAGGAGCGGAACGGACTCATCTGCCAGAAACCCGGACGGCGGATGCGGCGCGTGTAGCTCACCTGGAACTGATTGAACTCGTTGACCGAATAGTTTAAGTGGGCACTCGGGAAGAAATCGTAGTAAGGCTTGCCGCCGTTGATGGAGTCGGTGCCGTCGTGGGCATAGCCACGCAAATTGGTGTAGATATTCGTCATCTCGGCACGCACGCCCACCTGCCCCGACCAGCGGCCCCAGTCGTTGCCCAAACTCGTATAGAGCGCCGCCACCTGCTCGTTATAATTGAAGTCGTAGCAATAATCTGGAAGTTGATGATAAATGCCAAGGCTATCTCTTTCCGTCACTTCCGAGAGGCTGTTGATGTTGCGGTTGGTGTATTTGGCGCCGATTTCCCACTGTGCCTTGGTCAGGAAGGGATGCACATAGTCGATGCTGGCTTGCAGGTTGCGCATGTTTTGGTCGTTGCCGGTTTTCTGGTACAACTCCGACAATACCACCTCCTTATTTTGGTTCGGATAGACCATTTCGGTGATATCCGAGCTCGACGCTTCGGTATTCGTGAAGAAACGCACATTGGCCTTCAGGCTGCGGCCTTCGCGCACAAATTTCTTGTCGTAGTCGAGTGTCACCTCATACATTGGGTCTTTCTCCTCGTAATCCTCAGCACGTTCGTCGTAGGAGGAAGTGCCCAGCAAGGGGTATTCGTCATAATACTTCACGACGGGATGCGTCTCCAAATTACCATAACGATAGACGAAAGCTGCGCTAACAATATCTTTGTCAGTGATATAGTAGTCGGCACCCACACGCACGTTGTGCCCCATGCGGCGCATACGACGTTCGGTGGTTTGGTCGGTGAGCTGATAGAAAGTGGTGTCGCCGTTTTCTTCCAGATTGAAGCGTTTGGTTTGGTTGACGCCGCCGCCGATGTTCGACCTGCGGTTGAAGCCATAGCTGGCGAAGAGGTTCCAACGTTTGAGGCGGTAGTTGGCCGTCAAGCTCGCGCCGTATTGCCACGGAAAGCCGCCACGAATGTTGACCGCGCCGTTGAAGCCCTGGCGTTTGTCCTTCTTCAAGATGATGTTGATGATGCCTGCCGAGCCTTCCGCATCGTAGCGCACCGAAGGATTGGTGATGACCTCCACACGCTCAATCATGTCGCCCTGCAAGGTACGCAGTGCGTCCTGAGTGCTCATGCCCGAGAGGCCCGACTCCTTGCCGTCGATGAGGATGCGCACGCCATCGTCGCCGCGCAGGCTGACATTGCCTTCCACGTCGACCGACACGGCGGGGATGTTTTCGAGCACCTCGATGGCGTTGCCGGCAGTGTTGCCCACGTCCTTGCCCACGTTGAAAACGCGCTTGTCGAGGGTCATCTCGTAGGTGCTCTGTTCGGCCACCACGTTGACTTCATTCAACATACGCGCATCAGGTTCAAGGCTGAGGCGACCCACTTCGACCGTGGTCTTCGTGCCATCAATCGTGATGTTTTTATACAGCGGGATGAAGCCCATATACTGAACCTCAAGCACATAGCGGCCTTTGTTCAGTTCAAGCGTAAAATGTCCACTCGGGTCGGTGATAACGCCAGCCACAAAAGTGGAATCGGGCAAGGTGCTCGCCCTGACAGTGGCATATTCCATCGGTGTGCCATTGGATTTGTCGACGACGCGACCTTTCACCGTGACGGCCGAAGCCCATTGGGCACTCATCAGGAATGCCAACAAAACTAAGATATTTCTGCTCATAAATAGAATGTTATCTGCTCGTAAAAGTGTGCAAAAATAGTGCTTTTCCAGCAAAAATTAAGTGGACAAATAGGACAAACAAAACAATTTCCGTCTCAAATGGAAAAAACGGTGGTTTTTCGTTGCCGCCTGCGCAATGCATCTTTCGGAAACACGCTATAATCAGCCATAAGTCGGAATTTTTTCGAGTTATGGCTAAGTATAAGCAGTTTTTCCGCTACAAAACCGCCATTATACTTGCGCATTATCAAAGATTTTGGGGTTCCTATACCTGCGTATTGTCAAAAATGCTTATTTTTGCGGCATGATTTTCAAGAGAAAGATTTATGCCAAACTGCTCGAATGGAAGCAGTCGACCAACGGAAGCAAAGCCTTGCTCGTGGAAGGTGCCAGGCGTATCGGCAAGTCAACCATCGTGGAGCAATTCGCCAAGACGGAGTACAAGTCATACCTCCTCATCGACTTCAACGACGTGAGTGCCACCGTGCTCAACGCCTTTGAGAACTACCTGAACGATTTGGACGCTTTCTTCGTGATTCTCAGCGCGGAATATGGTGTGACGCTCCACCGTCGCGAATCGGTCATCATCTTCGACGAGGTGCAACGCTATCCAAAAGCTCGACAATCCATAAAGAAACTAGTGAAGGACGGTCGCTATGACTATATCGAAACAGGCTCACTCATTTCCATCCGCGAGGCTGTGAGGGGCATCACCATCCCTTCCGAGGAACGTTCCGTGAAGATGTATCCGATGGATTTCGAGGAGTTTGCCATGTCTTTCGGTGACGACAGCCTCATCGCCTACATCAAGCAGTGCTTCGCCGAGCGGAAGCCTTTGGAGCGCAACTTGCACAACAAGGCCATGTTCCGTTTCAAGCAGTATCTATTGGTGGGCGGAATGCCGCAAAGCGTTTCGGCATTTGTGGAACATGACTGCAATTTCGCCTTGGCCGACCAAGAGAAACGCGACATCCTTGCCCTGTATCGCAACGACATCATGCGTATCGACGCGCAGTACCGCTCGAAGGTTTTGTCCATTTTCGACCAAATTCCGGCCTTCCTATCGCGGCACGAAAAGCGGGTGGTGCTGTCCGACATCGCCAAAGGCTCCTATTTCGACCAATACACCGACACATTCTTCTGGCTCGGCGACTCCATGATGGTGAACGAGTGTTTCAACACCACCGACCCCAACGTGGGCCTGAGCCTAAACGAAGACCGCACCCTTATCAAATGCTACATGGGCGACACGGGGCTATTGGTGAGTCATGCCTTCAGCGAAAACGAGATTGCCGACGAACAGCTTTACAAGCAAATCCTCAACAACAAACTCTCGCTCAACCAAGGGATGCTGTATGAGAACGTCATCGCGCAAATGCTGGTGGCTAACGGGCATAAATTGTTTTTCTACACGCACTACAACGAGGAAAAGCACCGCAACGACATCGAGATTGACTTCCTGATTTCCAACATGAGCAAAACCAAGTATAAGGTTTACCCGATAGAAGTGAAGTCATCCTCACGCTACTCGACAGCCTCATTGGACAACTTTGTGCCCAAGTTCCACGAACGCGTCGATTGTGCCTACATCATCCACCCAAGGAATCTCACCATTAGCGAGAAACGGATTTCCATCCCGCCCTATATGGCCATTTGCCTCTGAAAAACACCGCCATACCTGCGCATTGTCAAAGATTTTGGGGTTCCTATACCTGCGTATTATCAAAAACGACGCTATAACCAGCCATAAGTCGGATTTTTTTTGAGTTATGGCTAAGTATAAGCAGATTTTTCGCTATAAACTGCCTTAATACTTGTGCACTCTCAAAGATTCTGGGGTGGCTATGGGTGCGTATCGTCAAAAGCAAACTTTACCCAGCAATAAGTCGTTTTTTTTCGAGATATAGCTGGGTAATAATGCCCTATAACAATCGTCACAGAATATAACGATTAATACTTCATTTGCTAAATGCTGTTGTACGGGCTAAACGAACCGCCGCACTCGAGCTTCGATTCATTTCATTAGTATAGCATCCCCAAACCGCCTTTGCATAATTCAAATCATCCATACTAGATGTCCAATAATATGCACTACCATCACTCCAAGCGAGATGTATAAGGCCCGTATAGTCCCAATACAAAGAACCTGAACAAGGCAAAAACACTACTCCATTAATTTCCAAATAGTTCAAATCATCAATGCTAATAGGATTAGTATAATAGCCTGCCTGAAAGTCATTTGTGTGCGTGAGCCAAAAAATAGACTCGTCCCAATCATCAGGCAAAAGAATTACTCCTGTCAACATTGTCTCTGTTATGGTCACTTTTGCATATCTTATGCCAGAACTTGTCACTCTATAATTAAGAATGTAATCCCATTCAGATACTGTCAAAGTTCGCCAATAAAACTCTTGATTTCCGCCATTAACAATCGCGTTGTATCCCCAATCAGCTTTACCATTTCGGTCAAACAAATTATATCCAGCAGACCCATAAGCATAGTAATTACTATTTTGGCTACTTGTTGACCACGGTTGATAACAATATGCACCATGATTAAACCCACTGGTTCCCCATCCGAACAAATCAATATAGCCATCATAATCAGAGGCTTTATTAACATTGGCTTCTCCTATGATTTCATATTGTGTATCAGCAAAACGCCATGTGTTCGTTGTGGCTTTGTATTGCAGATTACCTTGGGAAAACTGTACTTTTTGAATTGGATCCACCGAAAACAGCCCAGGCAAAGTGCCATTTGGCCAGATACTTTCGGGTTCTGTCCTAAAACTATATTCATTGCCGTATGCAGTTCCTACACTATTGGTCGCGTATGCTCTCACATAATACTCGGTATTGGCCGACAAACCTGTAATGGAACTGGTAAAATGGCCTAAACCATTTTGGTCATTTGTGTGAGCATCAGCTATCGTGGGGTTGGGTTGTGTACTCCAACAAACGCCCCTGCTTGTAACTGAAGCCCACCCGTCAGAAGTAACAGTGCCACCGCAAGTTGCCGTAGTCTGTTGAATATTATCGACATAGTCAGTTTCTACAACAGGAAGATATGCTGAAAACTGAAGAGCGATGTCTTCGTTGAAAAACTGAGATTGCGTCAAACGTTCACTGCTCACAACAGAACCATTAATCGTCGCATAACCAACATATTCCATAATATCGCCGTATTGGAACGGATGAACTACATTTCCACGAGTGGGCACATATTGAATCGTGCCTTCACTACTGGTTAATTCAATGTAATCATTAGAGCTATGGCCAAAATTGTTGAGTTTTGCCACATGATGTTTTTCCCCAACTTGAACCGAAAGGATATAAACTTGTGGCTTGCTTAAACTCACTTTATAAGAATGCTTTCCTTCAGCCAAGGTCGATTCATGCCTGCAACAGATATTTCCCATCAATCCATAAACCGTTAGGATGACATGTGCAGGTTTTTCAACATAAAAACTGACATGCGACTCACCCTGAAAAGGATTAGGCGCAACATTGACAGATTCGAATCCCTCATGTTCGTCCACATTCGTTGGTGATGAAATCACCAATGTTGTGTCAGGATAATAAATGACCTCGGCCCAGTCACGCGTAACATTCCTGATTCCGACACCGTCCAATCGTTGATAGTAACCTTCACCTATTCGTCCTGTGAATGTCAATCTCAGGCTTTCTTGTGAAAGAGCGATGTTGCAAACCATGCAAATCGAAACAATTAGTAATCCAACCTTTTTCATGATGCTTGTGTTATTGATTAATAAAGTAATTACGGATGTCTCTATAGCAGTCCTCATAGGCAAGCATCCTGCCAGCCAAAGGATACTGTTTCGTATGCAAAACAGGAATGATTAACACATTGTCAAAACCGTTGATTCCGAACCGTTTTCCACATATACGCAAAAAGGTACGCCCTTTGTTGGCTTTAAATCCTTGCACTTTAACATCATTTTCTTTAGGCCTTGTATCTTCCAGAAAACCGTCATGCGAATTGTAAAGTCCAAGCTCTTGAAGCCAGTAGTTCACTTGAAGCGACATCGCAAATACATATTGTATGGTTGGATTCTCGCTCAAAATCTTTTTTACCCTTGCCACACCTTCATCAGCCTCTTTTTTCGGTATTCTAACAGTGCCTTTAACGTGAGGAAGCGTCTTGTTGCACAGATTCGTAATGTATATTTCGTCAGCACCATATTTTCCGTCCGTCAGATCGAGAATCTGGTCAAAAGTCTTTTTGGCCAGTTGGTACTTTTTATTCTCGCTCTTTTGCTTCGGCTCTTCCCTGAAGTAATAATCAGCAAAAAAAGCATATTCAGCCTGTGTGTCTGTCTTTTGCAATGTAGGGTCATGGCCGATTATTAAAACCTTGGCAGGTTTGGCCGGTTTGTAATCCTTAGTGATCATATCCATTCACTTTACCCTAATTCCGTGACGGGCGCAACTTTTTCTCGTACCTATAGCTCCCCCGATTCGGCACAACTACACACAAGAAGGCTAGGAAACTTGAAATGCACCTATTTTCAATATGCAGGCTCTGGAACACCTTTGAGAATAAAATAGATACTGTTCACCTAGCCTGTATGTATTCATATTGAAAATTATTGAATACAACTCAGACTGGCTAACCCGTATCTTGCATCCATTCTCAAAATTTTCCAGATTTTGCATATTGGGACACAAGCACAAATTGCCTTCAACTGCCCGGATTTTTTCCCCGAGCAATCAGCCACAAAAATACAAAGATTTTGGAAACCAAAGCCTTTTTTACGGATTTTTTCCGTTTTTTTCACTCGGTACACTACTTTGTGGTCCACAAGTTTGTGGTCCACAAGTTTGTGTACCAACTCTGGACTGCTTCATACCTCGCAGTGACGCGATGCGACTACATCGGATCCACATCCACCTGCACCTGCACGGACTTGTACTCCGAATTTTGCTGGAACAAATGAATCTGCTGCGCAATCAATTCCTTCACCTTCTGTGTGTTGAAATCGCGGCGAAACTTCACCATCATCTGCTTGATATACAAATTCTTGACCCTCGAAACCACTGGATATTCCGGCCCGAGCAGGTCGTGCTTAAAGATAGGCCTGAGCATCGAGGCCAGCTCCGCCGCTGCGGGGTTGAGCTTTTGGTAATCCTTGTGCTTCAAACGGAGGAGAATCAAGCGGTAGAATGGCGGATAGCCGAACTGGCGGCGGATGACCATCTGTTTCTCGTAAAGCCCGCGGAAGTCGTTGCGCAACACGTCTTGCAACACGGGATGCGCCGGCTCGTAGGTCTGGATGATGACCTTGCCCTGCTTGCCTTTGCGTCCTGCCCTACCCGCCACCTGCGCCATCAGCTGGAAGCTGCGCTCGTGGGCGCGGAAGTCGGGGAACGAGAGCATGTTGTCGGCATTGAGGATGCCCACCACCTTCACCGAATCGAAATCCAAGCCTTTGGTGACCATCTGCGTGCCCACGAGGATGTTGGTTTCATGGTCTTGGAAGGATTCGAGGATACTCTGGTAGTCGTTTTTCGAGCGTGTGGTGTCTAAATCGAGACGGGCCACCTTGGCTTCGGGCATCACGAGGCTCAAATCTTCCTCGATTTTCTCCGTGCCAAAGCCGTGCATTCGGATATTGGTGCTGTGGCAAACGGGGCACTCCGTCGGCACCGAAGCCGTGTAGCCGCAATAATGGCAACGCATCACGTTCGCGCTCTTGTGGTAGATGAGGCTCACATCACAGTTGATGCACTGCGGCACATAATGGCACTCGTCGCACTCGATGCGCAGCGAAAAACCGCGTCGGTTTTGGAAAAGGATGGTTTGGTTGTGTTCGTCAAAGGTTTCTTTCATCGCATCAATGAGGGTGCTGCCAAAGTCGGCCTTCATCGTCTTGCGACGACGCTCCACGCGCATGTCGCTGAGGATGATTTCGGGCATCTGCACGCCGCCGA
>CAMUYT010000081.1 GCA_947164955.1 uncultured Bacteroidales bacterium | reverse complement strand
TGCGGAAGAAGCAACGCGTCAACACGATGATGAGGAAGGTGAAAAACACACTCGGGATGCGCCCCAAGCGTTCGTTGAACTTCTTCAAAAACAGCTTGTCGGCACAGATGAAGATGCCTTGCAAGGCACCATAGACCACGAAGTTCCACGCCGCACCGTGCCATAGGCCGCTGACCAGGAAACAGAACCACAGGTTGAAGTATTTGCGGGCTTCGGTCTTCACGCGGCTGCCACCCAAGGGGAAGTAAAGGTAGTTCTTGATGAACACGCTGAAGGTTTGGTGCCAACGGCGCCAAAACTCGGAGATGGTGGTTGAGACGTAGGGGTTGTCGAAGTTCTCGGGAAACTTGAAGCCCATCATGCGGCCCAAGCCAATGGCCATGTCGCTATAGCCCGCAAAGTCGAAATAGATCTGGAAAGTGAAGGCGAAGATGGCAATCCAGGCGCTGGTGGAGTCGATGGTGGCAATCTTGTTGGCGATGTCGGCCAATTGGGCCGAGGTGAGCACGTCGTAGTTGGAAGGGCCAAGCAGTTTGTCGACTTGGAATCCGATGACGTCGGCAATCAACACCTTCTTGCAAAGACCAATGACGAAGCGATAGAAGCCATGCAATCGGTCGGTGTAGAGCGACTCGCGACTGCGGATTTGGTCGGCGATGTCGCAATAGCGTACGATGGGGCCGGCAATCAGCTGCGGGAACATGACGATGTAGAGCATGTAGTCGCTCAGCCGCTGCATCGGTTCGTTCACCTTGCGGTAGGTGTCGAGGGTGTAGGTGACGCTTTGGAACGAGAAGAACGAGATGCCGATGGGCAGCAGGATCTTGGTCCATTGCAGCGGCTGGCCTCCAAACCAGCCACGCACCGCGTTGATGTTCTGCATGGTGAAGTTGCCGTATTTGAAATAGAACAGCAGTCCGATGCTGATGGCTATCGAGATGCCGCAGAGCAGTTTCTTCATTCCGGGCTTCTCCACCTTGTTCATCCAGCGCACCAAGTAGAAGTTGGCGATGACCGACACGATGAGGTGGATGATGAACTCGGGCGCGCCCCAGGCGTAGAATACGAGCGAGGCGAGCAACAGGAAATAGTTGCGAACTTTCTTCGGCAGGATGAAATACACCAGAAAGAAAACTGGCATGAAATAGAGCAGGAATATGTTGCTACTGAATACCATAAGACTCTCTTATTTGAACAATTCTCCGTTTTCAATTTGTTGGTTGATAACCCATTGTGCATCTTGTTCCAACACAACGTCAATGGGCAAATCTCTTTCCTTGGCTTTTTGTTGGATCATCTGCATGATTTGTGGGTTGGGCCTCCAGTTCTTTATGATTTCTTGTTTTTTCATCTGGATGAATACTGCCGTGTCGAATACGAGTTCATCGCGTATGAGGGGCTCGTTTTTGGCAAAACGATCAGCTTCTTCATGCAGGGCATCGTCGATGCTGATGGCTTGTTTGTTGGCATACATCTGGATGGAGGTAAGCCAGTCTTTGTCGGCTTTGATGCGGTTGGTGAACAAGGCTTGTTCGATGCGCTTGGTGTTGCGGATGGTGGGCATAGCCTCTCCTTCAAGACCAGGGATGAGTTCTGGGTTGTTTTTCAGCATCCATTTCATTTGTCCACGCAATTCTTCTTCGGTAAGATCGTCATAGCCATCAAGGTGGCGGAACTTGTCGGCCAGTTCGGTTACTGTGGCGTCAAAGAGGCTGTCGCTCACGCAAAGTTGGAGCAAAGCGTCTTTGGCGAAGCTGTAGGTGGCTTCCCACCATTGGTGGCCAGCCGAGTAGAATACCACATAGTCTGCGTTGAGGATGTGACTCAGCCGGTCGATGTCTTTCACGCTCTCTGTTTTGTTGTCGAAGCCTTCGTATGCGGTGTTGTTGTAGAACCAGATTTCCCTGTCTTGCATGATTTCTTTGACAGGCATAAACTCTGCCATGCTATAAATGAACGAATCGCCTACAAACAGCACCTTGGGCTTGCGGTGGGTACTGTCGGGCTCTACGGTAATGTTCGACTTGTATTGCGTTTTGTCGTTGTGAATGCGGAAGAGGAGGTTAAGCGTCTCCTCGTCACCTTCCAACTTGTCTGACTCGTAGGCGATAGGTGGGCCGATATGCAAGGTGGGGAATTTGGCTTCGCCCTCCAGGGTGTTGATATAACGGAACAGGGAATCGAAACCGTAGATGGACGCGTAGCGCCAATGGGAGTCGGTTTTGGGAAAGAGAGGAAACGAGGCTGTATCTCTCATGCTGACAAACCAATCGGTCATGTTGATAAAGGGGAAACCAGTCTCTTCCATACGACGACAGAAATAATCATCGATGTGGACGGTGGTGGTGTCGGCATCGCGGCGGGGCAGGTATTCGGGGTATACCTCAGGCTTGTCGGGCGCGATGAAGGCCAAAAACTCGATACCGTAGTCTTCCAGCACATGGCGCACCTTGTTCATCTGCCTCAGCTCAATATCGGCATCCTTCATGGCTGCCTCATTTGACGGGTAGTGATGCAGCAACTCGGTTCCAAAATGTTCGTTGACCGCCAAGGCATAATATAAGTATCCTTGTTTGCCTGGAACGATGAATTGGCAATAGGTCTTGTTGAAGGCCGACCACATGTATTGGTTATAAAGCCTGATGACGGGCTCTCTCAGTCCGAAATGTTCACTGGCATATTGCTCAAGTTGGGTTTGATAGGCACTTGAACGGTAGTTCTCGATGGTCAGTTCAGGTTTGGGCGTTGCTATAATGACGCCTTTTAAGGGCTTCACTGGGATAAGGCCCGTGTGCTCCTGAATCAAGGGCACGAAAAGGAACGCCATCAGTAGGGCGAATAGTATCTGAGCGTATGTTATCTTGATTTTTCCCATGACTCAGAACCTGAAATAGATGAAAGGACTAAAGCTGGTGGCGTTCAATGCGGCCACGCAGAACACGAAGGCGAAAGCGGCCACAATCCAAACCGCGATGGATTGCTTGTCGTTGAACTCGGTGAAGTAGGCCTTCTCCTGCACCTTCTGGCCGAACTTGGTCAGCGTGAGGAATGAGAAGAGGGCCGCCACCATCATCGTGACGTAGAGTTGGGCGTTGTCGCCGAAAGGCAGCCAAGCAAAATCGAAGGCGAACATACGCTTGATGAGCAGCCAAGCCAAATGGAAGTCCTCGACGCGGAAGAACACCCAGATGATGTTCACCGTGAGGAAGGTGAGCACGACGCTGGGCACCGTGCCTATCTTTTTCATCACCTTGCCGAGGAAGAGCTTGTCGGCGCAAATGAAGAAGCCGTGCAATGCGCCCCAAACTACGAAGTTCCACGAGGCGCCATGCCAAAGGCCCGACAGCAGGAAGCAGACCCAAAGGTTGAGGTACATGCGTCCCTTGCCCTTGCGGTTGCCGCCGAGCGGGATGTAGAGGTAGTTCATGATGAACGCGCCCAAGGTCATGTGCCAACGGCGCCAAAACTCGGTGATGCTACGCGAGGTATAGGGGTTGTCGAAGTTCTCGGGGAAGCGGAAGCCCATGATACGGCCCAAGCCGATGGCCATGTCGCTATAGCCGGCAAAGTCGAAGTAGATTTGGAAAGTGTAGGCCAACGACACGATCCAGGCCGAGGTGCTGTCCAAAGCCGCCACGCGGGTGAAGATGTCGGAGACTTGGCTCGCGTCCAAAAGGGAATAGTTGGCGGGCCCCAATATGGCGTCGACCTGCGCCCCGATGACGTCGGCGATGAGGATTTTCTTGCACAGGCCGATGACGAAGCGGTAGAAGCCCTGCAAGCGGTCGTCCATGGTCGATTCGCGGCTGCGGATTTGGTCGGCCACGTCGCAATAGCGGATGATGGGACCAGCAATCAGCTGCGGGAACATGATGATATACAGCACGAAGTCGGTGAGCTTCTCCATCGGTTGGTTCACGCCACGGTAGGTGTCCAAGGTGTAGGTGACGCTTTGGAACGAGAAGAACGAGATGCCGATGGGCAGCATGATGCGTTTCCAGCTGAGGGGCGCGTGTCCCGTGAGGCCCAGGATGGCATTCAGGTTTTCCATCGTGAAGTTGCCGTATTTGTAGAACACGAGCAGCCCGATGGGAATGATGATTGACAGGCCGCAAAGCAGTTTCTTCAGGCCTTTCTTCTCGGTCTTGCACATCCATTTGACCAGGAAGAAGTTGGCCACCGTGGAGGCGACAAGCTGTATGATGAATTCAGGAGCTCCCCAAGCATAGAAAATGAGCGAGGCCAGCAGAAGCACATAGTTCCGGGCTTTCCTCGGTGTGAGGAAATAGACCAGGAAGAAGGCTGGCATGAAATAGAGGAGGAAAACATTACTGCTGAATACCATGGTTTTCTGTTTTTGTGTTTGAATGATTTATTGATCCAGGCCATTCCAAGGTGCCGTGCTGTATGTTGTAGTCGACCACCCATTGGGCATCATCGCGAAGGGCCTGTTCGAAGGACTTGTTGTATTTGACTGCTTTTTCACGTATCGATTCCTTTGTTTCTGGATTGGCCGATAGCGCATCCATAATACGCCGTATTTCGCGTTCGATGAAGGTAATCGAGTCGATAGTGACGTTGTTGTTGCTGGGCACTTTCAAGAGGCCTTGTTGGATTTGATAGTTGACGATCCATTTCGCGTCGTCGCGAACGGCTTGCTCAACAGTTTTGTGGTTTAGACTTGCCTTATCGCGTATGCTCTCCATCGTACTGGGAGTGGCTAGTATCTTGCCGATATTACGCTGTATTTCGCGTTCGATGAAATCAGCAGAGTCCATGATGGCATAACTGTCTTCAACGCCCAAAGCCTCCAGCGCTTTTTGGGTGAAACCGTCATTCATCCTATATTGTTGTGCGGCACAGTAGAATAATACGATGAAATCGGAAGAGAGGAGCTCTTCGGCAAGGTCTAGTTCGTCAACAGAGTGGTATCGGTCATCATAGTATACGGTGCTATTGTAGTACCAATAGGGCGCTTTGGAGAACAACTCGTCCAAAGGAATTTGTGCGGCAATGGTCCACCAGAAGGAGTCGCCGATAACAATCATTTTGGGTTTGGTGGCAGAGGTGTCGCCATCGGTCATGCAGTCGGCATAGTCATATTTGGGTTTTTGTATGGGGCGCATCAGGTTGAGTAGACTTTCAAGGTCATCGTCGGGGTTGCGCGCATTGTCGCGTTCACGAGGTCCGATAATCAGGTTCTTCATGTTGATGCCCCCCAGGTGCTCCATATAACGGATGAGTGTGTCGGCCGCGTTGAGTGCGGCATATTTTGTCCAATGGGTGCCTGTTTTCGGAAACAGGGCGAAGTCGGCCGTGTCTTTGATTTGCAGGAACCATTGTTCTAGATTCAGATGGTTGACGCCTAGGCGTGAGAATTCTTCCTCGTTAAAGAATCGTGCCGATATTTTTGGCTCGCCTATATAGTTCGTATCTTGTATTTCGGGAAGGTGTTCGGGACAGATGAGGTCTTTGGCAGGCACAAGGCATACTATTAGGTGGACGCCATGCGATTCGAGGACTTGTTGAAGCCGAAGCAGTCGGCGCGCCTCTTTTGAAAGCATTGAGGCCATCTCCGTTGAGTCGGCCGCGTAAAAACGGAACTGTCTCTGATAATAGTCTGACACAGGCCCAGGTTCATATAACCAATTGTCTTTTCCAAATGCGATTTGCTCTTTGCTGACGTGTGTTTTTCGGTAGAAGTCCCAAAGATATTGGTTGTAGATTCGAATGAGTGGCTGGCGGTAACCGAAATGCTGTTTCAAATGTTCTTCTGCCTGTTGCTGGAAGAGGCCGTCGCGATAGTTTTCAAGGGTAAGCTCGGGCATGGGCTGTTCAACGATAACCCCTTTCAAGTCTTTGAACTGATGAAAGGCAAATTGCTTTTGTAGCGATGAGGCGAAAAGCAGTATTGCAGTCAGTGCGAACAATATGGTTTTTATGGGGGCTTTCATTTGTTATGCGGGATTTGCAAAGTGCCATGCTCAATCTTGTAGTTCACGATCCAACGGGCATCGTCGTGGATGGTCTGTTCTAGGGTTTTGCCTTGTTGTATGGCTTTTTCGCGCATCGACTCCATCTGGACCTCGTTAGCCTTGATGCTGGCTATGATTTTCTCCGTTTCTTGCTCGATGATGTACAGCGAATCCTTGGTGAGGCACGACTCCACCCATTTTGAACGTTTTGTCGGGATGCTGTCATTCAAGGCAGGGAAAAAGTACTCAGTGTGGCTGTCGATAAGCCATTGCGCTTCGTTGTGGACAAGTTCTTCCAATGGTTTGCCTTGCGTTTCGCTTATTTCCTTCAGTCTCCCTATCCAAGCCGAATCGGAACGGATGTTGCATTCCAGTTTCGCTTGAGCCGATGCTATCTCCTCGGGGTCGTAGCAAAGGGCAAGCAGGGCTTTTTTCGTGAAACCGTTGTTCAGTTTATAGAGTTGCACTGCGCTGTAGAACAGAAAGACGAAGTCGGCGGAGAGAAGCTCTTTTGTGAGATTGATATCGTTTACCGACTGATGGATGGAGTCGTAATAGATAGTGCTGTTGTAGTACCAATACGGCGCCTCAGAGAAGAAGTCGTAGATGGGCACTTGGTTGACGATGTTCCACCAGAACGAGTCGCCGATGACAATCATTTTGGGTTTTACGGCGGTCGAGTCCTCGTCGCGTGTCGCTGAGGCGTAATAATACTGAGGTCTTGGCAGCGGCCTTATCAGGTTGAGCAGGTTCTCTAGGTCGGTGTCGGCTTCATGGGCATTTTGAAGCGTGCGTGGCCCAATGACCAGGTTCGGAATGTTGATGTTGCCCAAGTGCTCCATGTAGCGGATGAGCGTATCGGCAGCAAGGAGTGCGCTGTATTTCGACCAATGTGTTCCGGTCATCGGGAAGATGGTGAAACTGGCGGTGTCTTTCATCTGTTGGAAGTAGTCGCCCAAGTCGAGAATGTTGACGCCGAGACGCCTGTATTCATCTTCGAGGACGAATCTTGCGGACATCTTTGGCTCGTCGTCAAATCTGGTTTCCCGTTTTTCAGGAAGATGCTCGGGATAAAGCATGTCTTTCGAAGGTACTAGGCAAACGAAAAGATGGGTGCCGTAGGGCTCAAGGATGTGTTGCAACTGAGAAACGCGCTTGGCTTCTTCGAGCAATTGCTCTGTCATTTGGTCGGCCGAAGCGGCGTGTTGATGATATTGGATTTGGTAATAGTCGTCAACCGACCAAGGTTCATATAGCCAGCCGTCCTTGCCTAATGTGAGTACGCCTCGGTTGGCGTTCGAGGTCTTGTAGAAATCCCATAGATACTGGTTGTAAAGGCGAATAAGCGGCTCGCGGAATCCGAAATGCTGCTTCAGGTAGGCCTCTGTGCTGCCTTGGAAGCTGCCGTCGCAATAGTTGTGAAAGGTCAAAACGGGTTCGGGACTAGGTATTTCTACCCCATTCAGTTTCTTAACACCACACAAATGTGTGATTTTCTGAAACATGGATGCAAAAAGGAGCAGCCCTGTTAGGGTGAATAATATGGTCTTGACATTTCGCATCAGCGAATAATTATTTTAAACTTGCAAAAATACGAATTTTATTGGAATGGTTTAGAAAAAGTGTACCTTTGCGGCATGAAAACGATGAAAATCGAACTGCTCGCGCCTGCCAAGGATTGCGAGGTGGGCATGGCGGCCATCAACCATGGCGCCGATGCCGTTTATATCGGTGGCCCCGACTTTGGCGCCCGCGAAAAGGCTTCCAACACGATTGAAGACATCGAGCGCCTTTGTCGCCACGCGGCCTTGTATGATGCCAAGGTGTATGTCACGCTCAATACTTTGCTCTACGACAACGAGTTGGAGCGTGCCAGAAAGATGGCCTACGACTGCTGGAACGCGGGAGTTGACGCGCTCATCGTGCAGGATATGCAGCTGCTCCAACTCGATTTGCCCCCAATCCCGCTCCATGCCAGCACGCAGTGCGACAACTTGACCGTCGAGCGGGTGAAGGAACTCGAAGCCCTTGGCTTCAGCCAAGTCGTTTTGGGCCGCGAGCTTTCAATTCGCGAAATTCGCGAAATTCGCCGACAGACTACCGTTCCTCTTGAGTTTTTCGTCCACGGCTCGCTGTGCGTCAGCCACAGCGGACGGTGCTACCTGAGTCAGTACATCGGCCACCGCAGCGCCAACCGTGGCGCCTGCGCCCAGCCTTGCCGCCTGCCTTGGGATTTGCTCGACGAGAACGGGAAAGTGCTTGCCAAAAACCGTCATCTGCTGTCGCTCAAGGACTTGAACAACAGCGCCCACCTTGAGGAACTGATGGATGCGGGTATCACGAGTTTCAAGATCGAGGGCCGAATGAAAGAGGCTGATTATGTGAAGAATGTGACGGCCTATTACCGCCAAAAGATTGACGAAATCCTTGCCCGTCGTCCCGAATATGAACCAGCGTCGCAAGGGCATTGTGCCTACAATTTCGAAGTCAATCCTGAAAAATCCTTCAACCGTGGCTTCACCGATTTCTTCTTCAACGGGCGGCAAAAGGGCATCGATGCGCCGTTCACGCCGAAATCGATGGGCGAATATGTTGGCGAGGTCGTGTGGTGCAATCCGCTCCGCATGGAAATCGAAACCGACAAGGTGTTGCACAATGGCGACGGCCTTTGTTTCCTGAACCTTGACAACGAATTGGTGGGACTGCGTGCCGATGTGGTAAACGGATCTGTAGGGCTGTCACAATTCCCCCTTCCTAAGGGGGCAGGGGGATTGGGCAGCCGCATAACTATTTCATGCAACCGCCCCCATGGTGCTTTCCGTGGCGCAAAAATCTACCGCAACCTCGACCTCGAATGGCAAAAACAGGTGGATGCCTCGACGGGTAACCGCAAAATCGACATTGATTTGGCGTTGGTCGAAACGGAGACGGGGTATGAATTGATGGCTTACTGTAGAGACGCGGCGCGCCACGTCTCTACCAGCGTACAATGCGACAAAATCACCGCCAACAACCCCGAAAAGGCCACCGAAAACATCCGCAAAAAAGCCCTGCAATGGGGCGACACGCCTTTCAATCCCGTCAATTTGGAATTGAAATTTAAAGAACCGCGTCTCATCCCCGCCTCGGTCATCGGCGAGATGAAACGCGAATTGGTGACGAAACTGACCGATGAATTGGTTGAAAACCATCGAAATAACTGTGACACCCGCTGTACAGACGTTGCGCGCAACGTCTCTACCATTGATCCCGACGAAATCCCTGAGGCATTAATGACCTGTCACCATTGCATCCGCTATGCCAACGGCCTATGCAGCAAGGAAACAGGCCAGAAGGCCACGCCCTTGTTTATCCGCAACGGCGCGAATACTTTCCGCCTCGAATTTGATTGCAGGAATTGTGTGATGCGCGTTTTGGCAGTCGCTGATTGAGGTCATTCTTCGCGGACAATCTTTGGTTGCGTCTTGTGAAGCCTACTTTGGTTGGCCGCAGGCCGCCAACAGGATGGCGCAAATGATTGTCGCTATGATGTGCTGTGTTTTCATCGAGGCAAAAATAAGGAAACTCCGAATGTTCACTTTACAATGTCGTTATAACTGAAAACCACCTCCAAACCTTTCTCCTCGAAATAGGTTTTCACTTGGTTTTCATCCCATTCCGTTGCGGCAAG
>CAMUYT010000080.1 GCA_947164955.1 uncultured Bacteroidales bacterium | reverse complement strand
CCAACGACGCGCCCGCCTTGAACAAGGCGCAGATAGGCCTCTCGATGGGCGACGGCACCTCGGTGGCCAAGGAAGCCAGCGACATCACCATTTTGGACAACTCGTTCAAGAGCATCGCGCGTGCCGTGATGTGGGGACGCTCGTTGTATCTCAACATCCAGCGTTTCATCCTGTTCCAGATGACCATCAATGTGGCGGCCTGCCTCATCGTGTTGCTGGGTGCGGTGATGGGAACGTCGTCGCCGCTCACCGTGACCCAAATGCTGTGGATCAACCTCATCATGGACACTTTTGCGGCTATGGCGTTGGCCTCGTTGCCCCCCGACCACAGCGTGCTGAAGGACAAGCCACGTTCGCGCGAAGCCTTTATCATCACTAAGGACATGGCGGGACGTATCTTTGGCGTCGGCTTGTTGTTCGTCGCCGTGCTGTTCGGCTTCATCCAGTATTTCATGCATTGTGGCGTCGATTCATTGGCCGATTTCTCTTTTAGGGATTATTTCGCCAATTATTTCAACTTCAAGCATGTAGGTGGCCAGTTCACACCGAAAGAGCTGTCATTGCTTTTCTCCATCTTTGTCTTCATGCAGTTCTGGAACATCTTCAATGCCAAGGCATACCACACGGGCGACTCGGCGCTGAAAGGCCTGTTCAACAAGGATGTGCGTCACGGTTTCGGTCTCACCTTATTAATCATTGCCCTAGGTCAAATCCTGATTGTCACCTTCGGTGGAGAGATGTTCAGCGTGGTGCCCTTGCCTTTGGGCGACTGGGTGCGCATCATCGTGGGCACTTCGGTTATCCTTTGGTTGGGTGAGATTGAGAGGCTGGTGAAAAAGGCGAAAACGGCTAAAAAGATTTGAAAGACTTGTTTTTGTGCGCGAGAATTTCGTATCTTTGCCGCTCCAAAATAGAAAGGGTAAAGAAATGAACAAACATTTGATTACTATCGTTTTAGCTTGCGTTATGGGCCTGTTTTTGGCCTCTTGTGGCAACCATTCGTTGGTGGGAACCTGGGTTGAACCGGCTGCCGAAGGCAGTTATTTGGGCGAAGTGGGCTTCACATTGCTCGAGAACGGCGAGGTGAAATCCATCAACACGGGTTTCAGAGAATACACCCATTGGGAACAACAAGGCAAAAAGCTCATCATCAGTGGCACCATCAACGGCTCGGTGCCGAGCGAGTTCGCCGACACGTTGGACATCATCTCCGTCGACGACAAAAGCCTTGTGGTGGGTTCTGATGGCTATTCGGTGACTTACCAAAAGAAGTGATCCTAGAATCTTAAATCTTAATTTTTAAATCTTAAATATCTGATAATGAAGAAATTGGCTGTAATCGCCTTCGGCGGAAACGCTTTGCTGAGAGGCGGACAGAAAGGTACGTATAAGGAACAAATGGAGAACGTCACGGAGACTTGCCATTCGCTGCTTCCTTTCCTGAAGAACGATTATAATCTGGTCATCGGTCACGGCAACGGCCCGCAAGTGGGCAATGTGATGCTGCAGCATGAGGCTGGAAGCCACCAGTTTGGTGTCCCGGGCATGCCTATCGACTTCTGCGTGGCTGAGACCCAAGGCCTTATCGGTTTCATGATTGAGATGGGTTTGGGAAAGACGTTCGCAAAGGAAGGCTTGAAGCGCAATGTGGTCACGCTGGTGACACAAGTCGTTGTCGACAAGAACGATCCGATGTTCCAGAACCCGACCAAGCCCGTCGGACCTTACTATTCAAAGGAAGAAGCCGAGAAATATGCTGCCGAGACGGGCGCAGTCTATAAAGAGGACCCCAAAGGTCGCGGCTGGCGCAAGGTGGTGGCTTCGCCGAAACCCATTGCCATCCAAAACGTCGACCTCGTGAAACAGTTGGCCGAACAGGGCAACGTCGTCATCACCGTGGGCGGTGGGGGCATCCCCGTCGTCGAGAAGGCCGACGGTAGCCTGGGTGGCGTTGAGGCTGTCATCGACAAGGACCTCGCTTCGGCCATGACGGCCATCAACATCCATGCCGATGAGTTCTATATCCTCACCGACGTGCCGAAAGTCTACATCAACTTCCGTAAGGAAAATGAACAGGCACTTGACACCATCACCGTGGCTGAGGCCAAGAAACACCTCGCCGACGGTCAGTTCACCGAGGGCAGCATGGCTCCCAAGGTGCGTGCAGCCATCCTGTTTGTGGAAGCCACGGGTCATGAGGCCATCATCACCGAGGCCACACGCCTGGGCGATCCGACTTGTGGAACAAGAATTATCGCATAAGATTTTGTTTGTTTTTTAAGTTCATTGTGATCTGCGGGGCTTTGGCTCCGCAGATTTTTTATTTCGAGTAGGCCACCGTCCAGGCGTAGCGCAAGTCTCTATTGACATGCGTCTCCAGCCGATAGCCGTTGCCGTCCAGGATGTCGTGCAGCTCGTCAGTGATGCCCGTGCCACGCAGCTTCACCACGGCTTCTTTCCTGGTCCAATACTGGGTGAAGGTCTCAACGGGGTCGGATGAGGCGCGGATCCATTCGGCTTCCGCGGGGTTCATGGTGCGCTCCAGAAGGGCAAGGGAAGGTGCACGAAAACGCTCAATGTCGATGCCGACGGGGGCGAAGTCGACCGCCACGGCGAGGCCGTTTTGGCAGTGGCTGAGGTTGAAATGCACCTGGGGATGATGCACCAAGAAGGGCTTGCCGTGTGCGTTGCGACCCATCGACAAGTCGATGATTCCCAGAGGCTTCAGTAGGCCTTGCAGCATCAGCCACGACTTCAGGCAGGCAAACTGGCCGAAGAGGTGCTTGTACCGCAAAGCCTCTTGGCATCGTTGTGTGTCGACCAACGTCAGCATCCGCTGTACCGCTGACTCAGTGACTTGACTCATATCGTCGAAGAGGGAAATCATAGCGATCGTTTTTAATGCAGCGCAAATATACGCAAATAAAAGTTTCATTGATAAAATCTCCCTTTTTGTTTTCAAAAATGCCTTTCGTTTGGATAAAAAGTCTTTTTTATTGAAATAAGCCGTATTTTCGCACCAATTTTCAGTGGATATGGAAAAGAAAGTATTCATAGCGACGCCTGTTCAGCCTTATCCTGACATTCCGGCTCGCGTGTTCGACCTTGTGCCGCATTTCGTTGAGAAATACGGATATAAGGACGACATGGTGGCTTGCAAGGACAACGGCGAATGGGTGAAATACAGTGGCCAGAAGTTTGCCGAACTGACAGATGCC
The DNA here is from genome assembly GCA_947164955.1 of uncultured Bacteroidales bacterium. Lineage (GTDB taxonomy): Bacteria > Bacteroidota > Bacteroidia > Bacteroidales > F082 > Limimorpha. Next base: position 6,470 of record CAMUYT010000080.1, on the reverse strand, counting down.
ATCAGCGTGGGACTGATTCAGCTGGGCGTGATGCCTGGTGACAGGGTGGGGGTGATCTCCAACAATTGTCCCCAGTGGAACATGGTTGACTTTGCGGCACAGCAGGCAGGCGCCATCTTGGTGCCCATCTACCCGACGGTGCGCCATAGCGACTACGAGCACATCATCAACCATGCCGCCCCCAAGGTCATCTTCGTGGAAGGCAAGTTGATCTATGGCAAGGTCAGAGACATCATCGAGACCATGGAAGAACGGCCTGCGGTGATTTCCTTCAAGGAAGTGGAAGACGTGAAGTCGATTGATGCCTTCATCGGTGAGGTTAAAGTCGACGAGGCCCTCAAGAAAGAGCTGAAGGCCCGCGAAGATGCAGTGGATACCGACGATGTGGCCACCATCATCTACACTTCCGGCACGCTTGGAATGCCCAAGGGCGTGATGCTCACCCATCGCAACCTGATGCAAGACGTGGCCTATTATGGGCCGCACTTCCCCGTGCCTCCCAGCCACAAGATCGTGAGTTTCCTGCCCTTGTCACACATCCTTGAACGCTCAGTGTTCTACACCCATGTGTTCCTTGGCAACTCCACCTATTACGTCGAGAACTTCGGCACCATCATGCGCGATATCGCCGACGTGAAGCCCAACCACTTCCTCACCGTGCCCCGTGTCATCGAGAAAGCCTATAACAGCATTATGCGCAAGGGCGAAAAGATGAAAGGCCTGAAGAAGAAGGTCTTCAACTGGGCCTTCGACTTGGCTGATCGCTACGACGAAACCGGTCGCAACAACGGCAAGTTCTATCTTTGGAAGCTGCATTGGGCCGACTGTTTGGTCTTCAAGGAGGTGAAAAAGGCTTTCGGAGGCAATCTCGAGTTCATCATCTCGGGTGGTGCGGCCTTGCATCCCCGTTTGGTGAAGCTTTTCGCCGCCATGGGCATCCCGATTGTAGAAGGCTATGGCCTGACCGAGACCTCGCCGGTGATCAGCGTGAACAGCCGCACGAGGCGTATCATTAAGGCGGGAACGGTGGGCGTCACCTGCCGCAACCTCGATGTGCAGATCGCCCCTGAGACGGGCGAAATTCTCGTGAAAGGCTCGAGCGTGATGAAAGGTTACTACAAAGACGAGGAACAAACCCGCGAGGCCATCGACGAGAAGGGTTACTTCCACACGGGCGACATCGGCGAGTTTGACGAGGACGGCCTGCTCAAGATCACGGGACGCATGAAGGAAGTCTTCAAGGACTCGATGGGCAAGTACATCTCGCCTGGCCTGATCGAGAACCGTTTCGTGGAGTCGCCTTTCTTCAGCAACATGATGGTGGTGGGCGAAAACCAGAAGTTTGCCGCCGCCCTCATCGTGCCCAACTTCGAGTATCTGAAGAGCTGGTGCGAGGAGAACAACATCATTGTCGCATCGAATGAGGAGATGGTCAGCCACAACCTCGTCATTGCGCGTTATCGTCAGGAGGTGGAAACCTACAACAAGTTCTTTGGCGACTTCGAGAAGATCAAGCGCTTCGAGCTGATGGACCACGAGTGGACCATTGAAGACGGCGAGGTCACCCCGAGCCTGAAAATCCGCCGCAAGGTCATCGCCGAGCACTACAAGGACCTTATTGACGGCATGTTTGCGGAATAATACCCAATAGTTTGAGTGGAAGGTGGTGCATTTTGTGGTGGCTATGGAATGATTATTTTCCTTATCTTTGCACCCATAAAATCAAAACCTAATTATGTCTGAACTACCCGCATTGTTTTCCGACCTAGCCTTGATTCTCGTCACGGCTGGCGTCACCACCGTCCTTTTCAAATGGTTGAAACAGCCCCTTGTGCTGGGCTATATCATTGCCGGCCTGCTCATTGGGCCTTATTTCCCTTGGTTTCCCGTCATCAACGACCACCACAGTGTGGAGACCTGGAGCGAAATCGGCATGGTTTTCCTGCTCTTTGCCATCGGCTTGGAGTTCAGTTTCAAGAAACTGAAGAAACAGGCTGGCACTGTGGGCATTACCGCCCTGACCGAGCTGGTCTCGATGTGTATCATCGGTTTCTTGCTTGGCAAGCTGATGGGCTGGAGCCAGATGGACAGCATCTTCCTCGGTGCCATGCTTTCGATGTCGTCGACGACGATTATCGCCAAGGCTTTTGACGACTTGAAGATGAAAGGGGAGAAGTTTACGGGCAGCGTCATCGGCGTATTAGTGGTTGAGGACTTGGCCGCCATTCTCATGATGGTGATTTTGTCCACCTTGGCGGTGAGTACGGCCTTGGATGGCAAAGAGCTGATGATGAGTGTTGTGCGTCTTGTCTTCTTCCTGTTGGTGTGGTATGTCGGCGGTGTGTTCATCATCCCAACCATCCTCAAGTGGGCACGCAAGTTCATGACGGAGGAGACGCTGACGGTGTTTGCCGTGGGCCTTTGCTTCTTCATGGTTTGGTTAGCCAACAAAGCGGGCTTCTCGTCGGCCTTGGGCGCTTTTATCATGGGTTCCATCTTGGCCGAAACGCTTGAGGCTGAGATGATCCACAAACTTACCACGCCTATCAAGAACCTGTTCGGCGCGGTGTTCTTCGTCTCGGTGGGTATGATGGTCAATCCGGCCATCTTGGTGCAATATTGGTGGCAGATTCTGGTCATCACGATGGTCGTGGTCGTGTTGAAGTCGTTGAGTTCGGGCTTGGGTATGCTGTTTTCGGGCGACAACCTTCACAATGCCGTCCGTGCAGGCATGTGTTTCGGGCAAATCGGCGAGTTCTCGTTCATCATCGCCACGGTGGGCATGAGTTTTGGCGTTATCGACGATTTCCTTTATCCCATCATTGTTTCGGTTTCCATCATCACCACCTTCCTCACACCTTATTTGATTAAGGGTGGTGAGCCTTTGTATCATTGGATTGAGAAGAAGGTGCCCGAGAGCTGGAAAAACGGTTTCGGCAGCAAGGAAAAGGTCGTTAGGTCGAAAGACGGCGAGGAGGTAACGATGAAGGCTTACATTTTGAGCCAACTCAAGAACTTGGTGCTTTATGCATCTATCATCATCGCCTTGATGCTGATTTGCTTCTCGCTCTGTAAGTTCATCGAAGACCATGTGCCACAGCCTGTCAGCGGCTTGGTGTCGTTGGCGGTTTCGTTGGTGATCATTTCGCCTTTCCTTTGGGCGGTGGCTTTCAAGCACAGCATGCGAAACATCACGGGCAAGTTGATGGCTGACAGCGGGTTCAACAGGCATTCCATCCATCTGATCTTCATCCTCCGCATCATCATGGTGTGGGGTGTGGCGGCCAACATCATCAACCATTTCCTGAATGCTGGGTTCTGGAGTTCTTTCGGCCTTCACAATGTGCCATATCATCTGATAGCGGTATGCTTGGCGGTTGTATACGTCATCGTGCTTCGTGTTATCACTCCTGTGATGCATTGGTATGAGCGCATCGAAAGCAAGTTCCTCGAGAACATGAACAAACGCGACACTTTGCATTCGTTTGTGCTGCCTGAGGTGTTGCAGGATAATTTCATGTTGGACAAAATCCCGTTGAGCCCCAAGAGCCAGTATGCGGGTCTGCGTATCCGCGACTGTGATTTCCGTAAGACCTATAACGTCAGCGTAGTAGGTGTTGACCGTGCCGACGAGGTGATCGACCTGCCTTCCAAGGACTTGGTCCTTTTCCCTGACGACGAGATTACCTTAATCGGTACCGAAGAGCAATTGGCCAAGGTGCGGCCGCTGCTTGAGGTGGAGGACGACGTGCTCATCAAGGAACGTCCAGCAAGCGATGTGAATATCTTCAGGATTGAAGTCGACAAGGGCAATCGCCTGTTGGGTAAGAGTTTGCGTGAGTCGAACTTCCGTCATGGCTACAATGCCATGGTCATCGCCGTTGGCCGCGATGGCGAGTTCATTTTGAATCCGCAGCCTGATATCGTTTTCCAAGAAGGCGACACAATTTGGTTTGTGGCCTCCGAGGAGAAGGCCGAGGCCATGGCAAAACTTGTCAAGGTGGAACAATAATTTCCAAAGGTTATTGAATTTGTTGGTTTAGTTTGTAATTTTGCAACCAATAAACACGACACTTTTATGGAATCCCTACCGGCGCTATTCTCCGACCTTGCCTTGATTTTGGTTACGGCGGGTCTTACTACCGTGATTTTCAAATGGTTGAAACAACCTGTCGTACTTGGTTATATCATCGCTGGCTTCATTATTGGGCCCAATTTCGAATGGTTCCCGGTCATCCACGACCACACGAGTGTGGAGACTTGGAGCGAGATTGGTATGGTCTTCATGCTGTTTGGCATCGGCTTGGAGTTCAGTTTCAAGAAGTTGAAGAAGGTAGGTGGAACGGTAGGCATTACCGCTTTGACCGAGTTGGTGACGATGTGTGTGGTAGGTTTCCTCTTAGGTAAGGCCTTGGGCTGGACCCAGATGGACAGCATTTTCCTCGGTGCCATGCTTTCCATCTCTTCCACGACGATTATCGCTAAAGCCTTCGACGACATGAAGTTGCATCGCGAGAAGTTCAGCGGCAACGTCATCGGTGAGCTGGTGGTCGAAGACCTTGAAGCTGTCTTGCTGATGGTTATCTTGTCCACTTTGGCTGTGAGCAAGTCGTTTGATGGTATGCAGCTGGTTTCCAGTATGTTGAAGCTTGTCTTCTTTTTGTTGGTATGGTTCTTGGGGGGCATCTTCTTGGTGCCAACTATCTTGCGTTGGTCGCGCAAGTTCATGTCGGAGGAAACGTTGACGGTGTTTGCGGTGGGCCTGTGTTTCCTGATGGTCGTGTTGGCCAATCTGGCGGGCTTTTCGTCGGCCTTGGGCGCGTTCATTATGGGTAGCATCTTGGCAGAAACGCTTGAGGCAGAGGCTATTCACAAGGTGACCACGCCTATCAAGAACCTGTTTGGTGCTGTGTTTTTCGTTTCGGTCGGTATGATGGTCGACCCGCAGATTTTGGTCGATTATTGGTGGCAGATTTTGGTCGTTACGCTTGTGTTGCTCATTTTCAAGCCGTTGAGCAATGTCGTAGGTCGCCTGATAGCTGGTCTGGGGTTGAAACAGGCCATGCAAGGCGGTTTCTGCTTTAGCCAAATCGGTGAGTTTTCGTTTATCATTGCCACCTTGGGTCTCAGCTATGGCGTCATCGACGACTTCCTGTATCCCATCATTGTCTCGGTCTCCATTATCACGACGTTCATCACGCCCTATGCCATCAAGGCGGCGGTGCCGAGCTACAATTGGGTGGCGAAGCATTTCCCCGAGCGTTGGCTCAACCGGCTTGAGAATAAGGATACTGGCATTAAAGTGAAGAGCGGCAAGAAGGTCAGTATGGCGAGCTTTATCTCGCGACAGTTCAAGAACATCGTCATCTATCTGGCGATTATCATTGCCGTCATCCTTATTTGTTTCTTCCTTTGCTCGTTTGTGATGAAATATGTGCCCAGTCCTTGGAACGCAGCCATCTCAACGGCCTTTACCTTGGTTCTTGTGGCACCGTTCTTGTGGGCGATGGGCTTCAAGCACACTTTGGTCAAAACGACGCGTAAGTTGATGGATGCCAATCATTTCAACAAGACGGTGATCCTCATTATCTTCATTTTGCGTTTTGTCATGGTGGCACTGATTGCCTATAGCATCCTGCAACATTTCTTCAACGGAGTCTTCTGGTCGAAGTTGCATATCGGTTCGCCATGGTATCATCTGATTAATATCGCTTTTGCTTTGGTCTATACGCTGATGCTCAAGATTTTGAGCCCGGCAATGAAGTTCTACAAACGCATTGAGGAACGTTTCTTGGACAACCTCAACAAACGCCAGTCGGTGCAGGTGTTCACCATCCCCGAAATCTTGCAGGAGAACTGCCATTTGCAGAAGATGACGCTGAGTCCCGATAGCCCCTATGCTGGAAAGCTGATTAAGGATACCGACTTCCGTGACAACTATAACGTCAGCGTGGTGAGTGTGGAACGCGGTAAACAGAATTTTGAGTTGCCAAGGTCTGATTTCCAGCTGTTTCCGTTCGACAGGATTACCTTCGTTGGACATGAGGACCATCTGCGGCTTCTCTTGCCCCGGATGGAGGTGTTTGATGAACAATTGATCCAGGAACACGAGGAGAGCGAGGTCGACTTGTATAAGGTGGAGGTGGAGCCCAACAGCCCGTTTATTGGCGTGGCTTTGATGGATTCGGGGTTGGCTGACGTCTACGAGGCCATGGTGATTGCCATCGAGCGCGACGGACATTTCATCCTCAATCCTTCGGCGCGCATCACCTTCCAACCCGCCGATTTGGTGTGGTTCGTGGCCCAGAAGGAACGGGCTGAGGTGCTGATGAATATGAGGGTTCAGCCCTGAAATCGAAGATTAGCTACGCTGAATGCAGAGCATTTCGACGGAGTCAAAGGGCGACAATAATACAACGGGCGATTTCAATCCCCGTAAACTGCCAACTGAACAACTGCTAACTGCCAAC
>CAMUYT010000079.1 GCA_947164955.1 uncultured Bacteroidales bacterium | reverse complement strand
CACAAGGCCGACCACGAAGCCATCATCTGTGTTGAGAAGATTTGTGGCCTGAACCCCAAGCCCCTCAACTACGCCAACATCCCTGGCTGCACCTACACCACACCCGAAATCGCCTCTGTCGGCTTGAGCGAAGCCAAGGCCATCGCTGCGGGCTATGAGGTGAAGATCGGCAAGTTCCCCTTCACCGCTTCGGGCAAGGCCACCGCTGCAGGCAACCGCGACGGCTTCATCAAGGTCGTCTTCGATGCCAAGACCGGTGACTGGCTGGGTTGCCACATGGTTGGCGACAACGTTACCGAAATGGTGGCATCGGCAGTGCTTTGCCGCGAGTTGGGAGCCAAAGGCGAGGACATCATCCACGCTGTGTTCCCCCACCCCACCATGTCGGAAGGCATCATGGAAGCTGCGGCAGCAGCCTACAACGAATGTGTGCATTTGTAATTTGTTAACGACTCGCTTCGCGTCATTGCGAACGCAGTGAAGCAAATCGCAGATTCGACAAAGTCAATCCAGGAACGAGGTTTATCGTCTGGATTGCTTTGTTCCTCGCAATGACGCAAAGCGACGAAAGAACAACTGATACAATGGAAATCATCGAAACAAAAATAAAAGACCTGCTCATCATCAAGCCGGACGTGTTCCTCGACGAGCGTGGCTATTTTTTCGAGAGCTACAACAAGGAGCGTTTCTCTAAACTCGGGCTCGACATGACCTTTGTGCAGGACAACGAATCGCAGTCGATGAAGGGCGTTTTGCGCGGACTGCATTTCCAGAAACCGCCTTTTGCCCAAGGCAAGTTGGTGCGTGTGGTGAAAGGCTCCGTGATGGACGTGGCCGTCGACCTGCGCAAAGACTCGCCGACCTACGGACAATGGGAGTCCGTCGTTTTGACCGAAGGCAACAAGTTCATGTACTGGATTCCAGAAGGCTTCGCTCACGGCTTTGTTTGCCTCGAAGACCATTCGGTGTTCACTTACAAGTGCACCAACATTTACAACAAGGCCTCGGAGGGCAGCCTCCGTTGGAACGACCCCGACCTCAACATCAACTGGGACATCGAGAACCCAATTCTGTCCGAAAAGGACAAAGTTTCTCCAATGTTCAAAGACTTTGCGTCACCGTTTTAACCAGTGCTTCGACAAGCTCAACAACCTCCGCATATATTGAGCTAAGGTCCCTGAGCCTGTCGAAGGGCCGACCATTTGAAAAACATCATTGATAACAAGAACTCAACATATCACTATGAAGACTAGAAACATCCTCTTGGCCTGCGGCATAGCTATTATATTAATAGGTGTAACAGCCGTCCTCACCCTTTCGTTCGCACAATCCAACGACGAACAGCTAGAAGACTACGAAGGCACGGACCGCGAATACCTTTTCTACGACCAGATTGACCACAACACGCACGACATCGAACTGCCCAAGACCATGACGTTTTGTGGCGAGGAAGTGCCATTGGACCTGTTTTATGTCCGCGAGCGGCTGGAACGCGAGATCATGGTCAACTCCTACCGCCATTCAGCCACCATCCTCCTGCTGAAACGCACCACCCGCTGGTTTCCAGTGATGGAGCCTATCATGAAGAGAAACGGATTGCCCGACGACTTCAAATACTTAGCCATGATTGAAAGTGAATTGACTAACGCCGTATCGCCCTCGAAGGCGGTCGGCTTCTGGCAGTTTCTCGAAGGCACGGGCAAGGACTATGGTCTCGAAATCAACAAAGAAGTGGACATGCGCTACAACGTGGAGAAAGAGACCGTAGCAGCCTGCAAGTATCTGAAGGACTCCTACCGCAAGTTCGGCAGTTGGACCTTGTCGGCAGCTGCCTTCAACTGTGGCAACGGCAGAATGACACGGACGAAAGATGAACAACGAGTAAACTCATACTACGACATGCTCCTGCCCGAGGAAACCCAGCGCTACGTATTCCGCATCCTCGCATTGAAACTCATCACTGAGAATCCCGCAAAATACGGCTTCCATATCGGCGACAACGGCTGGTACCGACCCTATGAAACCAAGAGCGTTACCGTAGTTCAATCTATCCCCGACCTTGTGGATTTCGCCTACCGACAAGGCACCAACGTGAAGATGCTCAAATACTTCAACCCCTGGCTGCGCAGCAACTCACTGACCATCTCGGCAGGCAACAGCTACGAGATCAAGATTCCGACGGGCGAGTTTGCGAAGACACATGGAAAAATGAGAAGCGCCGAATGAGTCTGCTCGGATTCGAAAGACCCAAAGAACCTTTTATTCATTGAAATCTTGACATCGGTAACATTTGTTACGTTTCGCTAGTGCTGAGGATGGTATTTTTGCCTCATCAATAAACCAACCAAGACACAGACCATGAACGAGAAAATGTTTTGTTTCCAATGTCAGGAAACCGCCGGTGGCACCGGCTGCAAGCTGTCGGGCGTGTGCGGCAAGAACCCACAAGTGGCTCATGCACAGGACCTGCTGATCTATACCCTCAAAGGACTTGGCATCATCGCCAACCATCACCAACACGGCTGTGGCCATGACTATTGCGACTTCCGCAAGAGCATCCACGCCTTCGTGAACGACGCGCTGTTTTCGACCATCACCAACGCCAACTTCGACGTGGAAAGCATCTACGACCGCATTGATGCCGGCCTGCAGCTGCGCGACACGTTTAAGGACCGCGTCACCAACAAGAAAGGTATCGTCCTTCCCCAACTCGACGTGCTGGATTGGAACGCCATCCGCGAGCAATACGACAAGAAAGCTCAAACCGTGGGCGTTTTGGCCGAAGCCAACGAGGACATCCGCTCCTTGAAGGAACTCACCATGTATGGACTCAAGGGCATGGCCGCCTACCTCGAGCACGCCGCCCGCCTCGGTCAGGTGGATGGCGACATCAACGAGTACATCCTACAGACCTTGGGGCAGTTGGTCACCTGCAACGATGCCAACGAACTCACTGCCTTGGCACTGAAGACCGGCGAATACGGCGTGAAAGCCATGGCCTTGCTCGACAAAGCCAACACCACCGCCTACGGCAACCCCGAAATCACGGAGGTGAACATCGGCGTAGGCAACCGTCCGGGCATCCTCGTCAGCGGCCACGACCTCAACGACATCGAGCAACTGCTCGAACAGAGCAAGGACGCGGGCATCGACATCTACACGCACAGCGAGATGCTGCCGGCGCATTACTACCCCAAACTGAAACAATACAGCCACCTGAAAGGCAACTACGGCAACGCTTGGTGGAAGCAACGCGAGGAGTTCGAGAGCTTCAACGGCCCGATTTTGTTCACCACCAACTGCATCGTGCCGCCCACGGCCACTGCGACCTACAAAGACCGCGTGTTCACCACCAACAGCACGGGCTTCCCTGGCTGGAAGCACATCCCCGCCGATGCCAACGGCAAGAAGGACTTCAGCGAGATCATCGCCTTGGCCAAGACCTGCCAAGCCCCGAAAGAGATCGAGACGGGCAAGATTGTGGGCGGCTTCGCCCACGAGCAGGTGTTTGCCCTCGCCGACAAGGTGGTGGAGGCCGTCAAGAGCGGCGCCATCCGCAAGTTTGTGGTTATGGCTGGCTGTGACGGTCGCATGAAGAGCCGCCAGTACTACACCGACTTCGCCAAAGCACTTCCTAAAGATTGCGTTATCCTCACGGCAGGTTGCGCCAAGTACAAGTACAACAAACTCGGCTTGGGCGACATCAACGGCATCCCGCGTGTTTTGGATGCCGGACAGTGCAACGACAGCTATTCGTTGGCCCTCATCGCATTGAAACTGAAGGAAGTGTTTGGCTTGGACGACGTGAACCAACTGCCCATCGCCTACAACATCGCTTGGTACGAGCAGAAGGCCGTCATCGTCCTGCTCGCCCTGCTCAGCCTCGGTGTGAAGAACATCCACCTTGGCCCGACTTTGCCCGGCTTCCTCTCGCCCAATGTGGCCAAAGTGCTGGTCGAGAACTTCGGCATCGGCGGGATTGGCACGGTTGAGGAGGATTTGAAGGGGTTTGGAATTTAGGCCTTCCCATACCCCCTCCCATCCTTAACAATCACCCCTTCGCTCAACATTTCCGACAAAACGCGGCTGAGCGAAGGTCTTGTCGCGCCCAATTCCTGGGCGACGGCGGCCACGGAGGTGATGCTCCCGTGTTCGTCGAGATATTCGACGACGCGGTTGCGAAGCCCGTTGACGGCAAACGAGCGCATCTTGCCGCTGAGGAAGTTGCTCCGGTTCGACAACACCTCCAAGAAAGCCCGCAACACGGTCGGCTCTTGTTGCATGAAATCGGAAAACGCCTCGCGGTTGATGTGCCACACGGCGCAGTCGGTCATGGCGGTGACTTCCACGGGCACGTTGTTCTGCGATGCGAAAAGGAAAGCCGGAGCCAATAACATAGGCGCTTTCAGCTTGTCGACCAGCACCTCGCGGCCTTCCTCGCCCATCATTCGTGCATCGGCCCGGCCCTCGACGAGAATCATCAGCGAGCGGCAAGGGTCGCCTGCACGGAGGATCAGTTTGCCGGCGGCATACTGCTGCCTTCGGCAAGGCTGGCTGAGCAACCGTTCCAAGGCTTCGTCGCTGCATCCGGAAAACAATTTGAGGTTCTTGAGTTCTTCCATGGCTGATTTTTTGCAAAAATAGCAAAAATAACAAGAATGAGCCAAAAACTTTGCCCAATCTTGTTGCAATCGGCCAAAATCGCACCATGAATTCTTAATTCCCCCAACACTGAAAATCCCGAAAAAAAGCGTATCTTTGCCGCCCCAAATTCCAGCAATGAACGAGTTCAGCGAAGACAAATATTTGGAAATCCTCGGTGCGAGGGAAAACAACCTGAAAAACATCGACCTCTCGATTCCGCGCAATGCCTTGGTGGTTGTCACCGGCATCAGCGGGAGCGGCAAGTCGTCGTTGGCATTCGACACGATTTATGCCGAGGGGCAACGCCGTTACATGGAAAGCTTTTCGGCCTACGCGCGTCAGTTCATCGGCAACATGGAGCGCCCTGATGTGGACAAGATTACAGGCCTTAGCCCTGTGATTTCCATCGAGCAGAAATCCGTGAACAAAAACCCGCGCTCCACGGTGGGCACCATCACCGAGATTTATGACTTTTTGCGCCTTTTGTATGCCCGCATCGGTGAGGCCTATTCCTACAATACGGGCGAAAAAATGGTGCGCTACACCGAAGAGCAAATCACCGACCTTATTATGAAGGGCTTCGAGGGCAAACGCATCAACATCCTTGCACCAGCCATCCGTGGCCGCAAGGGTCACTACCGCGAGCTGTTTGAACATATCCGTCAAGCAGGATTCACAAGGGTTCGTGTCGATGGCGAGATGCGCGAAATCGAGTTTGGCATGATGCTCGACCGCTACAAGACCCACACCATCGAAATCGTGGTGGATCGCATCGAAGTGCACGAAGACAGCCTCACCCGCGTCAAGAAATCGGTGCAAACGGCCTTCCGTTACGGCAAAGGATTGCTGATGGTGATGGACAACGACAACGGCGAACTACGCTACTTCAGCCGCCTGCTGATGTGCCCCACCACAGGACTCTCCTACGAAGACCCCGAGCCCAACACGTTCTCGTTCAACTCACCCTTTGGCGCCTGCCCCAAGTGCAGCGGCTTGGGCGAAATCGCCGTGGTCGACAAGGAGAAAATCATCCCCAACCCCAACCTCAGCCTGCGCAAGGGCGGCCTCGCGCCCGCTGGCGACTACAAACCTGGCAGCTGGATTTTCAAGCAACTGGAAGCCATCGGACTGAAATACGGCTTCACGCTCGACACGCCCATGAAGGACTTCTCCGACGAAGCCTTAGACATCATCCTTTACGGTACCAACGAGACCTTCGACGTGAAACGCGAAGGCATCGGCGTCACGTCCACCATCAAGGTCAACTTTGAGGGCATCGTCAACTTCATCGAGGAACAAAACAACGAGGAGGCTTCGGCGGCCATTACACGCTGGGCTGGTTCGTTCATGAACCACGTCACCTGCCCCGTTTGCGGCGGCACAAGGCTGAAAAAAGAGGCCCAATGGTTCCGCATCGACGGGAAAAACATCGCTGAAGTGGCCAACATGGACACCATCAGCCTCGGCAAGTGGATTGACGAGCTGCCGAGCAAACTCACTGAACGACAAAACGGTATCGCCAAGGAAATCCTGCGCGAGATCCACAAGCGCGTGCACTTCCTTTTGGATATCGGCATCGACTACCTCAACATGAACCGTCCGGCGGCATCGCTCTCGGGCGGCGAGGCGCAACGCATCCGCTTGGCCACACAAATCGGATCGCAACTCACTGGCGTACTGTACATCTTGGACGAACCCAGCATCGGGCTGCACCAACGCGACAACCAGAAACTCATCGAGTCGCTGAAGGAGCTGCGCGACATCGGCAACTCGGTCATCGTGGTCGAACACGACAAGGACACCATGCTCAACGCGGACTATTTGGTTGACATCGGCCCTGGCGCGGGTCGGCACGGCGGCGAAGTGGTCTTTGCCGGCACACCCGCCGACATCAAAAACGGCCATTCCATCACCTGCGAATACCTCAACGGCAAGCGACAAATCGAAGTGCCGAAGACGCGGCGCAAGCCTCTTGAAGGCCAATACCTGACCATCAGAGGCGCAAGCGGCCACAACCTGAAAAACGTTGACTTGCAGTTGCCTTTGGGCGTGATGGTCTGCGTGACGGGCGTCAGCGGCTCAGGCAAAAGCACCTTGATCAATGAGACCCTCTCCCCCATCCTCAGCCAGAAGTTCTACCGTTCGGTGAAGGAGCCCCTGCCCTACACCAGCATCGAAGGCCTGGAGAGAATCGACAAGATCATCCAAATCGACCAAGCCCCCATCGGACGCACACCGCGAAGCAACCCGGCCACTTACACCAAGGTGTTCGACGAAATCCGGAAGCTCTTCGGCGAGTTGCCCGAATCGAAGATCCGCAACTACAAGGCGGGACGCTTCTCGTTCAACGTGAAAGGCGGTCGCTGCGAGGCCTGCAAGGGCGCGGGCGTGCGCGTCATCGAGATGAACTTTCTGCCCGACGTGACGGTGCTCTGCGAGGAATGCCAAGGCAAACGCTACAAGCGAGAGACCCTCGAAGTGCGCTACAAAGGCAAGTCGATCAACGACGTGCTCAACATGACCATCAATGAAGCAGTGGAGTTTTTCGAGAACATTCCGAACATCGTCCAGAAAATCAAAACGTTGAAAGACGTCGGATTGGGTTATCTGACCCTCGGTCAGGCCTCCACCACCATCAGCGGCGGCGAGGCACAACGCGTGAAATTGGCCGCCGAACTCGCCAAACGCGACACGGGCAAGACGCTCTACGTGCTTGACGAACCCACCACCGGCCTTCACTTCGAGGACATCAAGGTCCTGATGGGCGTGCTGAACAAACTCGTCGACAAAGGCAACACCGTCCTCATCATCGAGCACAACCTTGACGTCATCAAAATGGCCGACTGGATCATCGACATGGGACCCGAAGGCGGCGACCGTGGCGGCCGCATCGTGTGCCAAGGCACGCCGGAAGCGGTGGCACAATGCAAGGAGAGCTATACGGGGAAATATCTTAGTTTGGAGTTGTTCAGTTAGGAGTTAGGAGTTATAGTGCTGTCACATTTTGGCAGCCGTACAATCGTTCGAATTATATCGTTTTGTCAGACGATTACCTTAGCCAAAGCACTTGTCCTACTTGCAGTCGGGCCGACTGCAGGCCGTCATATGTTAACGCAGCCAGAGCACCTGTCCTTTTTGCAGTCGAGCTGACTTCAGGCCGTTCTTTTTCATGACCTTCTCGGGCTTCACGGCGAAGCGCAAGGCCACATCACGGACAGTTTCGCCTTCGGCGACGGTGTATTTCTTGGCCTTCCAGTTCTTGTTTCTCAGCTTGGCCAAGTAGACCACATCACCGCTGTGGAACACCATCTCGTCGGGACGGCGCAGCAGGTTGTATTCACAGAATTTCTTATACTTGATATTGAACTCCCTAGCCAATTGTTCGGGTGTCTCCCCTTCCTTGGCATAGACGAAGCGTACACCGTTGTTCTCGTAGATGAAACGCTTGTCAGCCGTCATGTCGACCAACTCGTAGGCCGAACGGTTTTCGGGCGAAAAGGCCAATTCCAACAATTCGTCCTCGGGGGCAATGTCGGGCAATTGGTTGTCGTCGGTCATCTGGCCAAGCGCGATTTTGTCGTACTTAGTGAGGTCGTAGAGTTCGATGCGGTCGATGAGCAACTGGGCATACTTCGGATTGGTGGCATAGCCAGCGGCCTTGAGGCCACGCGCCCAGCCCTTGTAGTCGGTGATTTCGAGGTCGAAAAGGGCGGCATAACGCGTGCGGCCACAAAGAAACTCCGAATGGTCGCGAAACGACTCCTCGGCGTTCTTGTATTTGCGGAAACACTCGTCCTTCTCGTCGTCGTCCATGTAATACGTCTTGCCCGTCCAGCCCTTGTGACACTTGATGCCGAAGTGGTTTTTGGCCTCACGCGCCAAGGCGCTGTTGCCCGCCCCCGATTCAAGCAAGCCTTGCGCCAAAGTGATGGACGCAGGAATCTTGTGGTCGCGCATCTCTTGCATGGCGATGTCCTTGTAGGTCTGGATGTATTCCTCAGGGGTGATGCGTTGTGCCAACAGCGACAATGGCAACAGCATAACAAAAGCAAAAAACAGTTTCCTCATAGTCATTCAAAATAAAGGTGTAAAATTACAACATTTTCAGAAACCAACGATGACAAAACGAAATTTTCCGTATCTTTGAAGCCAATTTTGTGCAAAAATATGGACACGACGAGCCTTTTTCAGTATTTCCCCGACCTGACCGAACGTCAGAAGGAGCAATATAACCAGTTGAAAGACTTATATTTGGATTGGAACAGCAAAATCAATGTCATCTCGCGCAAAGACATGGAGCACTTCTATGAGCACCACGTCGTGCACTCGCTAGCCATCGCCAAATACTACGAGCTGCTGCCTGGCATGAAGGTGATGGACCTTGGCACTGGGGGCGGCTTTCCTGGCATTCCATTGGCCATTATGTTTCCGCAGACCGAGTTTTACCTCATCGATGGTACAGGCAAGAAAATCAAGGTGGTGAACGCTGTGAAAGACGCCATTGGGCTTGAGAACGTGGTGGCCGAACAGAAACGCGCCGAGGAAGTGAAAGAAAAGTTCGACGTGATTACTGGTCGCGCTGTGATGACCCTGCCCGAGATCGCCAACCTGGCTGGCAACAAGCTGAGAATCAGAGGCGACGTAGAAGCAGGAGGCATTATCTACCTGAAAGGCGGCGACCTCACAGAGGAATTCAACGCATTGAATCGCTATTGGAAATACAAGAAAGCCATCATCAGCAAATGGTTCAAGGAGGAGTATTACCAGGAAAAGTATGTGATACATTTATATTAAAGTTAAGGTCCCTGAGCCCGTCGAAGGGCCGGTTTATTGACGGTGGTTCGACAGGCTCAGCAACCTACTTTAACTGAACAACAGATAACTATAAAAAAATGAAAAAACTGACCCTAACCCTAATCGCAACGCTTGCCCTGAGCGCAACCATGCTCGCCCAGCAAGCCGTGCCCTTCGACCAAAACGTCAGAAGAGGCAAACTCGAGAACGGATTGACCTACTACATCCGTCACAACGAGAAACCCGCCCAACGCGCCA
>CAMUYT010000078.1 GCA_947164955.1 uncultured Bacteroidales bacterium | reverse complement strand
CGTTTTCGCCAAGCAGCCCGTAGATGTTGCCCTTCTCGAAGCTGAGGCTGATGTTCTTGAAGACGGGTTGCGCTTTGTAACCGAAGTCTAAATTGTTGATTGTAATCATGTTGTTGTATTTTGTTGTAGTGTATTAGTTAATTAGTACGCTGCAAAAGTACAACAAATTTCATTACTGTCAAGTGAAAAGTGGATTTTTTTTGAAAAAAAGTGAGAAAAAAAGCAATCGCCGCAAGAAAAAGCTCAGATTTTCACGATTAAATGTACCTCGCCGCCAATGGTGAGGACATAGACACCAGCAGGCAAGTCAACACGGATGACGAAAGCCTCGCACGGCGGCACATACGCTGTTCCGTTCACATACAGTCTTCCTTGCATATCGCTTAAAACCATACCTGTGGCCCGCGAGCGTCCATCCAGCATCTTGATGCGGATCTCGTCGGTCACGGGATTGGGATAGACGACAAAATCGTTGGTGTTTTGTGGATATTGATGCGGCTGCAAGGCCTCGAAGTCGTTACAGGCCGCCTGGAAATGCGCCACACGGTCGCAAAGGAAGGTCTCGACCAACGAGCAGCCCCAATTCCAAAAGTCGACGGACTCGGGGTAACCGAAACGGGCAATTTGACTGGGTATTTCCGCCCGCAACGACAGCTCCAGGCCGTTCAATACGGGAAGCAGGCTGTCGGGCTGGAAGACGGTGGCACATAGCTCCCCTACCCGATTCAGGAACCGCATCTTGAAGTCGTTGTTTTCGAGCAATCTCCTGAACAACAGCGTCGACTCGCCTCCAGTAATCCATCGGTCGACGCCGACATAAGTGGCGTTGTCCAAGACATCGAAGTCGCGCTCCAGCAGGGCATCGTCGCCGTCAAAGAAGGCAAAACGCCATTTGCTGCCGTCCGCTTGCCAGCAACGGAAGTTGTTCGCGGGCCAGTCGGTATTGGCAATGAACGTTTCAAGAATCTGATAATCAATAAAATCATCAACATCAACCAAACTCTTGACACGGGCATAATTGGCACTGTCTGACAGGTCGGCGTCTTCCAGCCAAGCCAGAAGTTGGGCAAAGCCCTCGCCGTCGCCCGACTCCACTTCCGTGCTCCATTGCAGCGTTTCGCCATCCATACCGTTGCCGCCAATAATGGTACATGCCTCGGGCGTCACTTCGAAATGGTCCTCAAGATAATGGTCGTCCAGCTTCTCCTGAAGGAAATAGATGCCCCAATACTCGCCATTGAGATAAAGCGCCACAGGACGGGAATACGGTGCTTCGAGTCCAAGCCGCAATGCCATGCGGTTGGCCAAATAGTCTTGGACGCCAGCATAAGGCCACAAAGAAGAAAAAGGCTTGAGCACCAGATGCTTGAAACTTTTCATCGTCGTGGTCTCAAAAAAGCGATGCTTGAAGCGTTTCTTGCCGTATTCGTCGCGTGCATAGACCTTCATGCCCTTGGCGGCAGCTTTCCGCGCTCGGTTGCCGTGCGTGCGCAAGCCGCATTGTTGGTTGACACCGGTGTTGTTGGGTTCATAAAACTCCACATTCGCCAACCGTTCCCATTCACGTCCATGCTCGAAATAGTTTCCCGTCCAGTCGGGATAGGCGGGGTTGAAAAGCGCGCCTGGGACGAAGATGCCGGTGTCGTAATCAAACAAGGAAAGGCTGTCGCAGCAAACCGAAACGACGGCCAGACCGTGATGGTCGCAGCCTAAAGCGCGAATCAGGTAGGTCTGCGTGGCCACCTCGCTGACCCGCTGGCCTTCGGCATCGAAGGCAGCGGCACGAATGACGATGGCCCGTTGCACCGAATCGGGCCTATAGAACTCGTTTACAGGCGCGATGGGCACCGTATAGATGGCTGCGGTGGAGAACAAGTGCTCGTCGAGAAACAAGGGCGTTTCGTAGAGGGCATCGCCCATGGTAGGCGTATCGCCGTTGAGGGTATAATGGATCTGGCAGGTCCAGTCGGTGCTGCCCAACGAAAGCGTAAACGGTGCGTCATAGAAACCGCCCTCACGGGAAAACAGGACCTCCGTCTGCGCAAAAGCATCCAAACGGAAGGCCATCAGCAACAAGAGCCCTATCCAGCCGCACCGCCTCATCTCCCCTATTTCTTGATGCTCAGAATCACGCCCAAGGCCACGCCGAGGAAAGCCGCAAACAACACCTGAAGCGTGGGAGGCAACAGGAAGGTGATGGTATGGGCGGGGTACCAAAACAGCGGTATCGTCTTGGCAAAGACAAAGCCATACTGGATGTCCCAGTTGATCTTCTTCGACATGGTCTCCTTGATGTTCAGCGGACTGCCGAAGAAGCCTTTCAGCGTGCCACCCGTCTCGGCAATGTGGATATCGGTGATCTTGTGGAAGGTCATGAAGACGGGCGCAAACAGGGTGTTCATCAGCACGCTGACGCACAGCGCAACGAAGAACTTGCCCCAGCTGAGGTCGCCACTGAACCAAGCAGCGGCTTTCCCGCCGAGGTGGAAGCCACCGTCGAGCAGGGCCACCGTTCCCGTCTTGAAGATAGTCATGGCCGAGGCGATAACCACACCCAACACGCCCCAAACGAGCATCTTAGGCAACAGGCCGAAGCCTTTCTTGAGGTACACGCCCTCGCGGATGCGCAAGGCCAACATCTCGCCAAAGGTGCCCAGGATGGCGAACTTGAAGAAACTCATCAGCAGGCCGTGGGCTTTCGTAGTCTCGTTGAACCACGTCCACGCGCCTGGGATGAAGGCGAAGCCACAGATGACGGCGGCCACGACGATCAAAGTGATAATGTCAGACTTTTTCATGACTTTTGACGTTTCTTGTCGTTTTCCTTGTTCTGCCAATAGCGTCCCAAAAGGCACAGCAGGCAGATGCCACACAGCACACCGCCCCACACGAAGCCCGTTTGGTCCTCGCCTTTGGCCACATAGAGATAGATGCCGTAGCCGAAGATGCCCAAGGCGACGATGATGCTCAAGACATAGCCGATAACACGGCTGGTCTTGTCGGTCTTCTTCAGCAACATATTGTCAATCAAGAAGGAGGCCAAGACCAACGCGGCATAGACAAGGTAATAGGTTGCTTTTTCGGTAATCATCTTTGTCAGTTTGCAGTTTGCAGTTTGCAGTTGTTCAGTTAAGGGTTATCGCCTAACTGAACAACTGAACAACTGCCAACTAATAACTACTTTTCAATACGAATACGCGCATCCACGGCCACCACGTTCTTCGGGTTGCCAAGGAGCGGGTTGAGGTCCATCTCGGCGATTTCGGGAGCGGCCTGCACCAAGGCACTCACGCGGGCAATCTGCTCAGCGTAAACGTCCACGTTGACAGGCTGTTGGCCACGCACGCCTTGCAGGATCTTGTAGCCACGGAGCTTGGTGAGCAGTTCCTTGGCCTCGTCGACGTTGACGGGAGCCAAGGCGCTCTGCACGTCCTTCAGCACCTCGATGAAAATGCCGCCCAGGCCGAAGAACACCTGATGGCCGAACTTGGCATCGCGGATGGCGCCAATGTAGACCTCCGTGCCGTCAAGCATGGGATACATCTCCACGGCATAGGTGTCCTTGATGGCCATCAAGCGGTCGAACTCCTTCTGCACGGTCTCGATGTCGCGCACATTCAGGGTGACGCCACCCACGTCGCTCTTGTGGACAGGACCCACCACCTTCATCACGAGCGGATAACCCACCTCGTTGGCGAAGTCGACGGCTTGCTGTTTCTTGTCAACCACGCGGATTTGCTTCTGTGCAATGCCCGCAGCGTCAAGGAGTTGATAGATCTTGTCGGGATCAATATAGCCGTTGTCGCAGCTGTCGATGACCTCGCGGATGCGTTTCACGTCCACCTTAGGCATCACCGGATTCTCGGGTTGTGGCTTGGGGGTGTTGTACACCTTGCACAAGGCGTTGCCAAACACGCACTCCTCGGGGAAGTTGATGCGGTGCTTGTTCTTGATGAAGTCGTCGATTTCGTCCTTCACGTTGATGATGGACGGCAGGATCGGGAAGATGGGCTTCTTGCAGGTCTTCATCTTCTCGTCCAAGACCTTGTAGACCTCGTAGTTCTGGAACAAGCCGGGCGAGCCGAAGATGACGCACATGCAGTCGATGTTGTCGAAGTCGTTTTCGCAGGCGTCGATGATGTAGCCAAGTTGCTCGGCGGTACCCGTGGCCAAGAAGTCGATCGGGTTGCCGACGGACGAACCATTATAAAGCTTACTCAGCAGTTCTTGGGCCTTCGGTCCTTCGATGTGCGGTACGTCCATGCCGTTGTTCGACAAAGTGTCGGTCAGCATCACGGCGGGGCCACCAGCGTGGGTGATGACGGCCATGTTCTTGCCTTTCACTTCGGGGTGCATGAAGATGGCGCATACCGTGGTCAGCTCCTGGCGGTTTTGGCAGCGCACGATGCCCGCCTTGCGGAACAGCGCGTCGACGGCCACGTCGGAAGTGGCCAAAGCGCCCGTGTGCGAGCTGGCGGCACGGCTACCGGCGGCGGAGCCACCGCTCTTGATGGCGGCAATCTTGCAGCCCTTGTTGATGAGCGAGCGGGCGTGCTTCAGCATCTTCTGCGGGTCGCTAATCTTCTCCATGTAGAGCATGATGACGCGGCTGCTCTTCTCGGGGTCGAAGGTCTCATCGAGGTGTTCAAGCACGTCTTCGATGCCGAGTTGGGCCGAGTTGCCGACTGCCCACACACTGTTGAACGTCAAGCCGTTGCTGATGCCATATTCCTTGATGAACACGGCCGTGGCACCCGAGCCCGTGATGAAGTCGACGCCATGGGGGTCGAGGGTCGGGATGGGGGCATCGAAGGCGCCGCAGTAGTTCGTATTGAGGAAGCCCGTGCAGTTGGGGCCGATCAACGAGCCGCCCACGCTGTTGATGGTGTCGGCGATGTGTTTCTCGAAGGCCGCGCCCTCGGCGTTCTCTTCGCCGAAGCCGGCAGAGATGATGATGAAGCCTTTGGTGCCTTTCTGCAAGGCCAGGATGTCGACCGTCGAGGGGCAGTATTTGGCAGCGATGGCCAAAATCGCGCAGTCCACTTGCGGCAGGTCGTCGACCTTAGCGTAACACTTAACACCCTGCACCTCAGCCTCTTTCGGGTTAACGGCGTACACCTGTCCCTTGAAGGGGCTGTTCAGGAGGTTCAACAACACTTTTCCGCCTGGTTTGTGGATATCGGCGGAGGCTCCAACGACCACGATGCTTTTCGGGTCGAGTAATTCTCTTGCTATCATATTAATAAGGTATTTGTTGCGATAAAGATAATTTGCGGCAAATATAGCCAATTTTTGCACACAGCCAAGCCCTCAACGCTTGTTTTGCATTCTTTCCTCACAATCGAGCAGGAATTGGTAGTGGGTGCGGTTGAAAAGGCCCATCTTGCAGAGCGTCTCGATGTCGGCATGGCTCATCCAAGAGACGGAGTCGACTTCGTCCTTTTGGAGGCGAAGCAACTCGGCGGGCACGTTGCTATGCAGCATATAGAGAAAGGTGAACTTATAGTCGTAACGGCGTATCTTCACCAGCCTCAGCTCCGACTTGGTCGCCATCAGCCCGATTTCCTCCTTCAGCTCACGCAACATGGCTTGGGCGAAGTCGCGCTCGCCACTTTGCACGTGACCTGCCGTGGTGGAATAGTAGTTGCCCTTGCGCGGTGCCACTTTTTGGATAAGGTATTGCCCCTTGTCGTTGTACACATACACCGCCACAATAGGGATCAACAGGCCTTGCGGAATGCGTTTCCCGCGCTCTATGGTCTGTCCCGTAGGCTTCAAGTCGCTGTCATACAAATCCAAGATTTCCATAGGACCACATCTTCTTCAATGCCGCAAAGATACAAAATCAAAACGAAAACGGACAAAAAAAGGGGATTAGGTACCATGAAAAACCTAATCCCCGAAAAAAAACTAATTATTAACCAATTTGAAAAGTCATCACGACTCTTCATAGCAATCTCGAAGGAAATTATGGCCCAGCACATCCGAAATCTTCATCAGTTGGGCCAAATCTATGCTTTTTCGGCGAAACATCTTGTAGACGTTCGACTTCTCACAATAAATCGCCTTAGCGAACCAAACGACCGTGCGACCTTGATAATTCAGTTCGTCCTGGATCATCTTGCCGACGTGTACATCTTTCATGACAAAGTTCATAGCATGTGGTTTTTAAATTGATGCCACAAAAGTAGAAAGCCACCGAAAAACCCGAAAAATTCGGCAAAAAAAGTCCATCAAATCTTTTCATAAATACATATATTTATTCTATTGACAACCAATTATTTACTTAAACAATCAAAATAAATCAAATTCCTTGCAGGAATTTTGATTAAAATATTTGATTGATGTTATAATTGATTATTTACCAAGATTTTAATAAATCATGTAAAACGAATTGCAAGTCGGATTTGTTGTCGAAAATCTCATGGAGTTTCAGCGAACGTGTCCACACGGCTTGGTAGGATTTTCCCATCAAGGCAGCGGCTTGCACCTCGGTGATGCCCAGGATATAGAAGCAGCAATAGATGACGTCGGAGCGTTTCAGGCGCGGGTACATCTCGATGATCTTCACCGAGAACTTGGGGAAGACCGAGTCGACGGCGTTGATGAGCATCGAGGTCTGGTTCTCCGAAAGGACAAGCTCAGGATACGATGAGAAAGCCTTGACGTTGGCGTCGAGCACCTTGCGCACGCGCTTGCAGATGGGCATCTCATAAAGCGTGGCCAGTTTCTTGTCGAAAGGCAGTTGGTGGAAATCGGGATTGCTGACCATCCGCTCCAGACGGGCCTCCAGCGCCCTGACCTCCTCGGTCTTGCGTCGGGCCTCCCGTCGCGTCAACTCGATCTCGTCCTCCAGCGTGGCCTTGATCTCCTCGTGCTGCTTGATTTCGCGCCTGTGCCGGTTCTTCCTCATCTGGATGAAAACGCTATCGATGACGATAAGGATGGCCAAAATGACTACAATCAGCAAGATAAAAAAAACAGTATCCTTGTTCTTGATGTCTTTCCCCTTATCCCTTTGGTTCTCGTACAGCGTCAGTATTTGGGCTCTTTCACTGCTTCTCGCCGTCTGTTCGTTCTGGTATTCGGCCAACAGCTGGCCATAACGGGCCGCCTTCACCGTATCGCCCACCCGATTGGCCAAGATAATGATGCGACTGTAGGCCTTAGCCGTTTGGCGAGGCAACAAAGGATAGCTTCGTTCGTAATGATAAAGGGACGAATCATACGCGTGCTCATCGTAATAGATGAAACCCAGCCCGAGATGGAACTGACGTCTCATCCATGGCATATTCACCGTTTTCAGCCCCTCATAGAGCAGTTCTTTCGCCTGTTCCCTTTTCCCCTCCGCTGTTCTCTTAAGCGATTGATGCGACAACGTCATGAAATGAATCAAAGTGTCGTCATCTGGCATCAATCCATAGAGACTGTCAGCTTTCCGGTAATAGGCAGCCGCGCCCAGACGCTTCTCCTGCGCCAACATCATGTCGCCCATCAAACTGAAGTTTGAGGCAAGCCCTTCCAGGTCGCCTTCATATTCAAAACACGAATTCGACGACTCTAGGGCACTTTGCGCAAAATCCCACGAATCGAGATTGTAGAGGAACCAAGCCAAACGGTCATAGATAAGGCCGGTGAAATGCACATACTCCACCGCCGGTTTCCTGAAGGCGAACACCCAACGCTTATAGCACAGCCCATCCATGATCCAAAGCGATTTCAGGTAATTGGAGAACGACGCTATTTGGTTATCGGCACGACCTTGAAGCACCGCAGCCCTATAATAGCAGGCGCGGGCATATTGGAAGGCCAAGGCCCGGTTGGAGTGCAGCCAACGTTGGTCGGAAAAGATGGAATCGTAAAAACCAAAAGCCTCTTCCACCTGGCTGTCGTTCGTGATAGGAAGAAAATTCTTATAGCACATTTCGGCTTTAAGAATTTGATATTCAGCATAAAGAAACGCCGACTGCTGCCGCATGGCCGTCTCGTCGACGAGGCTATCGAAGGCGTTGAAAAGCACAAAGGCGCTATCGGCTTGGTTCTCCTTCAGCGCATAGACCGGCGCCAACTCAGGATAGGATTGCAACAAAGTCGGATACATGATGGTCTTATGGCACGACGTCATGACCACCAGCAGGAAAGCCGCTATGGAAAGCCAACGTCTCATTCCTCGTTGTCGTAACAATCTTTCAGGAAATCGTGTTCCATGGCCTCCGAGATGCGCATCAGCTGGTCGACAGGGATGCTCTCACGGTGAAAGAGCTTGTAGATGTTTGACTGCGCGCAATAGATGGCATGGGCCAGCCATGCGGCACTCCTCCCCTGCCGTTCCAGCTCCTTTTGAATCATCTGGCCGATATGCAGGTCCTTTTTATAGGAAAAGTCGCGCATTGCGTCACGCCTTATTTACCGAGCAAGTCTTTGATGCCACCCAACGAGCCGAGCAGGTTGGAAGCCTCATAAGGCAGGTAGACGGTCTTGTTCTGCTGACCGCCAGCCACTTCCTTCAAGGTCTCGATATACTTCACGGCAAGGAGGTAATTGACCGGGTCGGCACCGCGGTCAGCGACGGCTTCGGCGACATTGCGGATGGCCGTGGCTTCGGCTTCGGCTTGCAGCACCTTGGCGCGGGCTTCACCTTCGGCCTTCAGGATGTTGGCCTGTTTGTCGGCCTCGGCGGCATTGATTTCGGCTTGTTTCTCACCTTCCGAGTTCAGGATCTGGGCCTGCTTCTCACCTTCGGCCTTCAGGATTTCGGCACGACGGTTACGCTCGGCCTGCATCTGGAGCTCCATGGTGCGACGGATGCTCTCGGGCGGCGTGATGTCTTGCAACTCGACGCGGTTGACCTTCACGCCCCATTTGTTGGTGGCGTCGTCGAGCACGTTGCGCAGCTTCGAGTTGATGGTGTCGCGCGAGGTGAGGGTCTCGTCGAGTTCCATCTCACCCACCACGTTACGGAGCGTGGTCTGCGTCAGCTTCTCGATGGCGACGGGCAGGTTCTGGATCTCGTAGACGGCCTTCATCGGGTCGACGATCTGGAAATAGAGCAAGGCGTTGATTTCGGTCATCACGTTATCCTTGGTGATCACGCTTTGTTTGTCGAAGTCATACACCTGCTCACGCATATCGATGCGCGAGGTGCGTGCCAGTGCGCCATTCTGGCGACGGACGATGGTCTCCTTGGCCTGCTCGATGATGGGCAGGATGACATTGATGCCTGCATTCAAGGTACGGTTGTACTTTCCAAGGCGTTCTACAATCATGGTTTCCGACTGGGAAACGATCTTGATGCCCCGAAGGATATAGATGACGACGAGAGCAACCAAGACATAAAGAATAATCATGCCTAAATTCATAATGCTATTGTTTAACGGTTACTATAATGCTGTCCAATTTGACGATTTCGACGGTGGTGCCCTTCTCGATGACCGATCCGTCGTCGGAAACGGCCTTCCAATCGTCGCCGTCGATGGCCACACGACCAGTATGTTGTGTGGCATCGATACGTTCCGACACCACGCCTTTTCGCCCGATGAGGGCATCGGCATTGGTCTTCACGTCTTTCGACTTACGCTCCAGAAACCGCATCACGACGGGGCGGAGGAAGATAAAGGTAAGCAATGACACCACGGCGAAGATGACGATCTGCCAGGTGAGGTTGGCGCCAAGGCCGGCAGCGAGTGCCGAGAAGCCCGCCCCGATGGCGAAACAGATGGCGCCGAAGGTCGCCGAGCATATTTCGAAGATGAGGAGCAGGATGGCGATGATAAGCCAGATTTGATACGCTTGCATAATCTTACATTTTTGATTTTGCAAATATATAAAAAAAGGGCGACACCCAATGGATGTCGCCCAATTTTTTTGCGGAAATCAATTCCGCGGTGTCATATTATTGCATGACAGT
>CAMUYT010000077.1 GCA_947164955.1 uncultured Bacteroidales bacterium | reverse complement strand
CGACGTCGGGGTCGACGACCACGCCGAAGTCGCAGCCTTGCTCCTTGACGTAGCGACAGATGTCGGTCAGGTTTTGGGCCAATGGTTCGGGCGTGTGGGCGAACTTGCCCGTAGGCTCACAGTTGAGTTCCAGCACTTCCTTCACGCCTAAGGCACGCAACATCTTCGGGATGGCGATGCCACCCGTCGAGTTGACCGCATCCACGGCGACCTTGAAGTTGGCCTTGGCAATCACCTCCTTGTTGACCAAAGGCAGTTGGCACACCATCTCAACGTGTTTGTTCATCCAGCCGTCAACTTGTTGATAACTACCGATTTCCTCAATCGGGACAAACTCGAAATCGTCCTTTGCAGCCACATCGAGCAGCCATGCGCCTTCGGCAGCGGAGATAAATTCGCCCTTCTCGTTGAGGAGTTTTAAGGCGTTCCATTGGGCAGGGTTATGGCTGGCCGTGAGGATGATGCCAGCGTCGGCTTTCAGGCCCGTCACAGCGATTTCGGTCGTAGGTGTGGTACTGAGTCCAATGTCCAAGACATCAGCTCCCATGGCCTGCAAGGTGCCGCAAACCACCTGGTTCACAAGGAATCCAGAAAGGCGGGCGTCGCGTCCGACCACGATTTTTGGCCGTTTTGCACCACGGTGTTGTATGAATTTGACAAAAGCAGCGGTGAATTTCACCATGTCGATTGGCGTGAGGTTGTCGCCCGGCTGGCCGCCAATGGTGCCACGAATGCCGGATATGGATTTAATCAGGGTCATTTTATCAGTTGTTAATTATTAGTTGTCAATTGTAGGGCTGTCACATCGTGGCAGCCGATAAATATAAACCAAATGTTATTGAATTGCAAAATCCAAAACAATCGGATAATGGTCTGAGGCCTTATAGCGGTGTCGTTTGAAGTTGAGAGGCTTGACATCGTCGTTGGCCCAAATGTAGTCGATGCGCAACAGCGGAAGCTTGCCCGCATAGGTCGGCTTGATGCCTCGCCCCACCTTGGTGAAGGTATCAACGAAGCCGGCCTTTTGCATCTGACGGTAGTTATAGGAAAGCGGAGGTTCGTTGAAGTCGCCACAGATAATGATGGGACCACCGACAGGCGGCATGCCATCAAGCACGGTCTGGAGCTCTTCGCTACGTTTCTGGAAAGCAAAGTTCAGCTTGTGCAGCACCTTCTTCCCTATCGTGTCAAGATTGTCCTTACGGTCGGTTGAGCTCATCAGGATGTCAATCTCATCGTCAGTAATCATATAGGAAAGCAAATGCACATTGGCCACATGGAACTTACCCTTCTCGCCCGCATCCACCGACACCATCACGCCGTATGTGTTCTCCTGCCCAAAACCAGAGTTCTCGTCGACTTTGGTTATGGGGTATTTCGAGAAGATGACATTGCCCGCATAATTACCTCTTTTATTATAATAAACATATTGGTAATCAGCATCTTCAGCAAACAGTTCTATACTTTTCTGACGTGACACACCCGACTTGTATCCGGCAAACTCCTGACAACACAAAATGTCGGGATTTTGGTCGCGGACCATAGTAATCACTTGATTGGCAAAGCGTTCTCTGTCAATATCATCATCCAAGTGTTTGAAGTTGTGCACGTTATAGCTCATGATCCTGACACTGTTCAGGGACTCTTCCTTCGATCCAAAAGAATAGGACTTGTTGAACCCAGGAATAGCCACGAGCAAGGCAAAGACCGAAATCCACGCGCTCCTCGAACGCACAAAAAGCAACAAAAAGAGAACCAATATGTTATATATCAATATCTCCCAAAAAGCCAAGCCAAACAAAGTAGTCCAAATGAAATGCTTGGGGTTGACGTAAGCATTGAGCACGCTCAGTCCCATGGCAACGAAACCAATGAGTGCCAAGACGGTCAAAATGAAGACCAACAGTTTACCGAAAAAGCCTCTTTCTCTCCTCTCCATATCATCTGCTGTTTTTGAATAGGTATTCTTTTTCTTCTTGTGTCAGGCTGCCGTAGCCGCTTTTCGCAATCTTGTCCAATATGACATCGATATTATGTTCTTTCTCAGCCTTTTGTCGGTTGTATTCCTCATCCGAACGAGGCACCTCAGGTTCATCATGGATTTCTTCGTAGGGTGTATATTCCATCCTTGGTTTCCGTCTTGGGAAATGGAAAACGCCTTTCAGTTTGAAGTCGTTGCGAAGCAAAAGACCATACACGAAACCAAACAAGGCCCCACCAAGATGCGCGATATGTCCACCTGGATTATCGGCAGAGATACTCAGCAAGTCGATGACCACCAAGGCAATCGCCAACCATTTGAATTTCAACTGCCCCAACAGCATCAGATGCAGCCCATAATCAGGCTTATAGGCCGCAGCAGCCACCAATATGGCCAATACAGAAGCCGAAGCCCCAAGGGCCACCGCCGAGTGTTTGGCGGTTTCGAAAACGGGAAAGATGTTATAGGCCAAAATGAAAAAGGCAGCGCCTGTCAGGCCACCGAGGACATAGGTCCAGGCCAACTGTTTACCCGAAAGGAAACGGGTAAAGATCATACCACCAAACCACAGCATCCACATGTTGAAAAACAGATGCCAGAAGCGCTCGTGCAACACCATGTAAGTAACGACCGTCCAAGGCCGATGCGCCAACACCGACAAATCAGCAGGCACGGAGAGCCATTTCATTAAGACATTGGGATTCGGCGACTTATACAGCCACAAAAACAAGTTGGCGAAAGCCACCATGATCCAAATCGCGACATTGATGACGAGCAGGTAGTTCAGTACGGATTTTTGCGTGAGAAACCCTTTCATCGTATCGCCAAAGCTGGGCCTATTAAAACCGAAGCCTCCGTATGGATTATTGGGGTTGGTCATAGAGTGTTCCTTTCTTTTTCCAATGCATAATCAACAACAAGCCGAACAACATTCCTCCAAGGTGAGCGAAATGGGCGATGTTACCATTGCTAAAGAAACCGCTGAGCACCTCGATGACGGCATAGCCAATGACAAACCACTTCGCCTTGATGGGAAAGAGGAAGTAAAGATAGATCATCGCGTTGGGGAACAGCATGCCGAAAGCCAACAAAAGCCCGTAGACGGCTCCCGAAGCGCCAACGGTATTCATCATGTTGAGATAGGCCGCCATGGGCACCACTTGTCCACCGCCCATGTTCACATTGGCATAGTCCGCCAAGGTCGTGACGTACTGAATATATTGCACCGCTTCCTGACACAAGCCCGCACCGATGCCGCAGACCATATAAAAGAGTAGGAAACGCTTGGCTCCCCATATGTTTTCAATCGTGTTGCCAAACATCCACAAGGCAAACATGTTGAAAAACAGATGTTCGAAGTTGCCGTGCATGAACATGTAGGTAATCAACTGGTAAGGCCTAAAGTCACTGGCCTTAAAGAAATGAAGGCCAAGCATGTCATTCAAGTCGATGTTGAACCGTTTCAAGGTAATCATCGCCAAAAACAACAGGACGTTGATGATCAGCAGGTGCTTCACCACGGGTGGCAACACCCTAAAGCCGGTCGGACTGTATTGTTCGTTCATTATTCTCGGATTTAAAGATTTAAGATTCAAAATTTCGGATTACTAAATTCAAACTACAAACTCCCAACTAAAACCTCCCCTCCAATTCTTCCACCCCCACAATAACATACGTCTTTTTACCATTGGGTGCAACTTCAGCCACATTGCAAGCAAAAAGCTGATCCACAATATTCTGCATCTCCAATTCAGAAAGCTTGGTCTGCGCTTTGATAGACAGTTGCGTTGCCATGGTCTTGGCGAGATTCAACTTACGATCCAGCTGCAAATCGGTTCGATTGATCTTGCTGTTGTCCAAAATCTTCTCCAACAAGGCTATTGCGTCGCAGCCAGCCGCATCGGAAGGCGTGCCGTTGACCATAAAGGTGGTCGGATTGGCTTGTTCCAAAACAAAGCCCAAATTCTCGAGTTCGGGCATCATCTCCTTCAGCAGCGAGGCATCGTTGGCGTTCAGCGTCAAGGCCTGAGGAAAGAGTTCCTGTTGTGACACGCCGCTGTGACCTTCCATCTCCTTCAGGTATTTCTCGAACAGTACCCGCATGTGTGCCAAATGTTGGTCGACGACCAATAGCCCCGATTTCACCGTGGTGACGATATACGACTGATTCACTTGCAGATAATGACAGCTCGACTTATGCTCCTCTGCAACCATGGTAGCCTCGTCGGGCAAGTCGGTACGCTCGCCATACAACAGACGCCAATCGCCTTGAGGCTCATGCCGTTGCGGTTGGTAGCCGCCTTCCCGATGCGACTCGTGGGGCGTGTTCTCCTTGCGGAACGGGTTAAAGTTCGGGTCAAGCGGTACGTTCGGGATGGCCAAAGGCGTCGACATACCCATCGCCTTGCTGAAGTCGTTGTTCAAGTCGGCCGATTCGTCGAAATCAATCATCGGCGAGAGGTTGTGCTGACCGATGGCCTTACGCACGGCGGCATGAAGGATTGCATATACCAACTTGACATCCAAGAAATTGACCTCTGTCTTGGTCGGATGGATGTTGATATCGATATCGGCAGGGTCAACTTCGATGTTGAGGAAATAGCCAGGGAAACTGTCTTTCGGGATCATTTCCATGAAGGCGTTCTCGATAGCATGGTGCAGATAGGCGTGTTTGATAAAACGCCTATTCACAAAAAAATACTGCTCACCACGGGTTTTCTTGGCGTACTCCGCTTTAACAATGTAGCCGTCGATGCACACCCGCTCGGCTTCTTGGTGGACATGGAGCAGTTTCTCGTCGTAACTAGCTCCAAACAAGCCCATGATGCGTTGTTTGAGGTTGCCTGGATAGAGATGATACATCTCTTTGCCATCACTGGTAAGCGTGAAGCCAATTTCAGGATTCATCAGCGTGACTCGGGTGAATTCCTCAATAATGTGCCGCATCTCGGCTTGGGCTGATTTGAGGAAATTGCGACGCGCAGGGACGTTGAAAAACAGGTTCTTGATCGTAAAAGTGGTGCCTGGCTGCATCGGCACGAGGCTTTGTTCCTTCACTACCGAGCCCTCGTTGATGATTTTGGTGCCCACTTCATCTTCCTTGCGTCTCGTCTTCAGTTCCACTTGTGCAATGGCGGCAATGCTCGCCAAGGCCTCGCCTCGGAAGCCCATGGTACGGATGGCGAACAGGTCCTCCGCCTTACTGATTTTCGAGGTGGCATGCCTTTCGAAGCAGAGGCGTGCATCGGTTTCCGACATACCGCAGCCATTGTCGACAACCATAATCATCGACTTGCCAGCGTCTTTCACCACCAAGTCGATTTGGGTAGCGCCGGCATCCAATGCGTTCTCCATCAGCTCTTTGACGGCTGATGCAGGACGCTGAATCACCTCGCCGGCCGCAATCTGGTTGGCGACGCTGTCGGGCAATAGCTTGATGATATCCAACATGCCTTATTTCCCCATCAAGCCGCTGACGATGTTTTGCATCAACGGCGTGCAGAAGATGAAATAGAAGATGAAAAGCACAAACACGCCGAGCACGATACGGCGGATTAGCTTGGCACGTTGTTGTTCCTTGCTCTCCTCGTCTTTGGGCGCGCCCCAACTTCTGCGCATCTTGACGCGCAACTGCTCTTCATGCGTCAGCTTGGAATCGAGGCCTGCCGCGGCTTTTTTCTCTTCCCAGGCTTGCTGCTCGGGGTCGTAATAACGAGGCTGATAGTTGAATTTCTTCGGATTATGTCGATAAAAGAAAGCCATAGTCAAATCGAATTAGGTGGCAAAAATAGCAAATTTCATTTACATGACATCATCATCGCCGTAGTCGCCTGAGGTGTCAAGGCCATCGTCCGAAACCACCTGGTCGCAGTCGAGCGTGGCGCGTTTGCCGTTGCACGTCCCTTCCAACTCTTCGACGAGCGTCTCCAGTTGGCTGGTCTCGGTTTCTGGGATTGTCTCCTCGATGCGGAGATTGTCAACATCGGAACGGAGGCCTAAGATAGCGATGTGCAACATCTGTAACTCATCGCAATCATCGGTCTCAGCTATTTGTTTCTCAATGGATTGCACTTCTGCTTCCATGGCTTTGAACTCTTTAGAGACTTTTTCGCCACACGAACACAGGGCCAAAGCCACAAAGGCGAACAAGAATGATAATCTTTTCATAGTATGATGAATTTTCGGGCTTCAAAAATAAGCAAAATAATTGAGACAACGCATGAATGACGCAAAGTTTTTCCTGGGAGCGAATTCCTTTATTATTAAAAAGGTGCGATTTTGCCCCAATTTCACCGAAAAACATAGTACAAACACAACACTATCAAACGTTTATAAGTTATTAACAACAATTGTTGATTAAATTTCAAAAAAAATAATCATTTTGCCTCAAAAAAACGGATTGGCATTTCGGAGGAAACCCTTATATTTGCACGTTCATATATTAGGAAAGGAATGAATACAAGACAATACAATCAACTCAATTATTAACATTAAATTATTATCTATGAAAAAGTTACTTACTTTTTTCGTGGCTATGATTGCCTCCATTAGCTTGATGGCCCAGGTGACCACTTCGAGCATCAGTGGAAAAATCACGGACAACAGTAGGGCTACGCTTCCGGGCGCCACTATTGTTGCCACACACACACCTTCGGGTTCGCAGTACTATGCTGTAGCCGATGCCAACGGTACCTACCGTTTGCTCAACATCCGTCCCGGCGGCCCCTACACCATCGAGGTCCGCATGGTCGGTTTCCAGACGGTCAAGCAAGAGGGCGTGAGTGCCACCTTGGGTGAGACCAAGATCTTGAACTTCCGCCTGAGTGAAGAGGCTGTCGGCCTCGGCGAGGTGGCGGTCGTGGCCGAAGCCATCAGCAATGGCATGGACAGCGACCGTGCCGGTGCCACTACGGCCATCAGCAACGAGCAGATCCAAACCCTGCCCACCATCACCCGTAGCCTCAACGATGTGTTGGCCCTGACGCCTCAGGCAGCCACCACTTCCAACGGTCTGGCCATTGGCGGTGGTAACTACCGCTCGTCGTATGTCACCGTCGACGGTGCCGCTTTCAACAACGCCTTCGGCATTGGTGGCAACCTGCCTGCTGGCGGTAGCCCCATCTCGTTGGATGCCATCGAGGCCATGACGATCAACGTCACGCCTTTCGATGTCCGTCACAGCGGCTTCACTGGTGGCGCCATCAACGCCGTCACCAAGAGCGGTACCAACAACTGGCATGTTAGCGTTTACGACTACTTCACCAGCGATGGTCTCATGGGCACCAAGTACGGTATCAAAGACGAACTTGGCAACTATCCTGACCGCCTGAAGCTCTCCAGCTCGCTCGACAACACCGCCGGCGTCAGCGTGGGCGGCCCCATCGTGAAGGACAAGTTGTTCTTCTTCGTGAACTTCGAATACCAAAGCGACGTTGACCCCGGTCAAACCCGTTTCGCCCGCGAGAGCGAAGAGGATGAGTTTGGTGGCAGCACCCAATTCAACCGTCCCACCGTGGCCGACATGGAAATGATGAGCGACTACCTGCAAAAGACCTACGGTTACAATCCCGGCCGTTACCAGAACTACAGCGCCAGCACACCTGACTACAAGTTGCTCGCCCGTTTGGACTGGAACATCGGTGCCAACGACAAGTTCAACATCCGTTACAGCTTGGTGAAGAACAAATATTCGACCTCACCTTCAAGCTCTATCAATCCTCTGAGCAGCAGCGTCTACAACCGCAACACCTACGGTCGTACTTCTGAATACGCCCTCTATTTCGAGAGCAGCCGTTACTTCCAAGAGCAAAACTTCAGCTCTGTCGCTGCCGAATGGAACCACAGCTTCCTGAGCGGACGCGGCAACAACATGTTGCGTGCCACCTATTCGCACCAATATGAGCCCCGCAGCTTCGTGGGCGACCTCTTCCCCACCGTCGACATTCTGAAGCCGCTTGAAGACGGCACCCCCGCTGTCTACACCAGCTTCGGTCCCGACCCGTTCACCTATGGCAACCTCCGCGATGTGCAGACTGCCGTCGTCACTGACGAAGTGAGCTACCTCACCGGCATCCACAACTTCACCCTCGGTGGCCAATTTGAGTTCGACAACACCAAGAACGGCTTCATGCAAGGTGGCGCTGGCTACTATGTCTACAATTCATGGGAAGACTTCGTCAACAACGCCAATCCTCGTGCTTTCGCCATCACCTATGGCAACAACGAAAACCACGAGCAGGTCTATCCTTCCTTCAACTACATGCAAGGTTCGCTCTATCTGCAAGACGAAATGACCCTCAGCGAGCGCTTCAAACTCGCCCTTGGTCTCCGTGTCGAGCTGCCCTACTATCCCTCCATCGCTGGCATCAACTACAACAAGGAATTTGCTGAAGGCTGGGACGATGAAGAAGGTGTCCACCACGCCATCGCCGACGGCGACAACAGCATGAGCGGTCTTTCGACTGCCGACATGCCTAAGGCTCGTGTGAACTTCTCACCCCGTTTGGGCTTCAACTGGGACCTCACCGGCGAACGTAAATATATCATCCGTGGCGGTTCGGGCCTCTACACTGGCCGTCTGCCTTTCGTGTGGATCGTCTCCGCTGTGGGCAACTCCAACTGCTTGCAAAACCAATACATCAACAGCAACGAGGAAGAGCAAATCAAGTTCTTCACCAGCCCGAGCGAAATCATCAGCAACAATGCTGACCTCCTGCTGACGGGTGACCTGCCGGCTCCTCAGTCGACCACCATCATGGACAAGAACCTCCGCATGCCTCAGACCTGGAAGAGCAGCTTGGCTTTTGACGCCGAACTTCCTGGTGGTGTCAAAGCCACTGTTGAAGGCATCTACAACAAGGACATCACTTCCGTTGCCGTCACCAAGCTCGGCATCAAGGAAAGCGATCCTATCCAACTCCCTGGCGAACCTGGCCCCAGAACCTTCTGGGTCAGCGAAGGCGTCGTCAACTCGTTGGGCAGAGCCGTCACTCCTTATCTGATCACCAACACCGCCAAGGGTAACAACGGTTATTACTACAGCGTCATGGGTCAATTGAGCAAGGACTTCAAGTGCGGTCTCAACCTGATGGCTGCCTACACTTATTCGGTTGGCAAGAACGTGACCGATGGTATCGGCGACCAAGTGACTTCAGCTTACAACACCAACGCTTTCGGCATCAACGGCTCCAATGTCCACGAGATGGGCTTCAGCTCGTATGTCACTCCTAACCGCGTGCTCCTCAATGCCGGTTGGACCTGGGCCACGGGTCAACACACCACCGAGACCGTTGGCCTCTACTACGAAGGCATCAACCACTGCTACATCGGCGGCTACAGCTACACGCGCTACAGCTACACGATGACCAGCAACGTGAACGGCGATGGCGGCTCCAACAGCTTGGCCTACATCCCGACAGAAAGCGAACTGATGGCTGAGAACTCGCCTTACACCAACCCCGAGGAATTCAACACCTTCATCAAGGCCGACAAGTACTTGAGCGCTCACCGCGGTCAGTATGCCGAACGTGGCGGTGCCATCGCTCCTTGGAGACACACCATCAACTTCAAGTATGAGAGAACCTACAAGTTCCACGGCGGTGAAAGTCTGAGCTTCGGTGTCGACGTGAACAACCTTGCCAACCTGTTCTACAGAGGCTGGGGCAACATGCAACGCCTGAGCAGCAGCGACATCGTGAAGTACAACACGGATGACAAGACCTACACCTTCACCAACCCCACTTGGAACAGATACGCAAGCACGCTGTCCACTTGGTCGGCTGCTTTGAACCTCCGCTTCAACTTCTAAGCTGATTTGGATCATCAACGAAAAAAGCACCTCGATTGAGGTGCTTTTTTTATGGCAATAAAACAAAGAAAGCGGGGTGAGACGTCTCACCCCGCTTTTGCTTTTGCCGTACAAATGCCTTATTCCTCGGCGATCTTCAGCTTTTCCTCAAGGACCTTGAGGTCTTCCTTGGCCTTGTTGATCTTCTTTTCATACTCGGCACGCATCAGTTCGGCGTTCTTGCTCTTGGCGAAGAAACCGATGT
>CAMUYT010000076.1 GCA_947164955.1 uncultured Bacteroidales bacterium | reverse complement strand
ACAACTTCCACGGCAAGCTCGAATACGTGCCGCTCGAAAGCATGATGAAGGCCTCAGAGGTGATTCTGAACATCATCACTTTGTTCCAAGCGGAATGACGACCTTGACGCATAGGCGGAAAAACATCACCTTGGCAACGGTTTTCACCGTTGCTGGGGTGTTGTATTGTCTCATTTCCTTGGTTAACCACTATCTATTCAAGACCTATGCGCTTGATTTGGGTCTTTACACCCACGCGATGTATGACTACACCCATTTCCGCATCGACGATTGCGGCATGTTCAAAATGCAGCCGCAAAGCATTCTTAGTGACCATTTTGACCTGTATTTGGTGCTTTTGTCCCCCCTCATCTTTGTGTTTGGTAGTTATACTTTGCTGATTGTACAGATCGTCGCGGTTTTGCTTGGTGGTTGGGGCGTCTATAAACTCATTGGATTATATACCGAGAATGCGTGGCTGCCGGTTTTGGCATCGGCCACTTTCTTTTTCTCCTTTGGAATCATACATCCGCTCGCTTTCGATTACCACTCTAATGTGGTGTCGGCCATGATGTTGCCATGGTTGCTTTATTACCTTAAAAAGAGACAGTTCAAATGGGCGTCTTTTCTCTTTGTGCTTATTGCCATTGGCAAGGAAAACATGTCGTTGTGGCTGCTTTTTGTTGCTGTGGCTTTGATGTGGGATTACCGAAAGGATAAGCAAGCGTTGTGGCATTTGGTCGCTTATGCAGTGTTTGCTGTTGTTTACTTTTTCGTAATCAATATGATCGTGATGCCCAAATTGGGAGGCAATGGTAGTGGTTTTGCCCGTTATGCACATTTGGGAAGTAATTATGCTGAAATATTCAGGAATCTGGTTTCACATCCTTGGCAGACTGTTGAAATACTCTTCTCTAACACCTCTGGATTTGAACGGAACAATGGCATTAAAGCGGAGTTTTACATCTGTGCTTTGGCGACGGGGATGGTGTTTACTGTGTTGAAACCCAATTATTTGATTATGTTGATTCCGCTGATTGCCCAAAAGATGTTGGCAGCCGACGGGACGTTTTGGGGCATCTCTTACCAATATTCCGTGGAGTTTATGCCCATCCTCGTTGTTTCCGCTTTCTTGGTGTTCAGTAGGATTGAAAAACAACTTTGGCAACTGGTATTGGCCGTTGTATTGTTGCTTTCGACAGTGTTGACGACATTCTATACCATTGGCGTCCCTAAGTCGGAAGTGAAACTCGACCAGCTTTGCGTTTATCAAAAGCGTCATTATGAGCAAAAGAATTTTGATGTTCACTATGCTTATGAGGTCATTGAAATGATTCCTGAAGGTGCGTCTGTGACCGCCATCACGCCTTTTGTTCCCCATCTTGCCATGCGCGACACAATCAGGAGTTTCGGCTATATCCGAAGAGTCGATACGGAATATGTGTTGATGACGAAACCCTATTTTGAGTATGAGCGTGACGGGGTGCTCGTACTTAATAATCGTGACGAATATGAGACGGTTGCTACCGATGGCACTATTTATCTTCTGAAAAGGAAGGCGCCATAACGCTCTGCAACGTAGGCGGTTGGTCGCAAAGGTCTTTGCAAGTGTAGACGAAGAAATTCTTGGCGGGCTTGCCGCAACGGTCGATTTCTATCACCCCGACAAGTTCTATTTCCTTGAAAAACCATTGGTAGATGTTCTTCGGGTCTTTCAAATAGTGGCTGTCGGTGATGAACCAATAGCTTTCGCCCAAATGGAAACCGCCACGCTTGTCGTTGATCCATAGGTATTTGTGCAACTGTTCTGGCCAACCTAAGCCCATGACTTTCATGCCCAGAGGCCGGGCAACGTAATAATCGAGGTTGGCCAAAGGGAACCATTGGTTGGCCACGATGCCATCTTCTTCCTTCATAACGTCTTCGGCGATTTTCTGTTCGCGAAAGTCGGCGAACTTCTCGCCAAGTTGACGCCAACCGTACATGTCCAAGGTGAAATCATCGCGTCCAAGTTGCTCAGGCTCGGTGTGTTTGTCCAAAGGGATGAAACCAGTTTTGATTTCGGCCACGCCGGCGGCTAAGGTCAGCAGAAGCACTGACAAAGCGGCCGGGATGGCTTTGGGCAATTTGTCTGATTTGTTGTGTTTATCTCGTAGGTAAACAGCAGATAAGAGGATGAGCGAGACGTATGCTGGCGCGTTCCAATGGGGGAGGGTGGGGCGAGTGAGGGAGAAAACCAGGAAGACTAAAATCATTGGCAAAGCAATGCACAAAACAAGCCTTTGCACCTGTTTGTCAAGTTGAAGCCTCTTTTTGAGTGCCGCAATGGTGGCGATAATGGCCAAAATGAAATTGATAGGGTTGTTATAGAAGAACTCTCCAGCGATTTCGGTACCGAAGGTGTTGAAGTTGAGCTTGTTTCCTCCGACACGTGCACCGTGGAAGCTGAAACTGATGAAGTCGTATTGAAGGTTCCAGTAAAGAATCGGGATGCAGCAGATGGCGGAAATCAGCAGGGCGAGATACAAGTAGGGATTCTTTAGCTGCTTTCTGTTGAATATCAGAATATAAAGGCCTAAGCCTACCCAAAGGAAAACGCCTGAATACTTGGATAGCATGCCGAGGCCTGCAAACAGTCCGAAAAAAATCAAACACCAAGGTCGCTGAGCTTGTCGAAGCGCCGTTTCAGAGGCTGTCGACCCATCGATGGCCGCAGGGACCTCAGCTCTGTAATACCTTATGGCCGTCCAAACCGCCAATAACCAAGACAGCATCAGTGGGGTGTCGGGCATGATGAAGATGCCAGTGATGACGAAGGCGTAGATTGAAGCTGTGTAAAGCAACGCGGCGTATAGTCCGGTTCGCGCGTCCTTGATGTCTTTCCCAATGCGAAATATGATGAAGGTGTCGGCGGTCATGAAAACGATGGAGGCCAATCGGATGAAAAACTCGCTGTCGAACAACAAGTTAAGGCTGAATAATTGGATGACCCAGCCCACCATGGGAGGATGGTCGAAGTGGCTCCAATCGGGGTAGAGGGCATAGGTCCAGTAATACACTTCATCGTTGCCCAACTCCATCCATGCGGCCAATATGCCTCTCACGACAGCGCTGATGGCTAAAAGCCATATTAGTATCCTATTGATATTCTGTTCTTTAATTTGCATCGCTTTGGCTTTTCTTTTGCTTTTTTGAAGAGATACCATGCGAAGGCCACTAAAGCCACACCATAAACCAACCAATAGAGAATGGTTTGCGACCAGTTGATTTGGT
Source organism: uncultured Bacteroidales bacterium (assembly GCA_947164955.1). GTDB lineage: Bacteria > Bacteroidota > Bacteroidia > Bacteroidales > F082 > Limimorpha. The sequence goes on along the minus strand of CAMUYT010000076.1, from coordinate 6,842 downwards.
CCAGGCGGCGGTCGACGACGATGGATGTGGGGTGTCGTGTCACGGGATTCAGATAGAAATGCTGCAAGCCGTTGACGTTGATTTGCGTCCTCACGTAGGAGTCGTCAGGTTGGATCACGTAGTAAGCCGTCGCCACATTTTCTTCTGTTTTCAACATTTTGCCGTCCTGCCCGATGAACTTCACTTCTCGCATCGTAGCAGCTGAAGTTTCAATGAATAAGGTGTCGCCCACCAGCTCGGCTCGCGTCAAGTGAGGAAGGGTACGGGCTTGTGTGGCTTTTTCGTCCAAAGTCATCGGATGGTGATACCAGTTGTCGAATTCCACGGCATAGCAAAGGCCTTTGTCTAAGGACTCATACACATGTTCGGGGTGAAGATCAGAGGTGTTGACCATGGTTAGGTTGAGACACACTTCGCTGGTTTTGTTGATGTTGTGTGTGTCGTCGTCGCCTAAGGCATAAAGGCGGTGGCCGTTTGAAAGGGCCATGTCCCAATGCTCGATGGCGTTTCCGTAGGGATTGACCACCTCAATCAGGCGGTAGTTGCTCAGCCATTTCATGTCACTCACCTTATAGCCTTTCGTAAACGAAGCATGGGCGGGCATGACAAAACGACAACGTTCGCCCAACTTGTTGATCATGTGCTGTTTCATGCTGATGTTTTGCATGAAGAGGAAGTCGGGCCAATACACCTTTTCGGCACCAATGCAGATTTGGTGTGTCTTGCGGATGAGACCGTAACCATGTTCGTAGGCAGGGATATAGTCTTCTCTTTCAGCACCGTGTTTGTTGATACTCATGTAATCGGAGATGCCGTAATGGTCGTAGCCCAAGACTTGATAGACACTGTCGATGGTGGTCTCTTTACTCTTCCGCCCGTTGGTCAAGCCGAAATACTTGCGCGAATGGCAGTGGAAATGGTACTTTTTCCATTGGCTGGGGTTCATGTCCTGATACGGGTTGTAGAGGTATTCACCTTCAAAAGGACGAGGTTCCTTGAAACTATAGGTGGGCACGGAGAGATAGACGAAGAGGATGAGCAGCAGAAGCGCTATGCCGAGACAAGCCATGACCCTGCCGAAATAGAACCAAAAGCCTTTATGTGGGTTGTTTTTGCGCATGGATAGCAGTATTTGACTGCAAAACTAAGGCAAAAATCGGAATACTCAAGAAAAAATCGAACATTTGTGGTAAATGCAACATGCCAAGTGATAATAAAACCTTATCTTTGCGGCCTAATTTGAAATCATTCTTAATAAGGGAAAAATGGATCAGCATCCGAACGAAAATATCATCAGCGAGGTCACGAACAAGGAGTATGAATATGGTTTCGTGACCGACATTGAGACCGATTTTGTGCCGAAAGGCTTGAACGAGGACATCATCCGCCTCATTTCCAAGAAGAAAGAGGAACCCGAATGGCTGTTGGAGTTCCGACTGAAGGCCTTCCGCCATTGGCAAACGCTCAAACAACCCAACTGGGCACATCTCGATCTCCCTGAAATCAACTACCAAGACATCATTTATTACGCCGCGCCGCGCAAACGCCAAGAGAAACAGAGTCTCGACGAGGTGGATCCTGAATTGTTGGCTACCTTCGACAAACTGGGCATCTCGCTCGACGAGCAGAAGAAACTCTCGGGCGTGGCCGTTGATGCGGTGATGGACTCGACCTCGGTGAAGACGACCTTCCAAGAGACACTCTCGAAGCATGGCGTCATCTTTATGTCGTTCAGCGAAGCCGTCAAGCAGCACCCCGACTTGGTGAAGAAATACCTTGGCAAGGTGGTGCCTTATACTGACAACTTCTTCGCCGCTTTGAACTCGGCGGTCTTCAGCGATGGCTCGTTCTGTTACATCCCTAAGGGAGTCCGTTGTCCGCTGGAGTTGTCCACCTATTTCCGTATCAACGCGGCCAACACAGGCCAGTTTGAACGCACGCTCATCGTGGCCGACGAAGGCGCGTATGTGAGCTATATGGAAGGCTGCACAGCTCCACAACGCGATGAAAACCAACTCCATGCGGCTATCGTCGAAATTATTGCCGAGACTGATGCGGAGGTGAAATATTCGACCGTGCAGAACTGGTACCCTGGCGACAAGGACGGCAAAGGCGGTGTGTATAACCTCGTCACGAAACGTGGTCTCTGTCGCGGCGACCGCTCCAAGATTTCTTGGACGCAGGTCGAGACGGGTTCGGCCATCACTTGGAAATATCCGGGCTGCGTGCTTTTGGGCGACAATTCTATAGGCGAGTTTTATTCCGTTGCCGTGACCAACAACTACCAGCAAGCCGACACAGGTACTAAGATGATCCATTTGGGCAAAAACACCCGCAGCACCATCATCTCGAAAGGCATCTCCGCCGGTCACAGCCAAAACGGCTATCGTGGTCTCGTGCGGGTGGCTGCCAAGGCCGAAAACGCCCGCAACTATTCGCAATGCGATTCCTTGTTATTAGGCGACCAATGCGGTGCCCATACTTGGCCCTACGTTGAGTGCGGCAATGAAAGCAGCATCCTTGAACACGAAGCCACCACATCGAAGATCTCCGAGGATCAGCTCTTCTACTGCCAACAGCGCGGTATCCCTACTGAAAAAGCTATTGGCTTGATTGTCAACGGCTACGCTAAGGATGTGCTAAACAAGTTGCCGATGGAATTTGCTGTGGAGGCACAAAAACTATTGTCAATCACATTGGAGGGTAGCGTCGGCTAATGTAGGGACGCACCGCATACGTCAGCTAGAAAGAAATCATGCATACCATCCGTTCAATTAACACCCCTTTTTGGTTGCTCCTCATCGGATTGTTTCTCATTCTGGTGAGCAAGAGCCTATTGACTGAAGGCATGTTCGTTGACGGGGTGACCTATGCCAGCGTTTCTCGCAACATGGCGGAAGGGCAGGGCGCATTTTGGAATCCGCATTACACGCAAACGTTGTATCCCGAGTTTCGTCAGCATCCACCCTTAGCCTTGGGCATGGAGGCCTTGGCTTTCATGGCATTTGGTGACCATTGGTGGGTTGAGAAAGTCTATTCGGTGCTGATGTTCCTGCTTTCGGGTTTGTTCATCGCCTTGATTTGGAAACGCACCACCAACAACCTTCGTTGGGCTTGGCTGCCGTTGTTGTTGTGGCTTGCCATGCCTTTGGTCACTTGGAGCGCTACAAACAACTTGCTCGAAAACACGATGTCGGTCTTCGTGTTGCTCTCCGTCTATCTGATAATCCTTGGTTACCAGCGCAACCATAAGATTTGGCTGTTTTTGTCGGCTGTCACTCTATTGCTGGCATTCCTCTCCAAGGGATTCACAGGATTGTTCCCCTTGGTGTTCCCCATCTTGTATTGCGCCTTCGACCAAAAGCGTAAATGGATACAGGGCCCGATTGATAGTTTGCTGTTGTTGGTCTCTATAGCTGTGTTTGCCGGAATCATGTTCTTGGTCAGCCCAGGCTCCTTTGCCTATCTTAAGGATTACATCCGATTACAAGTCATCGGCGGCGGACTGCATGAAGCTACCACATCATCGCGTTTTTACATTGTTTTCGCTTTATTGCAACAATTGGTCATCCCCTGTGTCCTTGCGCTCGTTTTGGTGATTTGCAAGACAAAAAGCAAGGTTAATAGGAAAATCTTTGAGTTCCCTCCCGACAAGGCATGGTTCTATAGTTTCCTTATTCTAGGTCTTTTTGGGGTGTTACCCATCATGGTGAGCGTGAAGCAACGCGATTTCTATATGTCGGCGGCTTTGCCTTTCTTTGCCTTGGCTTTTGGACATATCACGCTTTCGATGATTGAAATCCTGATGAATAATGAGACGCCGAAGTTGCATATTGGTATGACTTTGGGCGCTTGCGCCATCTTGTTGGTCGGCATTGTCTTAAATGTTGCGCGAATTGGAACTTACGGTCGCGACGAGGCATTATTGAAAGAGATCAAAAAGTCACTTGTCGAAATCCCTGAAAACGAGGTTGTTGGTATATCAACGGAAGACTTTTCGCAATGGTCGTGGCATGCTTATTTCATGCGCTACGGCAAAGTCAGCCTTGACGACAAACAATCACACGGGTACAACTTTTCATATCATCCATAATCTGTAAATCTTAAATTTGAATTTTAAATCTTGAATATATGTTACTGAATATCAAAAATCTACATGTCTCCATCGGAGGCAAGGAAATCCTGAAAGGGTTGAATTTGGGTGTCAACGCTGGCGAAGTGCACGCCATCATGGGGCCCAACGGAACAGGTAAAAGTACGCTAGCCGCGGCCATCACAGGGCGTGAGGGCTACGAAATCACGGAAGGCGAAATCTGGTATAAGGGGAAGAACATCGTTGGGATGTCGCCCGAAGATCGTGCCAACGAAGGCATCTTCCTGAGCTTTCAGTACCCCGTTGAGATTCCGGGTGTGAGCATCCAGAACTTTATGCGTACCGCAGTCAACTCAAAACGTGAGTATCAAGGCCTTCCGCCTATGAGCACTGTTGAGTTCATGAAGTTGATGAAGGAAAAGCAGGCCATGGTGGAAATCACCGAGAAGCTGCAAAACCGTTTCGTCAATGTCGGCTACAGTGGTGGCGAAAAGAAAAAGAACGAGATTTTCCAAATGGCCATGCTTGAACCGAGCCTTGCCATTCTCGACGAGACCGACTCTGGCTTGGATATTGATGCCTTGCGCATTGTGGCCCATGGCGTCAACCAACTGCACAATAGTGAGAACGCCTTCGTGGTTATTACGCACTATCAGCGTCTGCTCGACTACATCGTCCCCGACTTCGTCCACGTGATGTACGACGGACGCATCGTCAAGACGGGCGGCAAGAATCTCGCCCTCGAACTCGAAGAAAAAGGCTACGAATGGATTAAGGAACTTTGATTATGGACAACCAACTTATCATAGCCGCCAACCAAAGCCGTGAAATCATTGAGTATGACGACGATGCACATCTTTCGGCAGAGCCGAAGGTGGCAGAAATTATTCTCAATGAGAACGCGAGCCTTGAGTTGTATGTGCTGCAGAATGTAAGCAACGAGGCTTCCATCCAACGTGAGTTTAAGGTCAAACAAATGGCCGATAGCCGACTGAAGATTGTGGTCATTACTTTTAATGGCGGCGATGTGCGCAACACGTATCATGTCGATTTGGATGGCGAAGGCGCCGACACCCAGGTGCATGGCTTGTATCTCATCGACAAGACCCAGCATGTGGAAAACTTCCTGAAAGTGAATCATAACGTGCCGCATTGCACCAGCAACGAGAAATTCAAGGGCGTTGTCGACGACTCCGCCTCGGCAGTGTTCAACGGTCATGTGTATGTGGCCAAAGACGCCCAAAAGACCGATGCCCACCAAAACAACAGCAACATCCTTTTGACGTCGACGGCCAAGGTCAACAGCCAGCCCTTCCTTGAGATTTATGCTGACGATGTGAAATGTTCGCATGGCACATCCACTGGCCAACTCGATCAGGAGGCCATGTTCTACATGCGCCAGCGCGGCATCAGCAAGGCCAATGCGAGAATTCTGTTGATGTATGCCTTTGCCGCCGAGGTGAGCAACCATATTGGTAATGAGATGCTGCACGAGCACATCGACGACATGATCAAGCGGCGCTTGCGCGGCGAATTGTCGAGCTGCGAAAACTGTGTGTTGCGTTGCAGCCACCCGAAGGAATATAATTTTGATATTGATTATTCAAAAATCTAATGAATATCAACGAAATAAGAAGGCAATTTCCAGTCCTAGACCAGCAGGTCTATGGTAAGCCATTGGTCTATCTCGACAATGCTGCCACCACACAAAAACCATTATGCGTCATCGAACGTGAGCGCAACTATTACCTGCATGAGAACTGCAATATCCACCGTGGAGTGCATTATCTAAGCCAGAAGGCGACCGAGGCTTACGAGCATGCCCGCCAGACCGTTGCCGATTTCGTCCATGCCAAGGAAGCCCGTGAAATCATCTTCACGCGTGGCACAACCGAGTCGTTGAACCTGTTGGCGACTGCTTTCGAGCATTATTGCATCGGAGAAGGCGATAAGGTGCTGGTCACAGCCATGGAACACCATTCCAACCTTGTGCCTTGGCAGCAGATGGTGCAACGCCATCATGGTCAATTGCTTGTCGTTCCAATGGATGACAAAGGCGTTTTGGACCTTGACCGTTATGTGGACTTGCTGCAAGAAGGGCCGAAAGTGGTGTCGATTGCGCATATTTCCAATGTACTGGGAACTATCAATCCCGTGAAAGAAATGGTTGCCATGGCACATCAATACGTCATTCCTGTCGTCGTTGACGGAGCGCAGAGTATTGCTCACCATTCCATTGATGTACAAAATCTTGACTGTGATTTCTTCGTGTTTTCGGGTCATAAGATGTATGCTCCGATGGGTATTGGTGGCTTGTATGGTAAGGCGGAATGGTTGGAGAAGTTGCCGCCTTATCAGTTCGGAGGCGAGATGGTCGACACGGTGAGTTTCGAGAAGACGACCTTCAATGTGCTGCCTTACAAATTCGAAGCTGGTACACCTAACGTGGGTGCTGCCTTAGGCTTGGAAACGGCCGTCCTGTTTTTGCAAAACCTTGACAGGGAAGAGGTTGAAGCACACGAGAACCAACTTTTGCAATTGGCCATACAACAGCTTTCAGAGATTGAAGGCATCCGTTTCATTGGCGAGGCGGAACATAGAAGTGGTTTGGTTTCATTCATCATCGAAGGCATTCATCCATACGATTTGGGCACGATTATCGACAAGATGGGCGTGGCGGTACGTACGGGTCACCATTGCGCCGAGCCGGTGATGACGCGTTTCGGCATCCCTGGCACGGTGAGGGCTT
>CAMUYT010000075.1 GCA_947164955.1 uncultured Bacteroidales bacterium | reverse complement strand
GGGCCGCACGATGCTGAGCGAGCGCCTCACCAGCGACCAAAGCCGCGTGAGCCTCGAGGGCATGGCCCAAGGCGTGTACCTGATGCGCGTGACCAACGGCAACGAAGTCAAGGTGCAAAAGATTGTGGTGAGATAAGAGAATCCCCTGGTGGGGCAGGAGGGGAGGATTAATCCCCCCTGCCCCCCCTTAAAAGGGGGAGGCGCAAAGCGACGCAAGACCCGCGTCCGGTAGGCTTCCCCCTTCTAAGGGGGCAGGGGGATTCGAAGACCCGCCCCTGCGTTCGGTAGACGGGCAGGGGGAGTAAAAAACACAAAACATACTCCATCCCCGAAAAGGGAAACCAAATAAAAGAGCAAAGCAAAAGTAAGAACAAACAATAAAACCCAAAACAACGATGAAGAAACTAATAGCAATCATAGCCGCCTTGATGCTGGCCACGGCGCCGGCGATGGCCCAGGTGTTCATCATGGACGAGGACGAGTACAACAACAATCGTACGGGCAAGACCTCGATGGACGTCGACCTGCCGGGATGGTACAACTCGGGCGAGGACTGGTACACTCCCGTGGGCGAAGGCATCGTCGTGCTGGCAGGTCTGGCTGGCGCCTACTTGCTTGGCAAGCGCAAGAAAGAAAACTGAAAACCTACATCATACCGTCGCTGACGGATACATTTGGATCATTTGTATGAAAAAAGCGGGACGGCCATCCGGCCGCCCCGCTTTGTTTTTATCGAAGATGCTTGCGCTTATTTCTTCTTGATGAGCGAGACAAGCCAGAGCAGCACCACGGCACCGACGGTACCCACCAGGAGCTGGCCCCAGAAAGAGGTGCTCGCGTTGAGGCCGATGATGCTGAAGAGCCAGCTGCCTAAGAAACCGCCGACCACGCCGACGATGATGGCCCAGATCAAACCGAGGCCGTAGTTCATGATTTTACCAGCAATGATGCCTGCCAAGGCACCGATCAGGATTGAAACTAGCATTCCCATAATGATAAGTTTTTAAAGTTAGTATTAAGTGAATAGGTTCATTTCTTGTTCATCAGGTTGGCCATCTCGGCGTTTTGCGCCTCGATGTAGTCCAACACTTCGTCGCGGCCGGTCTTCTTCTCCGACGAGGTGATGAAGATGGGCGGCAGCTCCTCCCATTCTTCCAGCAGTTTCGCCTTGAAGGCGGACACGTTCCTTTCGAGTTCGGCGTTCGAGACCTTGTCTGCCTTGGTGAAGACGATGCAGAAAGGCATCTGGTTCTCGCCCAGCCATTCAATGAAGCCCAAGTCGTTGTTCTGTGGCTCGAGGCGGGCGTCGACGAGGACGAAGGTGCACACCAAGTTGCGGCGGCGGGTGATGTAGTTGTTGATCATCACGCGCCACTGCTCGCGCGTCTTCTTCGAGTGTTGGGCGTAGCCATAGCCAGGAAGGTCGACGAGATACCACGCGTCGTTGACGATGAAGTGGTTGATGGCCACGGTTTTGCCGGGCACCGACGAGGTCTTGGCCAGGCCGCGGCGTTGCACCAGCATATTGATGAGCGACGACTTGCCCACATTGGAGCGGCCGATGAAGGCATACTCGGGGATGTTGTCGTTGGGCAAGAACTCGAAACGGGTGTTGCTCATCAGGAATTCGGCTTTGTTAATTTGCATAGATGGGCAGTTTAAGGTGTTCGGGGACTTCATTCTTGTCGTAGACCAGGTGACGTTTCACCTTCTCTTCAAACATGTCGCTGATGGTCACCAGCAGGCCCGTCTCCTCGACGTTGCCGAAGCCTGGGTTGAGGGCGGTGCCAAACGACCGCAGGGTGGGCGAGAGGTTCATGTAGGCGTTCACCAGCGGTGGCACGGCCGCGCCGCGTTCGCGCACTTGGCGAACGAGGATCTTGTAGTCGTCGCGGTAGTTGTCGGCGTTGAACACCGAGGCCAGCCATTCAAAGTCGGTGAGGATGGGCAGGTCGAGTTCGGGACGCACCGTCACCAGGTGTTCGTTGTCAGGGAAGTGCTTCTGGATGAAGTAGAGGATCATGTCGCGCGAGGTGCGTTCCAGCTGGGGATACATGGTCACCTTGCCGAAGTAATACTGGGCTTTGGGATAGATGTCGACGAGCGAGCCCAAGCCGTCCCACAGGTTGTCGAGCGAATAGAGTCCTTTCGACAGGTTCTTGGAGGGCTGGTATTGGGGCTGCACAAACGAGCGTCCCAGCTCGAGGGTGAAGGGGAGGTAATCCTTCACGAAGTGCTCGGAATAGAGGAACAGCTCGCTGGTGGGCGTGTCGACTTGGCCTTCGGCGTCGACGGGCAATCCGTCGCACAGGAGGAAGCGGTAGCCGCCCACGATGGCTCTGTCGACGGGGTTCCAAACGATGAGTTGTTGGAAATAGTTCTCGTCGCGGGTGTCGAACACGTCGATGTCGCAGTCGAGGCCGGTGCCGCCGCCCGAGTCGCGGAAGCTGATTTCGCGCAGGCGTCCGATTTCGCGCATGATGTTGGGCGCGTTGTGGGCCGAGAGGATATAGATCTCGTTGCCGGCATTGTTCGTCTTGCGGAAGAACTTGTCGCGAGTCAGCTCATCCATGATGGCTTCAACGGGCACGGGTGCAATAATATCTTTCATCATATAATGTATTCTTTTTGAGGGTCAAACACCAGGTCAACATCCTTCCCCAATTGGTAAGAGAACGTGCGGAGCTTCTCTGCCCATTGGGCGTCGCTGAAACGGCGGTCGAAGGTTGAGTAGGGGATGGGTTTGCCGAAACTGATGGTCAGGGTCTTGTTGCGTTGCTTGAAGAACTCGTCGACAAGGAAGGCCATCTCGATGTTGACCTTGATGCCGAGTCGTTTGCGAAGGCGCGCCAGGTTGTAGAAGAAATTGGAGTTGCGTCCTTCGATGTGGACGGGCACGATGTCGCGCTGGTAGGCCCGCGACTTGGTGACGAAGGTCTTCTTCCAGTCGAGGTCCATGATCTTGCCGTCTTTGGTCTTGCGTGAGCAAAGGCCGAAGGGGAAATAGCAGATGGTGGCGTCGCCGGCGAAGGTCTCGTTGAAGAGCTGCAGGCTCTCCTCGCGGTTGGCGGTGGCGCTGCCCACCTTGCTGACGGGGATGAAGATGGGGCGTAGGTTCTTGACGAACATGAGGAAGTCGTTGACGGGCGTCAGCGTCTCGCCACGATGGTTGCCCACCGCGCCGATGAGCGCGATGCCGTCGAGACCGCCCAAAGGGTGGTTGGAGGCCACCAGGATGCGTGGACTCGCCATCAGGTTGTCGACACCCTTCAAGATCACCGTGAGGTTGAAGTCGGCCACCACCGCATTGATGAAGTCGAGCCCCTCCTTGTCGGCGTATTTCGTCAGGATCTCGTTGATGTCGGCCTCGTGCAACAGCCGCTGTATCTTGCGAAACAGCCACTCGGGCATGTGCTTCATCAGCTTCGGCACCTTGGCCGTGAAGATCTTCCGGAGATCAATAAGGTTACTATCCGTTTCCATAATGCTAATTCTCCAATCAAGAGGCAAAAGTAGTAAAAAGTAAAGTGAAAACGCAAATTTTAGTCGATTTTCATGTCAATTCACTTGTAAAATGCTTTGTCTCGGGTGGTTGTGAACAGCGACAACTTTTTGTGAAATAAACAATTAACACGGTGTCAACAAAGATATCAACAATTCGTGTTGAAAACTATTTTAATGGAAAAGTGGGAGAAAGTGTCAAGAAATGGGAGAAAGTGTATATCTTTGCAGCTGAAAAACGGATAAAAGACCTATATGAGTTACTTGGTAGGACATTACAACTGCAAAATGGACGCGAAAGGGCGCGTTTTGGTGCCCAGCGAGTTCAAGGAGCAATTGGGCGAGCAGGTCGACGAAGGCTTTGTGCTTCGTCCCGGCTTGCACAGCACCTGCCTCGAGCTCTACACGAGGAAGGACTGGGACGAGGTGCAAGACCAATTGCGTGCCGCCTTCAGCCAGTTCAAGGCGAAGCAAGAAGCCGTGTTGCGCAAATACAACGCCGGTGCGCGTTTCGTGAAACTCGACGCCAGCGGTCGCCTGCAGATCCCTAAGGACCTTATCGACAAGGGGGCTTTGGTGAAAGACCTGGTGATCACCTCGGTCACGACGAAGATGGAGATTTGGGATAAGGATCGCTACACCAAGTCGCTCGACGAGGACATCAGCGATGCCGAGTTCTTCGACCTGTTGGACCAAAACATCAAATAGCGGGAGGAGGGGCCATGTATCACAATCCAGTCATGCTGAGCGAATGCATCGAGGGCTTGAACATCAACCCCGAGGGCATCTACGCCGACGTCACCTTTGGTGGCGGCGGCCATTCGCGTGCCATCCTCGAGCGCCTCACGACGGGTCATCTCTACGCCTTCGACCAAGACGAGGATGCTGCCGCCAACGCCTTCGACGACGAGCGTTTCACCTTCGTCCCACAGAACTTCAAGTACTTCAAGAACTTCATCCAGCTCTACCATGGCGGACAGATCGATGGCGTGCTGGCCGACTTGGGCGTCTCGTCGCACCAATTCGACACGCCGGAGAAAGGCTTCTCGACCCGCTTCGACGGTCCGCTCGACATGCGCATGAGCCAGATGACGCCCAACGACGCGGCTATCGTGGTCAACACCTATGACCATGCCGCACTCACCCGTATCTTCCGTCTCTATGGCGAGATGCAACAGCCGCAGCTCATCGCCTCCGACATCATCATGGCGCGCGAGGCCGAACCCATCGAGACCACCGAGCAGCTGAAGGCAGCCGTGGCCCATCGTTTGCCTCGGGGACGCGAGAACAAGGTGCTGGCGCAACTGTTTCAGGCCTTGCGTATCGAGGTGAACCAAGAACTCGAGGCACTCACCGCCTTCCTGGGCCAGTGCCCCGACGTGCTCAAGGCGGGCGGACGACTCGTCGTGATGTCGTACCACTCGCTCGAAGACCGTCTCGTGAAGAACTTCATGAAGACCGGCAACGCCGAGGGAAAGGAAGAGAAAGACTTTTACGGCAACCTGCTGACACCTTATAAATTAATCACGCGCAAACCTGTGGTGCCCACCGAGAGTGAGATGGAAAGCAACAGCAGGGCACGCAGCGCCAAACTCAGAATAGCGGAAAGGAAATAAACCATGGGAGAAAAGAAAGAGAAGAAAAAGAAAAACGGCGGCAAAAGCATCATGAAGGTGTTGGGCGGCCGCTTCCTCGTGAAGGAGAGCTTCGCCAAGCAGTTCCCCTTCATGGCTTATATCACGGTGCTTCTCATGGCTATCATCACCAACACCTACATCGCGGAGGAACGCAACCGCGAGCTGGTGAAGACCGCTAAGGAACTGAACGACCGTCAGGTGTACTACATCCAGCTACAGTCGGAGATCATGGATGCCTCCAAGCAGTCGGTGCTGGCCAAGAAACTGGCGCCCACGGGCATCAAGGAGGCCACCGAGCCGCTGAAGCGCATCAACGTCAACGAACCCATAAAGACGGAGGAAGAACAATGAAACTGGACCCAAGAACCGAGACCCTTTGGAAGACGTATCTGGTCTATCTCCTCGTCCTCGTCGTCGCTGTGGCCATCATCGCGAAGATCATCGTCGTGCAGACCAAAGACAACTCACAGTTGCTCAAGGAGGCTGAGGAACGCGAATACCGCGTGAGGACGATTGAGGCCTCGCGGGGTAACCTCATCTCGAGCGACGGACAGCTGATGGCCACCTCCATCCCGCGCTACGACGTTTATTTCGACTACAAGGCCGTCGACTCGGTCGTCTTGGCCAACAATATCGACTCGCTCTGTCGGCAGATGGCCCGCCTGCTGCCGAAACGCAACCCGGCGCAATGGAAAGAGTTTTTCGGTGTGGGCATCTCCAAGGGAAACCGTCACTATAAGATTGCACTCAATATCACCCAAGCCGAGTTGCGCGAGATGCAGCAATTCGTTATTTTCAACCGAGGGGTCTACAAAAACGGTCTCGTTATCGAAAAGAAAGTCCGCCGTGAGCATCCCTTCAAGGACTTGGCCAGCCTCATGCTGGGTATGGCCAATGAGGAAAAAGGCTATTATTTCGGCCTCGAAGGGGCGTTCAATGAATACCTCAAGGGCGAGAATGGCCGGCAGTTGGTACGCCGCATCCATCATGGCAACTGGATGCCCGTCGACTCGGAAGACAACACCGATGCCAGAAACGGCAACGACGTCATCACCACTTTCGATATCAAGTTGCAGGACATCGTTGAGAGTGCGCTTAACAATACCTTGGTCACCAACAAGGCCGAGCAGGGCTGTGCCATCTTGATGGACGTGGAGACGGGCTACATCAAGGCGTTGGCCAATCTCAGCCTCAACCATGAGACGGGCAAATACGAGGAATCGTACAATGTCGCCCTCGCCGAGCGTTATGAACCCGGCTCAGTGTTCAAGATCGCCTCGATGGTGGTGCTGCTCAACCACAACGAGAAGATGCAGCTTACCGACTTGGTCAACATCGGATCGGGCCCCATCAAGTTCTCGAACCGCACGATGAAAGACGACCACAGCTTCGCCAAAGGCGGCGTCTGCACCGTGCAGGAGGTCATTGAGCAGTCGTCGAACAAAGGTACGGCAGTGCTCGTCACCAAGGCCTTTGCCGCCCATCCTGAGAAATACGTCGACGGGCTTTATGCCTTGGGCCTGAACAAGAAAATCGGCACGGGCATCACGGGCGAGGCGCAGCCTGTCATCAAACACCCCAACGACAAGACCAAAGACGGACGCAAACTGTGGTCGAATGTCTCGCTGCCGTGGATGTCGATCGGCTATGAGGTAAACGTGACGCCATTGCAGCTCATCACGCTCTACAACGCCATCGCCAACGGTGGCCGCATGATGAAGCCCCAATTTGTCACCGAGGTCCGCCGAGCCGATGAGACCATCAAGAAATTCGACCCCGTTGTCATCAACGAGCAGATTGCATCGCCTGAGGCCATCAAGAAGCTGCAGACCATGCTCGAGGGTGTCGTCATTCGTGGTACGGCCCGACGCCAGTTCCAAGACTGTGTTGTCAGCGTGGCAGGCAAGACGGGAACAGCACAATATTACGACAAGGTGCAAGGCTATGCCTATCACGAGCCTGGCATCGGCCGTAAGCTCTATAACACCACTTTTGTGGGCTATTTCCCCACCGACAAGCCGCGCTACAGCTGCATTGTCATGGTGAGTCGTGCCCGTGGCGCCAAATGGGCGGCCGGTGGTGTGTCGGCGCCTGGCTTCAGGGAAATCGCCGAGAAGGTGTATGCCATGCGCATCGGCACCGTCGAAGACGACGCCGACAGCACGGTCAGAAGAACGGCAACGAGTCCCGTCATTGTGCGTCACGACAAAGCAACGCAATACCTCAACAGCATCGGTCAGTCGTATGACGACTTGGCCATCAACGGCGACTGGGTCACCGTGGAAAGCAACGAAGCCGGCGCGACCTACATTCGCGAGGCCAGGATCGGCAATACCGTGCCCAACGTGGTTGGCATGGACCTCACCGATGCCGTTTACCTCTTGGAAAACATGGGCTTCCATACGACATTCACCGGACAAGGCACCGTTGTGGAACAGTCGCTTCATGCAGGCGACACCATCAGGCCCAACCGTACCATTCATTTAACACTGGAAAGAAGATGAAAATCAATGAGATATTAGTAAATTGCAACCTTTTGGATATCGTAGGTGACAAGGATTTGGAGATCCCCAACATCACCTTCGACTCCCGAAAAGTGGAACCTGGCACCTTGTTTTTTGCCGTCAAAGGCACGCAAGTCGACGGCCACGACTACATCGACAAGGCCATCGCGCAGGGCGCCTCTGCCATCGTATGCGAGAAGATGCCGAACGATTTGGCTGAAAAGGTCACCTACGTCCTGGTCGACAACTCGGCTTATGTCCTCGGCGTGGCGGCCTCCAATTTCTTCGGGAACCCCTCAAAACACCTGCGTTTGGTGGGTGTGACGGGCACCAACGGTAAGACCACCATCGCCACCTTATTATATCGTCTCTTCACCGATGCGGGCTACTGCTGTGGTTTGCTCTCCACCATCGAGAACATCGTGAACCGCGACGTGGTTCCTTCGACCCATACCACCCCTGACCCCATCGAGCTGAACGCACTGCTGCACCAAATGGTGGAACAAGGTTGCGAATATGCCTTCATGGAGGTCAGCTCGCACAGCGTGGCGCAAGACCGCATCGCTGGGTTGCACTTTGCAGGTGGCATCTTCACCAACCTCACTCACGACCATCTTGATTACCACAAGACGATGGCCAACTACCGCAACGCCAAGAAGAAATTCTTCGACGACCTGCCGCAGACCGCTTTTGCCCTCACCAACCTCGACGACAAAAATGGTGCCGTCATGCTGCAAAACACCAAGGCCCGCAAGCTGAGCTATGCGTTGAAGCACGACGCTGACTTCAAGGGCATTGTCATGGAGAGCCACTTCGACGGCATGATGCTCAAGGTGAACGGCACGGAGATGTACACCCAGCTGGTGGGCGGCTTCAATGCCAGCAACCTGCTGGCCATCTATGGTGCCGCCATTGCGTTGGGCTTCGATAAGGACGAGCTTTTGGTCGAGATCAGTAAGCTGCGTGGCGCCAATGGACGTTTCGACATGGTGCATTCCGAGAACGGCATCGTCGGCATCGTCGACTATGCCCACACCCCCGATGCCTTGGAGAATGTGCTCAAGACCATCAACGAAGTGCGCTGCCATAAAGAGACCCTCATCACCATCGTGGGCTGTGGCGGCAACCGCGACACCACCAAGCGCCCCGAGATGGCCGCCGTGGCCGTCAAGCTCAGCGACAAGGTCATCCTCACCAGCGACAACCCGCGGTTCGAAGACCCCGACGACATCATCCGTCAGATGAAAGCCGGCATCGCTGATGAAGACCGACACAAGGTGCTGAGCATCACCAACCGTGGTGAGGCCATCCGCACCGCCGTGGCCTTGGCCAAAAAAGGCGATATCATCCTGCTGGCTGGCAAAGGTCATGAGAACTATCAGGAAATCAACGGAGTAAAGAACCATTTTGACGACAAGGAAGTCTTGTCGGAAGCATTTAAGGAGGCTGAATAATGTTGTACTATCTCTTCAATTACTTGGATCAACACGATTTCCCGGGTGCGGGCGTGTTCAACTATGTCACCTTCCGTGCGGCGATGGCCGTCATCTTGGCCCTCGTCATCTCGGTGTGGTTCGGCAACTGGTTCATCAAGATGCTGAAACGCAAGAAAATCACTGAGGCACAGCGTGATGCTTCCATCGACCCCTACAACACGAAAAAGATTGGCGTGCCCACCATGGGCGGTGTCATCATCATCACGGCCATTCTCATCCCCGTGTTGCTCGTCTGCAAGCTCCACAGTGTGTACACCATCCTGATGGTTGTCACCACCTTGATATTGGGACTCTTGGGCTTTGCCGACGACTACATCAAGACCTTCAAGGGCAACAAGGACGGATTGAAACCGAAGGTGAAATTGGGCGGACAAATTGTGTTGGGCCTCATCGTCGGCCTGACGTTGCGTTTCAGTCCCGCCGTGCAAATCAACGAGACGGTGCAGGTGAAAATTGAAGACAACAAAGAGGTGGTCGTGAAGAGCCCCGACGTGAAGTCGACGCGTACCACGATCCCATTCCTGAAGAACCATAACCTTAACTACGCCGACCTGTTCAGGTGGGCGGGCCCGAAATGGATGTACAACCTGGCTTGGGTGTTCCTCGTGCTGCTTACCGTTTTTGTCGTGGCCGCTGTCTCCAACGGCTCCAACCTCAACGACGGTATGGATGGCATGGCCTCGGGCAACTCGGCCATTATCGGCTTGACGTTGGTCATCCTGGCCTATATCTCCAGTAATGCTGTCACCGCCAGCCACTTCAACCTGATGTATATCCCTGGCTCGGAGGAGCTGGTGGTGTTCATGGCTGCCTTCGTGGGGTCGTTGATCGGTTTCCTGTGGTTCAACTCGTTCCCCGCGCAGATCTTCATGGGCGATACGGGTAGCTTGACCATCGGAGGCATCATCGCTGTTTCGGCCATCATCATGCACAAGGAGTTGCTGCTGCCTTTGCTCTGCGGCGTGTTCCTCTTCGAGATTCTCTCCGATCTCGACGTGAAGCGTTTTGTCAAGACGGGCAAGAAACACCGCATTTGGAAAAAAGGCCCGTTGCACGACCATTTCCGCACCAGCTACAGCGACTTCAAGAAGGCATGGCCCAAC
>CAMUYT010000074.1 GCA_947164955.1 uncultured Bacteroidales bacterium | reverse complement strand
CGCCCACCCTTAGCGGAAAGCCCGCACCATAACGGTGCGGGCTTTCTTGCTTTATGACGACTAAAGTTTTTTATTCTCTTTCATAGTTTTTTCCTATCTTTGCCCGTTCTAACGAAGCAATTTTTTTTACTATGATAGATATCAAGTTTTTAGTCAAAAATCCCGATATTGTTAGGGAAAACATCAAGAAGAAATTCCAAGATAACAAGCTCCCACTCGTCGACGAAGCCATCAGTTTATATACGCAATACTGTGACTGTCAGCAACGAGCCGACGACCTGCGCTCACAACGTAACTCCATCTCGAAGGAAATCGGTATTCTTTTCAAGAACAAGGAAGTCGAGAAAGCCAATGAGATGAAGAAACTCGTGGAAGCCAACGCCCAGGAACTGGAACAGCTCGGCAAGCAGCAGACCTCTCTCATGGAACAGCTGACTAAGGTGATGTATGCCATTCCGAATATCATCGCTCCCGAGGTGCCTGTAGGGAAGGACGACTCTTTCAACGTGGAAATAGAACGTTTTGGCGAGCCTGTTGTTCCCGACTTCGAAGTGCCTTATCATGCTGACATCATGGCAAGGTTTAGTGGTCTCGATCTCGATTCGGCTCATCGTGTGGCTGGTAACGGTTTCTATTACCTTATGGGTGACATCGCTCGCCTGCATTCTGCTGTTATTAGCTATGCGCGCGACTTTATGATTGACCGTGGTTTCACCTATTGCGTGCCGCCTTTCATGGTGCGCAGTGAGATTGTCTCAGGCGTGATGAGTTTCGCTGAGATGGATGCAATGATGTACAAAATTGAAGGGGAAGACCTTTACCTCATCGGCACTAGCGAGCACTCAATGATTGGAAAATACATCGACCAAATCATTCCCGAGGATTCGTTGCCGCTTACTTTGACGAGCTATTCACCTTGTTTCCGCAAGGAGAAAGGAGCCCATGGCATCGAAGAACGTGGTGTGTATCGCATTCATCAGTTCGAGAAGCAAGAAATGGTGGTGCTTTGCAAGGAAGAAGATGCTGACTATTGGTACGAGCAGATGTGGAAGAACACCGTTGATCTGTTCCGATCGATGGACATCCCGGTGCGTACCCTCGAATGCTGTTCTGGTGACTTGGCCGACCTGAAGGTGAAATCGCTCGACGTGGAGGCATGGTCGCCGCGTCAAAAGAAATACTTTGAGGTAGGCAGTTGCTCTTATTTGGGTGATGCCCAAGCCCGACGCCTGAAAATCAGGGTTAAGGGCAAGAACGGCAACTACTTCGCCCACACCTTGAATAATACGGTTGTCGCCCCGCCGCGCATGTTGATTGCCTTCTTGGAAAACAATCTCCGTGCCGACGGCAGTGTTGCCATACCGAAAGCATTGCAACCCTATATGGGAGGAAAAACTGAAATCAGATGAATAGGTCACAAAACTTTCAAAACCTGCAAAACTTGTTTTTGTGGTATGGCGACACCCAACCGGGTTGTCGCCGGAAAGCAGGCCGGTTGGCTGCTTTCCAACTTCTAAGGTAGGTTTTGTGAGTTTTGTGGGTTTTGTGATAAAATAGAACAATATGGATATATCAGTTGTAGTACCGCTATTGAACGAGGCCGAGTCGTTGCCCGAGTTGGAGGCTTGGATTCGTCGGGTAATGGATGAACATGGCTTCTCCTATGAAATCGTTTTTGTCGACGATGGATCGACTGACAACTCATGGGCCACCATCCAGCAACTTTCTGAAGCCAACCCCAACGTTAAGGCATTGCGTTTCAGAAGGAATTATGGTAAGTCGCCTGCACTTAACGAGGGCTTCAAGATTGTTCAAGGCGATGTGGTCATCACGATGGACGCCGACCTGCAGGATAGCCCCGACGAGATCCCGGAACTTTACAAGATGATCAAGGAAGATGGTTATGACCTTGTTTCGGGTTGGAAGAAAGTGCGTTACGACTCCAAACTGATGAAGAACATTCCTTCCAAGTTTTTTAACTGGACCACGCGCCGGATGTCGGGGATTAAGCTGCACGACTTCAACTGTGGCTTGAAAGCTTATCGTAACGAAGTGGTGAAGAACATCCAAGTGTATGGTGAGATGCACCGTTATATTCCCGTCATCGCCAAGATGAATGGCTTTGGCCACATCGGGGAGAAGGTGGTGCACCATCAGAAGCGGAAATACGGTAACAGCAAGTTCGGAATGAGTCGTTTCGTTCGCGGTTACCTCGATCTGCTGACCATCAATTTCATCTCCAAGTTCAGCAACCGTCCGATGCATTTCTTTGGCATGTTGGGCTCCATTACGTTCCTTGTTGGTTTTGTCATTGCCGTTTATTTGGCTTGCATCCGCTTGTTTGCCCACGGCTATGGCATGACCAATCGCCCCTTGTTTTACTTTGCGTTGTTGGCCATCATCATTGGCGTGCAGTTGTTCTCGACAGGCTTTTTGGCTGAGATGATTACTTCGACGCAACGCGACAAGCGAGTCTATTCCATTTCGGAGCGCATCAACGCATAACGAATAAAGCCACCAAACGGTGGCTTTATTCGTTTAAGATTTGTTTCTAAGATAGAAAAGAAGCCGGCTCTTTTCAATACAAGTCGTCGATGTTGCCATCAAAACTCTCGTCGAAGCTGTCGCCAAACTCGTCTGCGAAATCTTCCTCGTCGTACTCGTCTTCAAACTCGTCGAACGGCGAGTCATCAGCAAAATCGTTGTTTTCCCAATCGAAGTCTCGTTCAAGCCTTGATTCGTCGAAGGCTTCCTCTTCGTCGTGTTCGTTAATGAAACTGTCAATCTCGTCGTCACTCATCTTGTCAAAGTTGACATCAAGTAGCGCTGAGTCGTTGATACTGCGGCTCATTGATTTCAATTCACGCATTACCGAGGGCGAGACGTAGAATTCGTCAATGTTCTCTTCGCAGTATTTCAGGTATTTGGGGTCTTTTTGGTACACTTCAGCGATGGTCATGCCTTCGTATTTCCCAAATGTGAACACTGAATCAATGTCATAGAATTTCATATCTTATCCTTTCTTTTTATGCTTTTGTATGGTCCTTTATCAAGCCGCAAATATCATGCAAAAAAACGTATGAAGCAACAAAAATCTATTTTTTGAAAGCGAAAAATACGGCGAGTACGATTAGGACGAACGATACAATGTGGTTCCATCGGAATGTTTCGGTTTTGAAAACGGTGATGACGATGGTCGTGAAGACGGTGAGGGAGACGGCTTCTTGTATCACCTTTAATTGGATGAGGTTGAATGGCCCCCCGTTGACAGCTGCTCCGATTCGGTTGGCAGGAATCATGAATGAGTATTCGAACAAGGCAATGCCCCATGACATAAGGATGACCAAAACCAATGGCCAGTCTTTTGAAGAGGGGACAATATCGATCAATTTGAGTTGTCCATACCAGGCAAAGGTCATGAAGACATTGGAAACAATGAGTAATAAAATGGTGTATAATCCTTTCATAGGGCGTGTCTTTTTATTGGGCAGCAAAAATAACGTTTTTTTAGGCGCGACAGCCGTAATTATTCCTATTTTTGCACAATCAAAATCAAACCAATGACACCCACCATTATCCTAATTGTTTTCATTGCCTATACGGTTCTTTTGTTTTTCATCTCGCATCTTACCGCACGAAAGTCCGACAATGCAGCTTTTTTCCGTGGCAATAAGAACTCGCCTTGGTTCGTGGTCGCCTATGGCATGATTGGCGCTTCTTTATCGGGCGTGACGTTTATGTCAGTGCCTGGTGGGGTGTATACAGGCCAGTTTACCTATATGCCGCTTGTTTTTGGCTATGTGCTTGGTTATGCGGTTATTGCGCTGGTTCTTCTCCCATTGTATTATAGGTTGAACTTAACCTCGATCTATACCTATTTAAATATGCGTTTCGGGCCGAAATCAGAGAAGACGGGGGCTGCTTTTTTCATTTTGTCACGACTGTTAGGCTCTGCTTTGCGTATGTATCTCGTTGTGTTTGTGCTCTATGAGTTTGTATTCAAGGCATGGGGCATTCCATTCTGGGTGCCTGCGGTCATCTTCATAGCCATCATCCTGCTTTACACCTTCAAAGGTGGTATCAAGACGGTAGTGTGGACCGATACCTTGCAGACCACGTTTCTGCTTTTGGCCGCTTTTCTGACGGCTTGGTATATTATAAAGAACCTCAATATCTCATTGGGCGACCTGCTGAAATCGGCTTCAGATAAAGGGTATACCAAAATGTTTGAGACCGATTGGACACACAACAAATTCTGGGTGAAACAAATCCTTAGTGGTATGTTCATCACCATCACGATGACGGGCCTTGACCAGGATATGATGCAGAAAAACCTGACATGTAAGAATTTGCGTGATGCCCAAAAGAATGTGATGACTTCAAGTCTGCTTTTTGTCGTGGTCAATGCGTTGTTCCTCTGCTTGGGAGCCGCCTTGATTTATTATGCTCAGACGACAGGCTTTCCGTTGCCGGTGAACGAGGCAGGGGTGGTGGTCAACGACAAGATCTTCCCTTCCGTAGCGTTCTCATTGAGCAAGTTCACGGCAATTGTATTTGTTATTGGACTTGTAGCAGCAGGCTATTCTAGTGCCGACGGAACCTTAACGGCTTTAACCACAACATTTTGCTTTGATTTCATGCATTTCGACAAGAAGCAGATGACAGAGGAACAAATCACGCGCTACCGTAAGTGTGTCCATGTGTTTTTTGCCTTGCTTTACTTGTTGGTAATCATAGCGTTCCGCCCGTTCCACAACGAGTCACTTATCGACAAAGTGTTCGACATTGCGGGTTATACCTATGGTCCCTTGTTAGGCTTATACACTTTCGGCTTATTCGTCAAAAACCGAAAAGTCATCGATAAGGCTGTTCCTTTTATAGCCTTGGCTTCTCCTGTCATTAGCTATTTTTTGAAACTGTATTCGCCCCAACTATTTGGAGGTTATCGAATTGGTTTTGAAATACTTATCATCAACGGGCTGCTGACCTTCCTTGCTTTGCTTGTTTTTAGCCATAAGGAAAAATCAGCCAAAGCTTGACGCGTTTGATGAAAAATGTGTATTTTTGAAGTTTGAATCTAAACAATAGTACAATGGACAGATTTATCACTAGAATCACCATGGCGATGTTGGCCTTGACCTTGATGGTGGGCCAACTTCATGCCCAATTTTCCACTACGTTTGCCAAGAATGTCAATCCAGGGCAGCAAAACGGCTTGTATTATTCCTTGCCGCAGACCATGCTAAAACTCGATTTCATCATTGAGGAAACCCAACTTGAGAAGAGCCCGCTCAGCGACTATGCCTCCAATTATATGGGTATGGCTGACTATGTGGAGTATGAGACCACAGAGTACCGTCTTCTTGACGTTCAGATGAGCACGGTGGCTTCGCCGGATCCCAACGCACTGTTCTTCGTTACCTTGGGAAGCGTTCGTGGCGGAAGCAAGACGCGATTTGACATCATGCCTAACGGTATTATCCGTAGTGCTGGCTTCGATGATACGCCTGCCGAGGCCGAAAGCGCTCCTGTTCGTGAGTCCAAGTCATGTTGCGATGGCCCGAAACAAGTTTATGCCAACAAAAAGTTGATGGACTTGGTTTCGTCGGGAAAGTCGAATGCCCAATTGGCTAAGGAGGTGTCTGACAAGATTGAGGAGATTCGCAATGCGAAGTTCAAACTGGTTTCCGGTTTTTACGAGGTTGCCTTCAATCCTGAGACGCTCAATCTGATGTTGCAAAAGTTGAACGAGATGGAGGAGGAGTATACCAATTTATTGCTTGGCAACCATGCAAAAAAGACGGTTGTGAAGACGGTGTATGTGGTTCCCAATAAGGAAGTGCCCGTGCAAACAGTGGCCAAATTCTCGGAAAACGAGGGCTTGACAGTGGGTACAGCAGGTTCGGGCTCTGCTATTAGTGTTCAGACATTGTCGATGAATACTACTGCTGCCATCAATGCACCGAGTCAATCGGCAGTGGAATCGATGTCGTATGAGAACAAGTTGTTCTATCGCATTCCTGATATGGCCAATGTGAAAGTGATGTGTGGCAACAAAACTTTGATCGAAGATCGTGTTGTTGTCAATCAGTTGGGCGCTTTACTTACGGCTCCTTTGATGGGTGCAAAACTTGTGTTTGACACGGAGACGGGGCAAATTGTCAATGTGAAGATGCAGTAACAGCCTCTCTGATTCGCACCAGTTGTTGCAAAAGACTTGAAGCCAGGTCGAGACGGAGCATGTTAGCCCCGTCAGACTTGGCTTTTTTAGGTTCGGGGTGCACCTCCATGAAGATGCCATCGGCACCTGCCGCAATACCTGCCTTTGCGATTAGGCCAATTAATTCGGGCTTGCCCCCCGTGATGCCGCTGGTCTGGTTGGGCTGCTGAAGCGAATGGGTGACATCCAAAATGACTGGAACATTGAATTGTTGCATGGCTGTGATGTTGCGGTAGTCGACCACCAAATCCTGGTAGCCGAACATCGAACCACGCTCGGTGAGCATCACCTTGTCGTTGCCCGACTGCCTGACCTTTTCGACGGCAAAGCCCATCGCCTCACCCGAAAGGAACTGTCCTTTCTTGATGTTAACAGCCTTGCCTGTCTTGGCGGCGGCCACAAGCAGGTCGGTCTGTCGACAGAGGAAGGCTGGAATTTGCAGGACATCGACATAGTCGGCAGCCATTGGCGCTTCGCTGGCGGAGTGAATGTCGGTCACCACGGGGATTCCCAGCTCTTGTTTGACTTTTTCAAGCACTTTTAGTGCTTTTAGGTCGCCGATACCCGTAAAGGAATCCAATCTGGATCGGTTGGCTTTGCGGTAGGAGCCTTTGAAAATGAGCGGGATATCGAGTTTAGTGCAGATGTTTTTCAGCGTCTCAGCAATGAAGAGGGGAGAGGACTCGTCCTCAATCACGCATGGGCCGGCCAAAAGGAAGAAACGGTCGTGACGGAGGCCTTTCAGGAAGTCGAATTTTGAGATGTCCATAGTGGAAATTTTCTGCAAAGATAACGGTTTTGTTGATTGTTTAATTGTTTAATTGTTGAAATGTTTGGCTCTTGGCTTTTAGCCGTTAACTATTAGCATGGTAGCCCAGAAGCTAATGGCTAACAGCTAATTGCCCTTTGCACCAAATGCCAAATCATTTCTTAAACCTCGGATGATAACTTGTTAGTGTGTCTCTTAGCAATTCGTCAGAAATATGCGTGTAGATTTCCGTTGTGCTTACGCTCGAGTGACCGAGCATCTGTTGTACAGCAAGTAGGTTGGCACCGCCTTCAAGTAAGTGCGTTGCGAAGCTGTGGCGAAACGTATGTGGACTGATGGTCTTGTTGATGCCATTCTTCTCGGCCAGATCTTTGACGATGAGGAATACCATTTGGCGCGTTAGCCCTGTCCCACGGCTGTTGAGGAACACGGTGTCGGTGAATTTTGGCTGTACGTTGACGTGTAGTCGTGCCCCTTCAATATATTGAAAGAGGATTTTCAGGCTGCTGTCGCCGATGGGTACAAGTCGTTCCTTGTTGCCCTTGCCGATGATGCGCAGAAAACCGTCGTTGCGATAGATGTCGCTGATTTGCAATCCGATGAGTTCTGAAACTCGTAATCCGCAGCCATACATCACCTCAATCATGGCCTTGTTGCGGTGGCCGTTGGGTTGACTGAGGTCGATGCTGTCGATCATTTTTTGGATTTCTTCGTAGGTGAGCACTTCCGGCAGGTGGCGTCCCATCGACGGGGAGGAAATGAGGATGGTGGGGTCTTTATCGGTAAGGCTTTCTTGCGTCAGGTAGCGCCAAAACGACTTCAGTCCGGAGAGGATACGGGCTTGTGAGGTAGCGCCGATGTTGAGGTCGTAAAGATAAGCGAAGAAATTCTCAATGGTGTCTTGTGTGATGTCGTCGATTGCTGTAGAGGCGGGGCATGCACCGTCTCTACATTCCAGATATTGTAGAAACAGGTGAACATCATGACAATAGGCTTCCACGCTATTTTCAGACAGCGAGAGCTCCAGCCGCAGGTAGTCGGCAAAATGCTTGATGAGGTTGGGGGTGATATTTACAGGCTGTTGATCCATGGGATTGTGTTTGCAAAAGTATGAAAAAAAAGGACGCAAGCATTAAAGTCTCGCGTCCCATGTCATAAAGTCTTGCGTCCTAATCAATCCAGCGTGTGGATGACCAAGCCAGAGCGAAGTTTAGGCTCGAACCAAGTGGTCTTGGGTGGCATGATGTTACCGCTGTCGGCGATGTCGATGATTTGTTGCATCGAGACCGGATAGAGGGCAAATGCCACTTTCATCTCGCCGTTGTCGACGCGACGCTTCAGTTCGCCAAGACCGCGGATGCCACCGACGAAGTCGATACGCTTGTCTGTACGGAGGTCCTTGATACCCAAAATCTTGTCTAACACATGGTCGCTCAAAATCTTGACATCGAGGACACCAATCGGGTCGTTGTCGTCATACTTGCCAGCCTTGGCCGTCATCTTGTACCAATGGCCGTCGAGGTACATGCTGTGTTCGTGCAGTTTGCAGGGCTTGTAGATTTCGGTACCCATATCTTCAACGACGTAGGCGTCGTTGAGGGCATTGAGAAACTGCTCCTTGGTGAGGCCGTTGAGGTCTTTCACGACACGGTTGTAGTCGATGACTTTCAGCTGGTTGTCGGGGAAAATAACGGTCATGAAATAGTTGTATTCCTCCTTGCCGGTGTGGGCAGGATTCTTCTCCTTCTTCTCTTGTCCGACGAGGGCGGCGGCAGCGCTGCGGTGGTGACCGTCGGCGATGTACATGGCCGGAACCTTCTTATCGAACAATTCAACGAGGCGGGCGATGGTGGCCTTGTCGTCGATGATCCAGAAGCGATGGCCGAAGCCGTCTTCCTTGGCGATGAAGTCGTAGATGGGCTTCTCAGCAGTGATCTTGCTCACGATGGCGTCGATTTCGGCAACGGCAGGGTAGGCGAAGAACACGGGCTCCACGTTGGCGTTGGTGAGGCGGACGTGTTTCATGCGGTCCTCTTCCTTGTCCTTGCGGGTCAGTTCGTGCTTCTTGATGACCTTATTCACGTAGTCTTCGCTATAGGCGCAGGCCACAATGCCATACTGCCAGTGAGCGTTAGGCTCTGTGGGGTTCATGCTTTGAGCGTAGACGTAAAGCTTCTCTTCCTGGTCTTGCTTAATCCATCCGAAGTCCTTGAACGAGTTGAAGTTCTCGACGACTTTCAAATAGGTTTCCAGGTCACTGTCCTTGTGGCCTTCAGGCAGGTCGATTTCAGCCTTGGTCACGTGGAGCAGGCTGTAGGGATTGCCCTCGCATTCCTTGCGTGCCTCTTCGGTGTTCAGTACGTCGTAGGGGCGTGAAGCTAGTTTTTGGACGATGTCCACTCCTGGACGCCATCCCTTGAAAGGTTTGATAACTGACATATTGTTAGCGTTTTAATTGTTGTTGCGTTCTGTTTTTCAAAGGTCAAATTTCGGGATTGTTGGTTGGGTCGTGTTTTTGAAAGGAGATGATTAGTGCTCCTATCATCTTGGTTAGCTCCATGAGCTCGTTGCGGATGTCGTTTTCTTGGGTCTCGTCAACCAAGTGTTGTTTCGAGGCCAAGGCGCAGAGCATTACGCAGTTGCCGATGTTTGATTTGGCTTTTTGCAAATATTGGATGAACTCGGTTTTAGAGCGGGATGCCCCATCGATGATGTGTGACGAGATTTGCGATGCTTCATTGAAGAATTTGTCAATTAGGAGTCTTTGGGCGTCGGTTTGGCAGCAATTGCCTAACGATAGGATAGCATTGGAGAAGTCCACCGACTTGTGATAGATGCGGAGGCCTTCGAATTTGAAGAAGTTGATGGGTTTGATATTTTCCGAAATCATTATCAGACAATTATGGAAAAGACACCACAAGGGATTGGCTTGTGGTGCCTTTCGCAGTTATTCTAGTTTATTTGTTCACTTGGAAACGCTTGTTGCCGGTCTTGAAGAAGTCGGCAATCTGGTGTGCGGCGGCGAGGCCAGCGTTGATGTTGGCTTCTTCCGTCTGGGCGCCCATCTTCTTGGGCGTGGCGAAGTAGCGGCCTTCGAAAGCCTTGAAGTCGGCATCGGCATCGGGCATGATGTCGGTGATGTACTTCAGGTCGGTGCGCTCGGCCATCAGCTTGAGCAGTTCGGGCTCGTTGATGACTTCCTTGCGGGCGGTGTTGACCAGGATGCCACCTTTGTGCATCTTGTTCACCACGGCGTAGTTGATGCTCTGCTTGGTCTCGGCAGTGGCCGGGATGTGGAGACTCACCACGTCGCAGGTCTCAAAGAGGGCGTCACGGTTGGCAACGGCGTGAACACCAGCCTCTTCGATCTTTTCGGCGGGGACGAATTCATCGAAAGCGTAGACGTCCATGCCAAAGCCCTTGGCGATACGGGCCACGTTGCGACCCACGTTGCCGAAGGCCAACAGACCGAGCTTCTTGCCCA
>CAMUYT010000073.1 GCA_947164955.1 uncultured Bacteroidales bacterium | reverse complement strand
CCACGTGATGGCAAATTCATTGAGAAATTAGGCACCTACAACCCGCTCACCAACCCCGCTCAGATCAACATCAAGTTCGACAGAGCCCTGTATTGGTACAGCGTTGGCGCCCAGCCCACCGACACAGCCCGCTCGCTGCTCAGCAAGACCGGCGTCATGATGAAGTATCACCTGATGCGTGGTGTCCAGAAAGGCGCCATGACTGAAGAGCAAGCCGAAATCAAGTTCCAGAACTGGATGAAGGAGAAGGAAGCCAAGGCTGCTGGCATCGTTAAGGCCAATGAAGAGAAGGCCCGTGGCGAAAAGAAGACCCGCCTTGATGCTGAAAAACAAGTGAACGAGGCTCGCGCTGCCGAACTCGCCAAGAAGAGACTCGCTGAGATGGAAGCCAAGAAAGCCGCCGAAGCCGAGGCCGCTGCCGAAGCTGCTGCTGAAGAAGCTCCCGCCGAAGAGGCTCCCGCCGCCGAAGCCACCGAGGCTCCTGCCGAGGCCTAAACAGCGAATTTTCATCAAATCGCATAAAAACCGTCCCTTTTGGAACGGTTTTTTTTATTTTTGCAAGCCATAAAAACATCATCCTATGAGCAAACAACCCTTTTTCTCCGAAAAGTCGAAACTATACGAAATGATCGCCGTCAACCCAAAGCTCTTGCCCCTGCTCCCCCGCTTCGGCATCCAATTAGGATTCGGCGACCATAGCATCGGTGAAGTGTGTCGCGCCAATGGCGTCGACACGCGACTTTTCCTCCTCATCTGCAACATCTACACCGACGATGAGGCCTTGGTTCACCCCAAAGACATCGAAGCCATCGACATGGATGGCCTCCTGCCCTACCTCCTGGCATCACATCGCTATTACTTAGACGAGCGTTTCCCGCACATCGAAGAACACCTGCAACACATCATCAATGCCGCCGGTCCCAAATACGGCAACATGCTCAACCACTTCTATAACGAGTACCAACAGGAGGTGAAAAAGCACTTCAAATACGAAGAGGAAGAGGTGTTTCCCTATATCGAGTCGCTAAGGAAAGGCCAAAGCACGAACAACTTCAGCATCAGTCAATTCCGAGTCAACCACAGCAACATCGAAGACACGCTTGAAGACATGATGAACATCCTCGTCAAATACTTGCCGGGCGACATTCTCCCCAAGGAACGCATCGAAATCTCGACCGATATCATCGAGCTCTCTGCCGACCTCATCAGTCACTCCCTCATTGAGGACCAGATACTTATCCCTTATGTCGAAACCCTCGAAAATGCCAAGCAATGAGTAACCGTATCATTATTTGTGAGGCCTCGGAAATCATCACTACGGGACTTTACGAAATCATTCAAGGCATCTCGGGATGCGACGTGGTGGCACGTGTCGACACACCCGACCAGCTCACAGAGAAAATCCTCTCTACTGACGCAAACATGCTGATTATCAACACCAACCTGCTTGGATTCACCGACCGCAACCTGCCTCAGCAACTCAAGAAAGAGTACCCACAACTCACCGTCATCGCCTTGATGACCACCTATGTCGAGCCTTCCACGCTGAAACCATACGACGGCGTCATCGAAATCAACGACACGAAACTGAAAGTCATCAACAAGATGAACCAATTCGCACATGACGCAGAGAAACAAGACAAGACCGACGACGTAGAGCTATCGAAACGCGAAATCGACGTACTGGTGGCCGTTGCCAAAGGCATGATGAACAAGGAGATAGCCGACCAAATGAACATTTCCATCCACACCGTCATCTCACACCGCAAGAACATCACGCGCAAGACGGGCATCAAGAGCGTTTCGGGTCTTACGGTGTATGCGTTGTTGAATAATTTGATTGACGAGAACGAAGTCTACAAATGACGGAAAAACAGATAGGCCTCGTTTTTGATAAAATCACGTAGCTCGCGAAAATCGTCGACGTTTGTAGGCAACGGCAAATCGGGGCATTCGTAAATCACGTCAAAGGTGGACAAATCTAATGTGGCAACCGCTTTCGGCTGGTATCCCGACAAGTCAATCAGGCATTCTTTCATTGCAACAACCGCCAATAAATCAATGTTTTGCATAGGGCAACGTCCTGCCGATTCCACCTCCATCGAAGTCGAATAACCACGCAGAAAAGCCGCGGCCATCGGGCCACAACCAGCATCCGTTTCGGTAAGCACCAACACCCTCATACCTTATTAATTTGTACTGCAAAGATAGGCAAAACAGGCAAAACAAAAGATTTTTGGCAAGAAAAGTCAATAATTCAAGCCGATTTATTATTTTTGCACCCAAATTTGTAAAAATCAACAAAAGAAAAGACTTAATATGGGAAGAGCATTTGAATACCGCAAAGCGGCCAAACTGAAAAGATGGGGACACATGTCGCGCGTGTTCCCGAAACTCGGAAAACTAATCACCATCGCTGCCAAGGAAGGCGGTCCCGACCCCGACATGAACCCCAAACTCCGCCAGGCCATCCAGAACGCCAAGGCTGAGAACATGCCAAAGGACAACATTGATGCCGCCATCAAGCGTGCCACCGATAAGGACGCCGCCAACCTTGTGGAAATCACATACGAAGGCAAAGGCCCCTTCGGCATCCAATGCATGGTGGAATGTGCCACCGACAACACCACGCGCACCGTGGCCAACGTGAAGTCGTACTTCAACAAGTGCGGCGGCTCGTTCCTGCCCATCGGCTCGTTGGAATTCATGTTCACCCGCAAGGCCGTCTTCGAAATCGAGATGCCCGCAGGTATGGACAAGGACGAACTTGAACTTGAGCTCATTGACTATGGTCTGGACGAAATCGTCAGCGAAACCGACGAAGAGGAAGGCACCACCACGACCACCGTCTACACCGCGTGGACCGACTACGGCACCATGCACGACGCCCTTGAAGAACGCAAGATCAACATCGTGAAGGCCAACCTGCAACGCTTCCCCAACCAAACCGTCAGCTTCACCGACGAACAAATGGTTGAAATCGAGAAGTTCCTTGACAAGCTCGATGAAGACGAAGACGTCCAGGCCGTCTACACCAATATGGAATAAGAAACACGAACAGCACCCTTTCGGGTGCTGTTCTCATATAGAGCACAGTCATGAGTTGGAAAGAATCTTTAAACCAGAAGCTGGCATTGTATGCCGATGCCGAGTTCGATTACATCGAGACAAAAGACGTTAACGATGCGACCAAGATTGACTATGGTTGTTCTGGCATCTACATGGAAGCCACAGTCATCTACTTTGAAATCAAAAACTTGGCCTATCTCTTAAAAGAGTGCGGACGCCGAAAAGTAGCACAAGCCTACACCATGTTTCACGAGGTGATTGAAGCCGTCGTCAAACCTGACGGTGCTTTCCTCAACTGCTACGCACCCAACGCATTTCTCATCGTCTATCCCGGACGCGACGAATCGCTGTCGCAAGGTGTCAAAGGCGCCTTGAAGATTGTGCAAGCCCTGAGCGATGACTTCAAGCAACCGTTTGCCTCCATTCCCGGATTGGAATTCTCCATGGGTCTTGACCACGGACACATCATGGGCTCGAAAAACGTTTCCGACAACGGCACCGACCACCTCACCTGGTTCGGCAGCTGCATCCTGAAAGCCATCCGCATCTCCAAGGAATGCACCCGCCCCTATTACATCGGCATCTCAGGAGCCATATACCACAGCCTCGGAGAAGACCTACGCGTGATGCACCGCCGCATCCTCGGAATCAAGAAAAACGTCGACATGTGGACCAAAGTCACATACCAATACGAGAATGTGAAGAAACATCTTTACCAGACCAACCACAAAATTTCACTCGACGAAGCGTAATATTTTGGCCAAAATCTTCGTTTTCTCTTAAAATTCGCATATCTTTGCGAGTGGAAGCATTAAGCCTTGCCCCGATGAGATCACAACAAAGGCATTTATTACGTATTTTGCTGATTTTCATATCATCAATATTCTCTTTCTCCGCTTTTGGACAAGGGCAGTACGTTTTTTTTACCCCCAGCATCGACTCCATTTGTCACAACACCCTCGACTTCATCCGCATCAAGCAATTGCTCATGTCACAGCAATTTGAAGTCAACCAGGACATTCAACAAATCGAAAACACCATCACCATCTTGAACCGACACCTGGATGAGACGTTGAACGAGCAGAAGTCCATCGAAAACGAACTGGCCGCCATCAACCGTCATATCGATTCGCTCACGCCAAAACGACCCAACGGTCCGCGTCCTAAGGAGAACATCATCAACATTTTGAACGAGAGGCTGAGTTTCAACGGAAGCTATGGACTGAATCTCAACCAGTTGGCACTCTCCAATTGGGCTGCCGGCGGCGAAAACACATGGGCTGCCAAGTCGTTCGCCAATTTCAATCTCATTTACCACAGGAAATCGTTAGAGCAAAAGCTGACCGGCAACTTCGCCTTCGGCATCGCACGCTTCGCCGACAAGCGCATCGAGAAACAAGACGACAAGATCGACCTCACCTATGCCCTCACCTTGGACAGCAAGACCCAATGGAATCTTTCAATGGTGTCGACCTTCAACACACAGTTTGCCAACGGCTACAAATACCCCAACGATTCCACCGTCATCTCGGGCTTCTTCGCCCCTGCCTACTTCACCGTCTCGGCAGGTTATTCCTACAAGACCAAAGACGAACGCATACAAGTATTCATGAGCCCGTTGGCTGGAAAAGTCACCTTCGTGATGAACCAAGAACTTGCCGACAAAGGCAGCTTCGGCGTCAAGAAAGGCTATTATACCGAAGACAGCCTCTGGATTCCTGGAGAACACATCGCTCCAGCCATCGGCATCAATGTCATCGTCAACTACAGACAGCCCATCGGCAAGAGCATCACCTACACCACCATGCTCAACACATTCTACAACTATTGGGAACGACGTGACGACGACCGCCTACCCATCGACGTGAACTGGGAAAACACCTTCAACTTCAGCATCACGAAATACCTGTCGACGATCATCTTCATTCACCTCAAATACGACCATAAAACGACCTTCCCTGTCTACGAAGAGATAGAAGGCGTTCAGACTGTGGTCGACAATATTCCCAAGCTCCAATTCAAGGAGTCGTTAGGCATCGCTTTTGTACATAACTTTTAAAACAACTGGAAATGAACATATTAGTAACAGGCTGCAAAGGTCAATTAGGAACTGAGCTCCAAAAACTAGCGACGCTATCCTCACCGCACCAATGGTTCTTCACCGATGTCGACACCCTCGACATTTGCAATGACACCGCCGTGGAAGCTTGTTTTGAAGCCAACCATATCGACACCTGCATCAATTGCGCGGCCTACACTGCTGTCGACAAGGCGGAAGACGAACCAGATTTGGCAAACTTGGTCAACGCCTTAGCACCCAAAGTGTTAGCCGAGGCTTGCAAGAGACACAATGCGCTGCTCATCCACGTCTCCACCGACTATGTCTTCGGCGGCGATGCCCACGAGCCCTACAAAGTGGATGCCACCATCAACCCCCAGTCGGTCTACGGCCGCACAAAGGCGGAAGGCGAACGCCTCATCCGCGAAAGCGGCTGCAACTACATGATTGTGCGCACGGCATGGCTATACTCCTCTGTGGGCAAGAACTTCGTGAAAACCATGCTCATGCTTGGCGACACGAAAGATGAAATCAACGTGGTGGCCGACCAAAAAGGCTGTCCCACCTGGGCGCACGACTTGGCCATAGCTTTGGTCTCATTGCTCAACAAGAACGGCAAGAACGAAGTCCACGAGACCTTCCACTTCACCAACGAGGGACAAATCACCTGGTACGATTTCGCCACCGCCATCATGGAAATCGGTGGAAAACACTGCAAGGTAAACCCCATCACCACCGACCAATACCCCACCAAGGCCAAAAGACCTGCATATAGTGTATTGGATTTGAGCAAGATAAAGGATTTTGCAGGAATTGAGATTCCGGACTGGAGGAAGAGCTTGGAGAAATGTATTGACGAATTAAAATGGATGGCTTCGCTGCGCTCGCAATGACGCGAAGCGACGAAGAAGCCAAGCCCCGTAGGGGCGACAGCCAATAAGCAGGCGACGTAAGTCCCTGCACTGACAAGGCGACGTAAGCCGCTGCACTAACAAGGCGACGTAAGTCCCTGCACTGACAAGGCGACGTAAGTCCCTGCACTAACAAGGCAACGCAAGTCCCTGCATCAACAGAAAACACAACAAAATTATATCAATATGGATCCTCAAATCATCGAAAGAGCAAAATCGTGGCTCACAGAGCAATACGATGAAGAAACTAGGAAGAGCGTGCAAAACATGCTCGACAACGACCCTAACGAACTCACTGAGAGCTTCTACCGCAACCTCGAGTTCGGCACTGGCGGGCTGCGCGGCATCATGGGTGCAGGCACCAACCGCATGAACATCTACACCGTGGCCATGGCCACCCAAGGCTTCGCCAACTACATCAAGAAGATGCATCCCGACAAGAAGGACCTGAGCATCGCCATCTCATACGATGGACGCAACAACAGCCCAGCCTTCGCCAACGTCACCGCCGATGTGATGTCGGCCAACGGCATCAAGGTCTACATCTTCGACTGCCTCCGCCCCACCCCAGAGCTTTCGTTCGCCGTGCGCGAAATGAAATGCGACGCCGGTGTAATGGTCACTGCCTCGCACAATCCTAAAGAATACAACGGCTATAAGGCCTATTGGAACGACGGCGGACAATTGGTCAGCCCCCACGACAAGAACGTCATCGCCGAGGTGGAGAAGATCACCGACCCGTCGATGGTCAACTTCAAGCGCAACCCCGACCTCATCACGGTTTTGGACGAGAAATTTGACGACATATATTTAAATAAGGTGTACGGCCTGTCGCTCTCGCTCGACCTCATCAAAAAACACAAAGACCTGAAAATAGTCTACACGCCCATCCACGGCACAGGTCGACGCCTGGTGCCCGAAATCCTGAAGATGAAAGGCTTCGAGAACGTGTATTGCGTTGAGGAACAAATGGTCGTCGATGGCAACTTCCCCACCGTCAAGTCGCCCAACCCCGAAGAGCCTGCGGCCATGGCTTTGGCCGTGAAGAAAGCCCAAGAGGTGAACGCCGACCTCGTCATGGCCACCGACCCTGACGCCGACCGCGTAGGCATTGCCGTGAAGGACGACAAGGGCGAGTTCATCCTGCTCAACGGCAACCAAACCGCCAGCATCTTCGTCTACTACCTGCTGCGCCGTTGGAAGGAATTAGGCAAACTCACCGGCAAAGAGTACATCGTCAAGACCATCGTCACCACCGAGCTGCTGTTCGAAATCGCGAAGAAATACGACGTCGATCGCTATGACGTGCTGACCGGCTTCAAATACATCGCCGACAAGATCCTAGAGCTCGAAGGCAAGAAACAATTCATCGGAGGTGGCGAAGAAAGCTACGGCTACTTGGCCGGCGACTTCGTGCGCGACAAGGACGCCGTCATCGCTACCAGCATGATTGCCGAAGCCACCGCCTGGGCCGCCGAGCAAGGCAAAACGCTTTACGAACTGCTCATGGACATCTATAAGGAGTTCGGTCTATACAAAGAAAAGTTGGTCTCACTCACCAAGAAAGGCATCAGCGGCTCCGAGGAAATCAAAGCTTTGATGGCCAAGTTCCGCACCAACCCACCCACCGTCATCGCTGGCGAGAAGGTGGTCGAGATACGCGACTACAAGCTGCAGGAAGCCAAGAACTTGCTGACGGGCGAAACCTCGCCCATCACCCTACCAAAGAGCGATGTGTTGCAATTCTTCACCGAAAGCGGATCGAAGATTACGGTGCGCCCGTCGGGTACCGAACCCAAGATCAAGTTCTACTTCAGCATGAAAGGTGACACCACAAACGGCATCGAAGCTGCCATGAAGTCACTCGATGTCAAGCTTGAGCAAGCAGCCAAAGAGCTGACTGATTGACAGATAGGCTAACGACAAAAAAGCGGAAAAAATATTTTTCCGCTTTTTTGTTGCACGTATTGGAATTTTATCTACTTTTGCACCCCGAAAGACGGCGGGATAGCTCAGCAGGTTAGAGCGTCGGATTCATAACCCGGAGGTCATGAGTTCAATTCTCATTCCCGCTACTTCGAAAGCAAGGCAAAGCCTTGCTTTTTTCGTTTATCGCAACAAAATAAAGTTTTTTTCCTTGCAAATGCCATTTTCTTTGTACATTTGTCGGACAAAATGCCATCAAAACAACTGATTTATGAAAAGATTTTGGTATGCAGCCGCACTTCTATTAGGCATAGGCCAAACGCTCTATTCGTGCGGTGGGAAAAACGATTCCGATGAAACCTCTTTGCCAACTCAGACCGAAATGAGCACTGAATTCGAGGCCACGACCGATGAATTGGAAAACGACACCATTGTGGATGAAGACGATGGTGACCCCAACATCAAAGCGGCCTCTGTCGACCATATGAAGATGGTCATCGACAGTCACGGGGATGTGGTCGGTCGTTATGTCCGCACCAATCAGACCTCCTACACCGTTTCGGTGCAAGACGATCTTGAAGTCCCAAAAATCGGACACAAAATCGTGACATACAGCGCCAAAAACGGGCAAGGTGTTGTATACACCCATCGTACACATGTCAACATACGCACGCAACCCGACCTAAAATCCCCCGTTATCACCCAGATTTCGACCCCCGAAGGGGAACTTCCCCAAACCTATCCCTGTTTAGGCAAGACCCAAGGCTGGTACAAAATCAGAGTGAAAGGGGCGGTAGGTTTTGTTCGTCATGACCTCGTAGAATGGGACGGCATAGACACGTTTTAACACCTCAAAACTTTTTTCGGCAAAAACAGACACCAATTCAAAAAATTGTCGTATCTTTGTAGCCCGTTTAGAGAACAAATTTATTGTAAAAAGAAGAGAATTATGTATTTAACTGCAGAAAAGAAATCAGAGATTTTCAGCCAATACGGCAAGAACGCTGCCGATACTGGTTCAGCAGAAGGCCAAATCGCTTTGTTCACCTACAGAATTAAGCATTTGACAGAGCAAACGAAAGTCCATCACAAGGATGTGGCGGCCAAACGTGCGTTGGTTGGCTTGGTAGGTAAGAGAAGAAGACTTCTCGATTATTTGAAGAGAACCGACATCGAAAGATACCGTAGCATCATTAAGGAACTGGGCATCAGAAAGTAAGACTTTCGCCCGCCTATGCGGAACGCAAGAAAAAGGCAATAACATTGCCTTTTTTTTGCTATTTATCACACCCAATTTTGAACGTTAAAGAAGCAAAGAGAAAACAGTAAAAAATCATTTGAATTATGGGTCCTCAAGGATTTACACAAACCATCCACATGCCTAACGGTCAAGAGATTACGCTCAATACCGGCCGTTATGCCAAGCAAGCCGACGGATCTGTCATGCTCCGCTGCGGCGACACCGTACTCTTAGCCACCGTTTGCTCCGCAACGGAAGTGGCTCCTGAAACCGATTTCTTCCCCCTGTCAGTTGACTATAGGGAAAAATACTATGCCACGGGTAAGTTCCCGGGCGGTTTCTTCAAACGCGAAGCCAAGCCTTCGGACTACGAAGTGCTCATCTCGCGCCTCATCGACCGCGCTTTGCGCCCGCTGTTCCCCGACGACTATCACGCTGAGACCATCGTTCAAGTCAACCTCCTGTCGAACGACAAGGAACAGACTCCTGATGCCTTAGCCGCCCTGGCCGCCTCGGCCGCCATCTGCGTGAGCGACATTCCGTTCCACGGCCCCATCTCGGAAGTGCGTGTGGCCCTCATCGGCGATGAATACGTTATCAACCCGACCTTTGCACAGATGGAAGACGCCCGCCTCGAACTGATGGTGGCCGCCTCGATGAAAGACATCTGCATGGTGGAAGGCGAATGCAAGGAAGTGAGCGAACAAGAGATGCTCGGCGCCCTGAAAGCCGCCCACGAAGCCATCAAGATCCAGTGCCAAGCACAAATCGAGCTGATGGAACAGGTCAACAAGGCCAAGCGCGAATACTGCCATGAGGTGAACGACGAAAACCTCCGCGCCGAAATCGAAGCCAACTGCTACCAACCGTGCTACGACTTCGCCCTCACCGGCTGCGCCGACAAGCACAAGCGCGAAGAAACCTTCAGCGGCATCTTAGACAATTACCTTTCGAAATATACCGAAGAAGAGCTTGAGACCATCACCCCGCTCGCCAAGCGTTACTTCCACGACGTGGAACGCTCGGCCGTGCGCAACGCCGTCCTCAACGAGCGCATCCGCCTCGATGGCCGTAAGACCAACGAGGTGCGCCCCATCTGGACCGAAGTCGACGTGCTGCCCAAGGCCCACGGCTCGGCCGTGTTCACCCGTGGTGAGACCCAGGCTCTGGTCACCGTCACCCTCGGCACCAAGCTCGACGAGCAAACGCTCGACGGCGCTGTGGTGGAAGGCACCAAGAACTTCACGCTGCACTACAACTTCCCCGGCTTTGCCACTGGCGAGGCCAAGGCTCAACGCAGCACCAGCCGCCGCGAGATCGGTCACGGCAACCT